>CAIVGK010000267.1 GCA_903905475.1 uncultured Burkholderiales bacterium | reverse complement strand
GATGTTTGCGACGACGACCTCGAGGCCCGCGATGTTGTTGGCGGCCACGAGGATGGCCTGCGTCAACGTGTCAGCGTCCGCAGCGTTGGTGATCGGCACCTTCGCTGCACGGCTCACCGACTCGGCGAGCTGCTGGGTCTGCATGCTCAGTTTGTCGAGCGCGTTTTCCAACACGGTTGGGTTGAAGTTGCCGCCTGTGGGGATGTCTGTCTCTTGCTCGTAGGGCAAAGCGCCAGCGATGCTGAGCTTCTCGCCTGTGGCGAGAGCGGTGCCGCTGATCGGGTAGGTGACCGTGCCGCCCGGGTCTTCGTCTTGGTCCGCGTTCAGCGACACCGAGTAATCGGAGTCGAGCTCGAGCACGGTCTCAACACCATCGGTGTCGGCGAAGATGACTTCGATGTCCTCAGTGGTGAAGACTTTGAAGGTGAATGGAAATGCGGTGGTCGACCCGTTCCCGTTGAACGGGCCAGCCTTTCGCTCGGCGGCAGGTACAGTCATTTGTGGGGCCCTCGGGAGTTGTTGGGATTATCAAAAAATGGGTGTCTCATATCCGCACCTTTATTCGCGCGGGGGCCCGAAGGCGAGCACCAGTGGGTTAGCGGTCTTGCCCTCGACGAGAGCGTTGAAGCCCTCCACCGTGCGGTTGACCTGCCCCGCTGGGTAGTGGAAGAGAATGCCCGCCGCGTTGTTGAGCGACTTGAGCAATGCACCGTCCACGTCGCCCTGCTCCACCTGCTTGCCGAACTTGCCAAGCTCACTGAAGAAGCGGGTGCCAGCCGGGCCTTGGTAGCCGTTGAAGCCAGCGACAGCGGCGCCGACCTCGCGCAGGCCGACCATCGTGCCCAGCATGTAGTTGAGCTGTTCAGCGGCGAGGCGCTTTGCCAAGTCGTCGTCATCGCCCCCACCCTTGAGTGCCTCCTTCATCGCGAAGCCAAGCACCGCAGGCACGGTGTAGAGCAGCAGCATGTCGACCATGAAGCGGCCAACCTGCAGCGGGTCCTTGAAGCTGGTGGTGTTGTAGCGCTCCGCCGTGAGCTGGTAGGTCGTGTTGAAGTACGAGTAGAAGTTGGTGAAGAGCTTCTGCAAGGGGCCGCCGCGCTGCACGCGGGCGAGGTCCATAATCTGGCCGCCACTTTGCGAGTCGCGCACGGCTTGGTCTGCCAACGCGATGGCGCGCTCTTCGTCCACGATGTCGGCCATGGCCTTCTCGTACTGGCCCAGCCAAGTGGGCAAGTCAGCGATGAGCTGGCCCTTCTGGATGAGATAGAAGAAGGTCTCCTTCACAGGGCCCGCCATCTCGCCTTGCACCTTGTTGCGGATTTCAGCGATTTCGCGCTGCATGGTCTGGCCGCGCAGGCGCATGAAGTCGGACTTCTCGTACACCTCCTTGACGGTGTTCTCCATGCGGGTAGCGTCGCCAATCCAGCGCGCCAAGCCCTTGCCCACCCACTTAGGGCCGATGCGGACCATCGACTGTGTGAGGCCCAGAGGCTGCATCAGGGAGGTCATCAGGTTCCAGCCCATGCCAGCGATCGTGGTGCCCACCCGCAGGTGGTTGACGGCGCTCTCGAACTCAGACTGCGCAGGCACATCACCTGCAGCGATGTCCTCGATCGTCTTCTTCATCTCGCGCAGCACCTCTGGCCCGGCGGTCTCGCGGATCGCGGCGTCGATCGGGCCAGCGCGCAGAATGCGGGTGGCGTCGATGAGCCACTCGTGCCAAGCCAAGTCGTGGATGACTTGATCGACGTGCTGGAAAATCACGCCGATGTCTTTGCGCACCGCACGGTTGACCGTGTCGGCACGGCCCTTGGTGTGGCCGCGTCGTGTGGTGGCGCGGGTGTACTGGCCCATCATCATCTGCTTGGTCAACTCAGCGGCGGTGTCTGCCTCTGCCTTGCTCGAGCGGTCGGGGTCGTACTTGATGGGGTAGTACCCGCCGCGCATCTGCATCTCTGTGCCGTCAGCGAGCGTTACCGTGAAGGCGGAGGCCTGCACCTTCTCGGGTGCAATGCCGCTCACGCGCTCTTCTTTGGCGGCGATCTCAGGCCAGTAGCCGTTGATGTAGTCCCAAGCCTTCTGCACGAAGGTGAGCTGCTCAGCGGTGAGCGTCGACAGAATGGCGTCGACCTGCTGCGAGCTCCACTTGTCGCCGTCCATCACGCGTTGGCGGTTCGCCTCGTTGCCCCAGTTCAGTGCAACCGCCAAGCGGGTCTCGAGCGAGAGGCTCATGTTGATCGCTGGGATGAAGGCCAAGGTCTTGAGCTTCTCGCCCTTGATGATGGGCTCGAAAATCTTCGACAGCGCCTTGGTGGCCTGCTCGCGCATCACCGCCTCTTTGTCGCCCGCAGCGTTCATGGAGCGGTTGAACACGCCCCAGAACACGCCGCCGTCCTTCATGCCGTCGAACTGGCGAATCAGGCTGGCGATCTTGCGGTGGGCGCTGAAGAAGCCGCGAACCGCGTCGGTCGCACGGTCGAGCTTGGTCGGCGCGTTCACGCGCACAGGGCGCGAGCTGGTGGCGTTCTCGCGGATGGATGCCTCGAGCTCCTGCACCACCGCAGCGAATGCGCGCTTGTCTTGCAGGGTCAGCAGCTTGTCTTTGAGTCGGCCCAAGTGCTCGATGTTGCGCACTGTGTCAACCAAGCCACGGAACTCTTCGACTGTCATGTCCTTGTAAGACTTGAGCTGTACGTCCTCGAGCAGGTAGTCTGGGATCGCTGGGTCGAGGCCGAGCTCCTGCTGGGCGGTGATCCACTCAGCGAGCTTGGCGCGCTTGTCCAGCTCCCGCAGTGTCGTGCCACGGCGCAACTCAACGCGCTCGAGCAGCTTGTCGATTTGTGCTAGGTACTCGGGCGGCAGCTTGCTGCGCACGCTGTCTTTGTCGAACTTGCGCAGGTAGTCGACCTTCTTGTCGATCTCGGTCAGCGCCTCGGTCGTCATGCGGGCGGCGTAGTGGTTTAAGAGCTGGTCACGCTTAGCCGTAATCGCGGCCTGCGTGTCGCCGCTCGATTGTGCTTGGCTCACGCGGCGTGCAGCGCGGGCTTCGGCCGAGGTGTGGGCGCCAGCCTTCAGATCGCGCACCTTGCGGCGTGCTACGAGGTTCTCGGCGAAGTCCTTGGCAGCACGCAAGAGCACGTTGACGGAGCCGCCTGCGGGCGTGCGCTCGCGGGGGTTCATGGCCTCTTGCATGGCCTTGAGCTCGGTCGCCACAAAGCGGGCTCGCGCCTCGTTGTGAATCGCCTCGTTGGCTGCGCGCTCAATGCCCTTCTCGGTGACCAAGTCACCGTAACGCTCGAGCAGGCGCTGGTCGGTCATGCCGTCGATCGTGCTGTCTTCTGGCATTGCGCCGATGATCGCGCGGGTCATCTCGTCGCCGTTGGTAAAGCCGAAGAGCTCGGCCACCATGTTGGGGTGCAGCCCTGTCTCGGCGTCCTTGGTCACCATGTTGGTGGCGAGGTAGCGCCATGGAGCTGCAGGGCCTTCGCCGTAGATTTCCTTGAGCACAGGCAGCGAGAGCTTGCCGCCCTCGACCTTGGCGCCGTCGAGCTCGCCGAACTTCAGGAAGCGTTGCACCGCGTACTCGCGCATCGCGCGCACCTCGGCGGTGACCTCCTCCTTCATGGCCTTGCGCTTTTCGTTGACGTCCTTCTGCAGCTGTTTGAGCAGCTTGCTGCGGGCGTTGACCACCCACTTGAGGTCTCGCAGACTGCGGGCGCCGAGCTTCTCGATCGCCTCGTTGGTGGCGTCGAAGTCTGGCAGCATGCCAGCCACGCGCTCGGCCTCGTTGATCTGGTCCTCGGTGGCGATCATGCGGTCGAACACCGAGCGCACCTCGTCGGAGAGCCCCGTGTTGTAGCGCGCCATGAAGTCCTTGAGGGACTTGTAGGCGCTGGTCATGAACTCGCGGAAGCGGCGGAACAGTGGCTTCAACTCGACGTTGGGGGCCTTGCCCTCGAAGAGGTATTGCTCGAAGGACTCGGCAAACTTCTCGTGGTAGGGGCGCTTCTGGTCGAGGGTGTAGCCCTGCCAAGTTTGCAGGTCTGGCACGCCGAACCACTTGAGCAGCGCGGCCATGTCGTTGTTGATGTCCTCGGGCGCGCCCGGCTGTGCAGCCAAGTCCGCCATCATGTCGAGGAAAAAGTGCCCCGCCTCGTGCAGGAAGGTCGAGAGGTCTGCGTCTTTCAGCAGCTCGATGCGCATCTGGCTAGGGCTGAAGGTGCCGCGCTTAGGTTGCGCCAGCGTCTCGGCTGGGTTCATCTGGCGCCACTCTTCGGCAGCCTTCATGAAGGCGCCCACATCGTTGGCGGCCCAGTCGTCCACCGTGTCGTAGCCCGCCTCTTTGGCGCGCTGCTCGAGGAATGGGGCTTGGCCCTCCATGTCCTCGGCCAGTGTCTGCGCGAACTTGCCGGGCAGGGCGATGCCCTGCTTGCTCAGCACGCCGCGAGCTGCACCGAGCTCTGCCTCGTCCACAGTAAACACGCCCGCACGCAGGTTGGCGCTCGGTGCCACCGCTTGGATGGCGGGGAGGTCTAGCTTGTTGAGCTCGTAGGAGAGCAAGCCACGGCGGTACTGCGTAGGGGCTGCAGCCTGCGCGGGCGCGCCTGTCGTTGGGTTGGCGATCTGCTGGGCGGGGATGCCCTTGGAGGCGTTACCCAACACCACAGCGGCGCCCTGCTTGTTGAAGGCGTCGCGGATGTAGTAGCCGTTGAAGCCCGCATCGAGAATGCGCGACTCGATCGTGTTGACGTCGCCGCTCCACAGACGCAGGGGGTCGGCCTTCGCGTCGTAGAGGTTGGTGAGGTCTGCGCTGTGCGCGATGCCGCCGATGCCAGACTCTGGGCGGATGCCCTTGCCCTCGTCCACGTAGAAGTAGACGCGGTTCTTGAGTCGTGAGTCGGTGACTTCTTTGAGGCGCTCGGCCTCGAGGCCTTTGAGGCCTGTGCCGTAGAAGACGCCGTCGAGGGAGGTGCGTGCTGCTTTGCTGAAGTGGACCCCGGTGAGGTTGATCCCGGTGTCCAGCGCGCTCTGGGCTAGGACCTCTGACGCTTGAGCGCTTCCGACAGCGCTTGGTCCGCCTGTGACAGCTCCGCCGTCACTTGCGATTTCTCCTGCGAATCGGAAGGCGCCGTCGCTGAATCCGTAGCTTTGGGCGCCTGTGCCGAGTTGGTTGAAGAGCTGTTGCTCGAAGAACCAGATGACGGACTGGACTTGGTAGCCCTTGATGCCGAGTTGCTTTGCTGCTTCATTGAAGAGGTCCTTTACTACCTTACGTTGGGGTTCCGTAGGCGCGTCGACGATCTTACCATCCGGGCCGATCATGCGACCGAAGTAACGGTTAAACGTGCGGGTTGCCCACATGTCCACGGTGATGTCGTGGATGCCGTTGATGTTCATCACGAATGGGCCGACCTTCGGACCAAACGCGCGCACACCCATGGCGGTGTCTGTCATCTTGCCGTCCACGCCCGGGCCCATGTTGCCCCACGTCTTGCGTGCGGCGTTGAGCTCTTTGACGGTGTGGGTGCCCATCAGCCACTCGATGGTGGCGGCCTCGCCGATGTCCTGAATCATGTTGTTCAGGAAGACGAGGGCCTTCTCTTTGTTGACCGATGTCGTGCCGCCCTGCCACAGAGAGCCTGTCTCTGGGTTGCGACCGGGCACAACGCCTGTCTGCTTGAAGTGGCGGAATGCTTTCGCAGCGATGAACCAGTTATCGCGTGCGGTGGTTTGTGGCGAGAGAATGCCCGCGATCACGGAGAAGAGCTGGCGCTGGCCGGGGTCCTTCAGCTCTGGAATGAGCTTCTGGGTTTCTCCGAAGGCGAGTGCGATGTCCTCCTCGTACCAGTCGAGGCCGCTCTTCTCTTGGGCGAGCTGGTGCTGAATCTCGGCCACCAAGGTGTCGAGCGCGCGTTGGAACTCTGCAGGGTCTGCAGGGTCGCGCTGGCCCGTGATGCGGTCGAAGTATTCGCCGACCTGCGTGATCGAGAGGTTGCCCTTCTCGCCGTTGCGGATGTCGATCGCGGTGGTCGTGGTAAGGGTGTCTGGCAGCGCCACAACGGGCGCGGCCTTGACCGCGCTCTTGGGTTTGCCCAAGCCGCGCACAGGCTTGCCCTGCGCGAAGGCCTCGCCAGTGCCCGCGTTGAAGTCAAGCACCACACTGAAGAAGGCGCCAGTGGTTGGCACCGTCGTGTAGAAGTCCTCGGGCGCGGTGTCGTACACCTCCATGCCCACTGCGGGCACGATGGAGCCGTCGCCGTAGAGCAAGCCGCTGCGGGTCAGCACCGACTCTTGGCCGTACTTGCGGCCCAGCTCGAGGGCCTCCTGCTCGGTCAAGCCCGTGATGATGAAGGCGCCCTGCACGTCGCCGTACTTGCCCGACACCTCGATGTAGTCAACGCCCATGGCGTCGAGGTCAGCGCGCAGGTTGGCGGTCGCGATCGCGTTCGCCTCTGGGGTCGCCTTGGCGGCGCCGGGGTCCTCTGCGGTGAGCACCGCCCAGCCCTGCTTGCTCAGCAGCTCGGGCAGCGCGGCGGGTGTGAAGTCGTCCAACGTCGCGGCGGCGGGCGCTGGCTGGGCCTCCAAGACCGCGTCAATGCTTTGTTGCAGCACTACTTGGTTGGCGGTTTCAGCATCTGCTATACTTTGGTCGGAGGTTCCAGTTATGTTAGAAATCCCAGACGGTGCAAAGTTGTTCGATGTCGATGGCATCCCGGTAGCGAGATTGCCAGACGGCTCTTGCGTAGCGTTCAGCGCGGCAGGGCCAAGACCATTCCCCGACTCCGCCAAAGTGTTCTCGTACGGCGCGCCTGTTGAGGCGGCGGAGTTCGAGGCGTTGGTCGCAGAGTCAAAAGCCTCGGCGTAGAGCCGGGCCTGCAGCTCCTCGAGCTGCACACGGCGGGGGTCGCCCGCAGGCAGCACTCGCGCCATCTCATAAAGTTTATGCCCCTCGGCCTTCGCGGCCAGCATCTGGGGCAGGTTCACCTGTATCTCACCCACAGTGCCGTCAGGCATGCGCACGTTGATTAGCACGTCGCGGTAGCCAGACTCCGTAGGGGTCTCGAAGCGGTTCTTAATCCGCACGATCTCGAAGTTCTGCTGCACCTGCTCGATCGCGCGCTGCACGTCGCTGAGCTTTTGCACCACGATCGTGGCGCGCAGCATGTCGCGAATCAGGTTCACATCCCCGCCCGCCTCCATCACCAGCTTCTCAGCTGCGCGTTTGAGGCTCTTGATCGGGGCCAGCTTCGGCTCTTGACCGAAGAGCTGGTTAATTCGGGTCACCAAGGCGTCAAATTCGGGCTTGGCTGCGTTTGCGCGCTCGGCTAGGGGTGCGAGTACCTGCTCGGCCTGCGAGCGCTGCTCCGTCGTAATAGGGTCGTTTGCGCCGGGCTGAACTTGCTCGAAGCTCTGGGTGGCGGCCTGCACCTCTGCTGCGGTGTCGGTGCCAACAATATTTTTCAATGTGTTGTTTTTCTGCAACACATCGGGGGCGAAGTTTGGAACGCCCTCTGCGCCGACAGCTAAGCGGCGAGCTGGCTGGACCTTGCCGCTGGCATCGGCCCATCCGCCCTCCCACATCTGCTCGGGCGTGATCTTGTAGCGCGAGCTCAGGACCGCGTAGAAGTTGCGAATCAGCGTGGCGTAGGTCTCGTTGACGTCCGCAGTGAAACGCTTGCCAGCGTTGAGCTGCTCGAGCACCTTGCCCTTGACGACGTCGGCGCTCGTTTGGAACGCGGTGGCGTCGTTGACCTCGGTGACGACCTTCTCTGCCATTTGTTGCAGATACTCGCCAGCGAGCTTGCCCGCCTCCTGCAGCTCGGTCTGACTGAGGCTGGTCTCCGATGCGCGCAAGTGCGGCAGCAGCGCGGCCTCGAGGCCTGTGCCCACCACGTTGCCCATGAACTCACCGACCGGGATCGATACCGCCTCGCCAGCGGTGACCGCATCCTGCAGCTGCTCCGCAACGCTCGGCACTTGGCCGATGAAGGCGCCCTGCTCCACACCAGACTGGGCGAGCACGTCGACCAAAGTGCGGGCGTCGACGTACACCTCAGTGACGGCGCCCTCGGTTTCGTCCGCGACTTGCTGGACAAACTGAGCGAAGGTGTCTGGTGCGCGTGCGCGCAGCTTTGACTCGGTGGCGATCTGCACCATGTTGACGAGCTTGTCGAACTCCTCCTGCGACTCGCGCACTTTGGTGGAGTCGCTGGTGAGCTTGCGCGCACCGCTGGTGACAGCGGCCCATGCGACGTCGGTCGGTGCGCCGAAGCCCTCACCGACCGCCTCGAGGAAGAGCTCGGCCGGGCTGGCGGTTTCACCAACGGAGGCAGCGGCAGCGGCAGCGCCTGTAGCGCCTGCTACGCCCTGCTTTACCACCTCGCCTGCGATGTTGCCGACCTTGCTAAAGAACGAGGAGCCCTTGCCCCCGCCCGGCACGGGCACGAACGCGAATGCAGCGTTGACGCCGCCCTCGGTCAGGGCCTTGGTGTTGGCGTATTCCCACGCGTCCTCAAAGGGCAGACCCTCTGCGATTTTTTGCGCGATCTCGCCAGCGAGGGTTGGGCCGTAGTTGGCCGTGAAGTTCACGCCCGCCATGGTGGCTGCGCCACTGACGTACTCGGCGAACTTCTGGCTCGCGATGCGGGAGGCGACAGAGCCACCTACAGCGCCACCGATTGCGCCACCGACCGGGGCGAACGGCGCGGCCTGCACGCCCATCTCAACCATGAAATTGAAGGCGGCGTCTGGGTTGCGCACGATGTAGCCCAGCGCGTCCACTGCGCCGCTGATACTTTTATCGTTGTCGTAGGCCTGCTCGAAAATCTTGCCCGCTACCTCGAGGCGCTTGTCGCGCGGGAGGGCGGAGTAGGCCTTGGCTACGTCGGTGAGGGAGCTCTTAGCGGTTTGGTTCGACGCATCGATCGGGCCCTGCTGAGCCAAGCCCATTGGGCCCTTCTTTGGCTCAGGCAAGAACATGGTGCCCACCGCAGTGAGCAACTCATCGATCTTGACGGCGGAGGCTTCACCGAACACACCCAACGCGGTGACGCCACGCTTGAACGCGGCGCCCACGGTGTCGTCCTGCTTGCCGGGCATCTTCTGCACGGCGAGCTCTTGGTCCTTGCGCTTGGACAGGTCCAGCCCGCGCTCCCACTGAGCGAGGTTGGCGGTGTCGTCTTTGGCGAGGTTGAAGAGCTCTGTGTTGTTGACCAGAGCGGCGGCGGCCTTCGGCGAGAGCTGCTCGACAGTGTTCCAGTCGGGCTCGTTCACCAGCTCGGTAGCCTGCGCTGGGTTGCTCTGCACCGTCGGTGTGGGCAGCCCCGTGGCTTTCGACAAGCTGCGCGCTTTGGCGTACTCGTCGGGGTTTACCTTTTGCTGACGGTACAGCGAGCGGAGAGTGTCAGAGTTCGTATCTGGTAAAAAGTCCAGAGAGGAACCAACATTCTCCCGCGCTACACCGTTTGGAGTTGCAGACTTATCGGGAAGGTTGTTGAGGTCCAGCACTTGGGGCGCCTTTCAGTTGCTGCATCACGGCGTTGATGTTCGCAGCCGTGACTGGTTTGTTGTTTTGCTTGAGAATCGCGAAGGCTGCTGCGCGCGCACCAGTGACTGGCTCATTGCGTGCGGCAAACCAACGTGAGGCGTCCATGTAAAAGTTGGTGTAGAACTCGTCCGCTGCCGCTTTGCCTGTTGGCGCAGCAGCGTTCGCGCTCTTGAGAATTGTAAGGGCGCTGTCGATCTCTTTTTTGTTCGACTCGGGCACTGGAATGACAAAGTCCTTACGCCCCTTCATGCGTGCTTCGCCGTAGGTGTCGGGGTCGTTGCGGAAGGCGCTGTCGTCCTTGCCGTAGCCCTTCGTGAACCAGCGATCGGCCAGAGCGTCGATGTCCTCTGGGCGCTTTTTCTCGCGCACGTCATCGAGGATGTAGCTCTTGAACGCGGTCCACTGCTTGACCTTGTCTTCGTCTTTAATCCACTTCGCGCGCTGCTCGCCCATGCGCTCGTTGAAGGCGCGCTCGATCTCTTTCTCGGGAACGTCGCCGCGCTTCTCGAAGGACTTGCGCAGGGTGCGGAATGTCTCGGGGCGCAGGAAGGGAGCGTAGCGATCGAGGTCGCGCTCGCTGGTGACGTCGCCCTGCTGGATGGCCTTCTCGGCTAAGTCCAGCGCTTCGTAGTTGTCTTCCTTGGCGTGCATGCGACCGTCTTTGGCCTCGGCCTTTTGCAACGCTTTGAAGTAGCCCCCCACCTCTTTGACGCGCTTCTCTTGGTTCATCGAGTTGAGGTCAATGTCGCGCGGGGTCTGGCCCTTGGCGATAGCACCCCACACGCGCTTCTCCGCATCGCTCTCCGCCAGCGATACCGCTTGGCGGCGCTTGGCGTCGAGGTGCGTGCGAGCGCGCTCGATAGAGTCCTTCAGGGCGTCGCGGCGTGTGCCGTCAAACTCGTCCTGCGGAATCTGCGTGAAATACTTTTCCGCTGCTGCCGGGTCTTTGTCGGCCAGATTCTGAACCACGCTCGTGTGCAGGATCGTCATGTCCTTCATGTTCTGCACAGTCATCTGATCCGAGTCCCAGCCCTTGCGTGCGCCTTGGTAGGCGTTCTTGGTCTTAAGCTCCGCGATGGCGCTTTGCACGTTGGCGGGCGTTGGGTTCGTGGCGGTGTTGCTGATGACGATTGCCTTGCTCGCGTTCCAGCTCTCGTCGTGCGAGCGCTCGAGCTGCACGTTCTGGAACTCGCTCATCTGGGCTTGGCTCTGCAGCTTCAGGCGGGAGGCAGAGCGGGCCAGCAACGCGCGCTGGCGATCGTTCGCCATGCCTTCAGTGAAGGCCTTCTCTTGCTCCGCCCACCACTTGTCGGTGTCCTCGAGCACGCCCTCAGCCGAGCGGCCTTGGCGGGTCTTCTTGGTGTTGGCCTCGAACTGGAGGTAGCCCGCCCGCAGGTTGGTCTCTGCACGGAACACCGCGTCGGCGTCGTTGCGTGCGTTTTCGTACTCAACGACTTGAGCTACTTTGGTAACTGCGTTTGCGACTTCGCCGAGCTGGCGCGCTTGCACCGCGCCGAAGGCGTCGGCGCTGCGGATAGGCTCTTGGAAGCCGCCGCGCAGCGGGGCTTCCTTTACTTGGGGGCCGTCATAGACTGGGATAGTTGCCATGGCTTACCACTTCACAGAGGATGGCGTTGCTTTCAAACCGGGGGCGCCACTTGCCGATCCGCTGCTGTAGATGGACCACTTATCGGACACGCCAGCGCCACCGCCGCCGAGCATGCCGGACATGCCCTTGCTGATTGATTGACCTGCGGCGTAGCCTTGAGCGCCTGCAACAGCTGCGGACAGCCAAGAGTTCTGGGCGTCGGCAGAGGCGCGCGCTGCGACCGCCTCGGTGGCAAAGTTGTTGGCTTGGGCTTTGAGGGCGTACGCCTCTTTGCCTGCGTTGCCGCGTGTGGTTGCGACGTCTGTTGCGCCGAAGAAATCTGTCTGGTCCAACAGCGAGAGCGCCGTGCCCTCGCCTAAGTCGAGGCCGCGAGCCGCCATGGTGGCGCGCTGGTCTGCACCGATGGCTGCCGCCTTGCGGCGCACGTTCATTGCGTCCTGTTCACCACGGGCGAGCGCGTCCTCTGCCTGATACTCGGCCATCTTGGAGTTGTTGTCGGCGACGACAGCGTTATAGTTCGCCTGATCCTTGGCGGCCTCAGACTGGTTGTACGCCGAGTAGGCCGAGATCACGGCAATCGTGATAGATACGGGATCACACATGGCTCAGATCTTTATCTCGAAGGGGTGGAACAGCATGTCGTGGGGTCCGTGCACGATCGGTTCATGAACCAAGAAGCCTGCGCGCTTGAGCCACCGAATGGACTTCTTGTTGCGCGCGTCGACGAGGTTGAACAGGTGCGGAAAGACCTCCAACATACGAGGAATGTAAGCCGCCGAGGTTTTGATAAACGCACCCGCGTGCTTGTCGATCAAGTCACTGCCCAGCAGCCATGGGCACCCGATACCGCACAGCATTGAGACCGGCGTCACCCCCAGCATGCAGATGATTTCGTCGTCGATCGTTGCGGTCCACGACAGCACAGAGCGGGAGGCTCCGTGCTCGAGCGCTTGCAAGGGTGTAAGGTTGCTGGCAGCCGAGATCTCGTTGATGTCGTCTTGGCGCAGGCGGTGGGCGAGGTTCTCGGCATCGCCCGGCTCGACCGCGCGCATGACAACCTTACCCACCAGTCGCGACCTCCAGAGTCATCGAGAGGATGGTCAGCGGCAAGGGCTCGACTTGGCGCACGCACACGCCGCCGTCGGTATTCCACGATGGGCCGATCGCCATGGCGAGCTCGCCCGTACGCAGCGCTGGGGGCGAGCCGTAGGGGTCGTCCACCGAGCGCGCTGGGTAGGTCGTGAGCCTCTCGAAGGAGGGGCCAGCCTGCACGCCAGAGCTTTGGTACACGCGCAGGTGGACCTTGTTGATGTTCTTGAGGGTGCCCTGCCCCGCTGCCTGCGCGCCCTCGAATGCGAGCGGCAGTGTCTTGATGTCGGCCACGATGGGCAGACCGATGTGGATCTTGCTCGCCTCGTAGTCGAGAGTGATCGCGCCAGAGGTCACGACGCGTTGTGGGTGCACCGCGCCGTCCGCCAAGATGTTGACGGTTTTGCCCTCGAGCCAGCTAAGCCCGGTGATCGTGTCGTTGGGCGCGCCGTCGTAGGTGGCGCCGCAGTCGACCATGTAGGCGTCCTCGAGGGTGGTGAACATGCGCGACTCGAGGCGCTCAACGTAGCGCTTGGTGCTGCCGTTGATCGTGCGCTTGACCACCGCGTAGAGGGCGTCCTCCCCCGCCTCGGCCACCACGCAGATGGACTCCACGAGGCCGTCGGTGTCGTGTCGTGCCCATGCGTAGACTTGGTGCTCGGGCACGTAGGTCATGGACAGCAGCGCGCCGTCGCTGCGTACCACCCACAGGATCTGGTCTGGCGCACGTGAGTACGCGAGATCCTGCAAGGTGTAGCCGTTGCCCATGTGGGGCGACATGATGGTCATGTCGACCGAGCGGTAGGCGCTGCTCTCCCAGTTGTAGGCGAGCTCGCGGATGCGGGAGCCTTGCGCCTGCACGTACAGGATCGAGCCAGAAGTCACCACGGGCTGCACGTTGCTGGCGCCAGAGTAGCCCTGTGGCTTGATAGAGATGGTGGTGGGCGTGATCGCCTCGCCGCCTTGGTTGAAGATGCGCCACTCACCGCCTGCGGTGAGCGCGATCAAGTCCGAGAGCGGGACCAAGTGGCGGATGCGGTTCTGTTGCTGAGCGGCCAAGCGCACCTCGAGCGCGTCGTCCGACAGGCTGGGGATGGAGCTCGTGAGGTTGCTCTCGGTGGCCGTGCGTGTTGCAAACACGGTCTGCGGTTTGCTGTTGGTGCCAGCGAACCAGCGGCGCTGCTCGTGGTAGGTGACGGTCGAGGGGTAGTTGTTCGATGCGTCGTTCAGGCCAATGAAGGCCTCGGGCGGCACCTTGGTCTGGTCACCCAAGAAGTTGTCGTCCTTGAAGGTGCGGGTAGTGTCGGCTTGGCCGATGTAGGCGTACACGCCGCCCGTCTTCTTGTAGACGTTGTAGCGCACAGCGCCAGTCACAGCGCTCCACGTAATGGTGTTGCTGTTGCCTGCGGTCGACAGGTTGTTGGTGGTGTTCACCTCCGCAGAAGCGACCGATTCGTCCACGCCGTTGCTCGCGAGCGCGGTCACCACGTAGGCGTAGGTGATGGAGCCTGTGCCTACCTTGCTGATCGACAACCCGGTCGGTGCGGCCAGAGAGGGTGCGAACGACACCGTGCCGATAGTCCAGTTGGTGGCGCCAAGACGGCGCACCTCGCGGATGCCATAGGCTGGATGCGTGATGGTGAGCACGTCTGCCGACTGCGTGAAGTGCAGGTCAGCCAAGTCGGCCGTCAGGAATGGGGTGACGATCTCGTAGGGCGAGCCGCCCGATACAAGGGTGCCGCCAAGCGTGTGAAAGCGCAGGTACTGGTTGCCGAACTCGAGCACCATGGTCTGGTCCGCGCTGAAGGCGAACGGAATCAGGCGCGTGTAGTTGGCGCTGGTCTTGACCTCGTTGACGTACTTCGTGCCCGGGCGTCGCGCCACTGGGCCGTGAGGCAGCGGGATGAAGTTGCGGCAGACAGAGAGGCCCGTCTGGAACTTGCCGAGGTCGATACGACCGAACAGCTCTGGGGTGATCTCACCACCAGCGAAGGATCGGGTGAGGGTCTTGATACTCATTGGCGGAAGCTCACCATTGCGGGAATCTGCACGCCTGTGACGTTGTCGAGGCTGATTGGCAGAGCGCCGTGTGTTTCAGAGCTGCGGTTGGCGTCGCCTGCGGAGGCCATGCGTGTCTCGGCGAGGCCGCGCTCGCGCAGCTTGAGGGCAGCGTTTGCGCCCTCGTTGCCTTTGATGATCGGGCCAGCCAAGTAGGAGGCCAACACCCAGCTCATTGCCGAGATGAACTCGGGGGTGTAGCGGGTGGTGTCTGTGACGTCGCGGGTGTAGACCAGCACCGCGTTTGACTCGTTGGTGAAGATGATGTTGTCTTCTATGGCGAAGGCGGCGCCGTCCTGCTCGGTCGTGGCGCCAGACTTCAGAATGCGGTAGGGCTTGACGCAGTTGGATGGCAGCGAGTACGCGAACATCCACACCTTGCTGGGGTTGTCTACCTCAGCGAGCTCGGCGCGCTTAGTGGCGAATGACCACTGAGCCATCGCGATCGTGAGCTTGCGTGCGATTGGGAAATAGCGAGCGCAGTAGCCTGCCTCGGCGCTCCCATCTGGAGGAGAGATTGATGCGACGTTGGCCTCTGAACCGAGGTGGCCCAAGGCGAGGTTACAGATTTCTACAGCGTTTGCCACGTTATCTCTCCATCAGTTACGAACATGGCCGCTCGTGGCGGCCATGTTGCTTTGGTTGCTGGCCCAGTGTTTAGGCTAGGTCAGCAGTGTCGCCTTGAGCATCGCCGTTTTGCTCGGCGTTGCCCTTGGTGGCTGTGGCGTCAGCGGCTTTACCGCCTTTGCCCTTGCCGCCTTTAGCAGGTTCCTTTGCAGGACCCTTCTCTTCGACGGCTGGGTCCATCCAGCTGCCGACGTGCTCTTTGGTTTCCACCTCAAACACATCGCCCGCTTCGCGGACCACGCCACCATAGTAGCCACGTGTAGTTGCGCGTACTTTGATGCTCATGGCCTACCCCTTAGACTGCGTTGGGGTATGCGCGTTGACGGTTGTAGTCCATCACCACTTGGGCGCTGAACTTGCCAGCGGTCAGAGGACCAGTGGCGACCGTGTAGTACACGCGAACGTAACGACGCAGGTTAGGTGGCAGCTTGAACACTGCAGCCTGAGTGCCCGCTGTCAACGCAGCCTTGCCGATGGCGGCAGAAGCCACCACGTCAGCGAAGCTGGAGTTGTCAGCAGAGTCTTGCAAGCTGAAGGTCACGGTGGCCGAACCCGAAGCGGTTGCAGACTCGTCCACGGTGATGACAGCAGCCAAGCTGGTCACATCGCCGATGGCGCGGTTTGCAACGCCCGTGTCGATCACGTCTGTCGAAGCGGCAGAGCTGGTAACAGCCTGCGCGTCGGACACTTGGAGGGCTTTATCGATAATCATGATTTGTCCTTTCGGTCAGGCGGTTGATTAGGAGATGGCGGCTTCTGTGTTCAACAGAGCGTCGGTGCGCTTGAACGGGATACCGTCGAAGCTCAACACTTTCTTGCCAGCGACATCGTCCATGGTCAAGGTAGAACCAGCGACCTTGTTCGCGATTTGGCGACGCAAGAAGCTAGTGATGGTGCGGTTCGCGTAGAACACAGCGCGGCCCATGTTGAGGTTAGGTGGGATTTCCACAGCTTGGCTCAACAGGTCGATCAAGTCGGCGCCAGAGGCAGCGTTCTTGGTCAAGTCAGACACGTCGATGTTCGCGATGCGAACAACGTAGCGCCAGTCGCGCAAAGTCACGCCGCAGTCCCACTTGTAGTGAGTGCGGTAACCTTGGTAGCGGCCACCGTTGGCGTCGAGCAATGTCTCTTCGCCGAGGTCCTGCACGTCCAAACCAGCCTTGGAGCCTTTTGGATAGATGCCGTGGATGGTGTTGTCGCCCCAAATCACCAAGTAGATCGAGGTGTTGTCAGAGCCAGAGCCACCGCCCAGCAAGATGTTCTCGCCGTTCTCAACGCCAGACTTCTGGCTGTAGCGTGCGGCCAAGCCAGTGAACTTTTCAGGGTCCAAAGAGCTGTCGCCGTAGAACAATGTGCTTGCCATTGTCTGGTTCATGCCTTCGATGAAGGCGCGGTCTTCAGACAAACGGAATGCAGCTTCGTTGCCGTTCAACTTCACCAAAGCCTTATCGACTTCAGCGTAGCTTTCCAACATGCCGCAGGTGTCTGTGACTTGCACGGTTGTGCTCTTCTCAGGTTGCACACCGTAGTTCAGCTTGCGCCAAGTACCAGTTGGCAAACCAGAGCGGATAGTCGTCTTGTGACCTGTTGGCAGGTTACCTTCGACCCAGCTCATGTCGTCCAAGATTGGGTTGGTTTGTTGCAAGAGTTCGATCACTTTCGAGACCGAACCGTCGGGGTCCATACGCGTTGCCAAATCGGCGAGCGTAGGCATGAATGTATTTAAAGTTGCCATGATTTAACCTTTCAGTTTTTTGCCATTGAGGGGTACATGATCTCTGCTGCCGAGCGAGGTGCTGTGGTGTTGCCACCGCGCACGAAGCCGTCATCAGAAATCGCTTTGCCGATTTTGTAAGCCAGCTTAACGATCTCGGGGTGGTTGCCCAAACCCGTTTGGTTAAGCACGTTCTTCAGCTCGGGTGAACCAAAGGTGTCGATCGTCTTGCGTGCGATCGCCAAGTTCTCGTTGAGCTTATCGCCCCCGATCTCCTTGTCGGTCTTCACCGCTTCAGTCCACTCTGCTACCTGAGCGGCATGTGCTTCGAGTTGGCGTTGGACCATCTTGGCACCAACGTCTGCAACCTTCTGCGCCTGCTCCTGTGTCAGACCGTACTCTTTCGCGATGCCGCTGAACTCTTCGGCAGCTGCCGAGTCGAGTGCGACGCCCTCGGGCATCTTGAAGTCGTAGGACTCAGGTGCTTTCGCGCCCTTATCGTCCGCTGGCTTCTCGTCGCCTTTGGGTTGTGCGCCGTCTGCGTTCGCGCCAGCCTGTTGGCCGTCTGCGTTCGCTTCAGGTGCATTACCACCATTGGGCTGTGCGCCCGCGCTGTCAGGCTTTACGCCATCAGCACTTTGTTGTCCCCCGGCATTAGGTGTGTCTTGGCCGGATACCAACGATTCAGTTGTCATGTGACTCTTGCTCCTTGAGCATTAGTGTGTACACATCGGGGCAGATCTCGTGGATCTCTCGAATCAACAAGAGACCCATGTTGCGCTGACCCTCCAAGAAGAACGTCTGGCTGGTGCCCGTGAAGCTGGAGCGATAAACGCCTGCCTCTTCGAGCAGTCGCCAAATGAAGCGACGGCCTTGCTTGGTACGTACAACTTCTTTGAAGTCCTCAACCTCTTTGTCGCGTTTCGCTTTGGCGGCGCGCTCATCGCGCTGTGCTTCTGCTTCTTGACGACGAATGTCGGTCGGGTCTCTTCGCATGTTGTTGTTGTGTTGGACTTTACTCATTGGGAATTACCTTAAACGCACCGTCAAGCGAGCATCGTTGGATAGAGCGCTTTGGCGGTGGCCGAATTGTCTTCTTCCTTGGCGGGCGCCAAAGACATCTGTTCGATCTGCAGCTCGACGCTGCGATAGGGTTCGCCGTCGGCGGAGTCGCTCTGGCTGATCCCAATCACGCACACCAATGCGGTGAGCTTCATCTCGGTGTCGATCGCAGGCATCTCCTTGATGCCGAGCTTGGCGAGCTCCTCGTTGCCGAGTCGGATGCGCAAGCCGTAGGGGTACTCCTCGACCATGTCCTGAGCAACAAGCGTTGACTCGGTGGAGGCCTTGGTGTTCTTCATGTCGATCATGGTGGGTCCTTAGACTTGTGGGCTTGAGGTGCCGTAACCTTGGTACATGTTCATGACCTCGGTCAGGCCTGCGGTGTCGATCTCGCTTGCGGACTTGGCGGTCTCAACCATGGGTTGAGCTGCGGCGAGCATTTGCTGTTGGGCCTGCTGCTGTGCGCGTGCGTCGCGCATCTTCGCCACCTCGTCGTCTGGCACGATGATCTTGGGGTTGACCCCAAACATCTCGCCCGTGTCGTCGATGATCTGGTCGAAGTTGATCTTGTCGATGATGTCGGGCTTGACCGCAGCGATGTTGCCAACGCGGGCCAGCAGCTGGTCCATGCCTTGGGCGGCCACCGCGCGCTGAGCCTGAGCCAGCGTGGAGATGAACTCGATGTCGAGGTCCATGCCCTGCAGCTCCTTCGGTGCAGGTGGCAGGATGTTTGCCTCCTTGCAGTAGTCGAAGGTGATGTCGATCATCGGGCTCAAGAGCTCGTTGTGCAGACGCTCGAGCACTGGGCCGAGCATCAGCAGCTTCTCTTCGTGGCGCTCTGCCACCTCGGTGGCGGTGATACCGCTGCGGGTGTCGTTGGCGAGCATGAGGAAGAGGTCGGCGTAGTACGCAGAGCGGATGCGCTCGCGCACGTCGACGATGTCTTCGCGCAGGTGTTGCAGGTTGAGGTTGACCTCGAAGGCGGAGCGCACGCCCTGCCCCGCTGCCGTGGCGTCGACGTGGAACACACCGCCGGGCAGGCGAGCCTTGGCGTAATCCTTGTACGCGCTGGGCACCTGCAGTGGTGGGTTGGTTTGGTAGTCGATACCCTGCGCCTTGCGCAGTTGCTCGTGCTGGAGCTGCTTGACGTCGCCCAAGCACTCCATGCCGGGGCTCTGGCCGTACACGTCGTTGCCTGTCACCTGCCAGCGCGGGGTCAGCGCCGGGAAGCGGTTAAAGCCCGACTCGCGCAGGAACTTGCTTGTGTCGTCGTTCGCTGGCTCGAAGTAGCAGGAAGAGAAGCGCTTGTTGAGGGCGTCCATCTTGCGCACGTCGCGGTCGAAGCGTGGCTCGACCATGTGCATGATGGTCACCCACTGGTCGTGCTTGTGCATGTCCCACATGTTCTTGACCGTGCTCGACACGTTCTTCAAACCGAACTGCTCGACGATCTGCTGCACGGTCATGTCGACCTCGCGCACTACCGTGTTCACGTTGCCTTTGTGGTCGGTCGCGAGCGCGTATTCCCCGATGGTCATCGGGTAGTGGTGCAGCACGTTGTCGTAGTCGGGCAGCACAAAGGTGGCCGCTGTGCCGAAGACGCCGAGCTCTTCGTAGAGGCCGTGCAGTGCGCGGTAGGTGTTGCTCGATGCGTAGATCGCGCGCATGAGCTCAGCGGTCTGGTGCAACCAAGCCTTGACTGGGCCGGACTCCATGAGGTCCTTGTCGGAGATACCGAGTCGGAACCATGGGCGCGCTGGGCTGGTCATGCCCGCCATCATCCCGGCAGACAGCGTGCGGATCGCGAACGATGCGGTGTTGTCGTAGATGTTGTTGTGGCGCTTCTTGCCCTTGTTGCGGTCGCTCGTGAAGAATCGCCCCGCGCGTGGCAGTTGATACTCGCTGATTTCTTTCCAGTGCGAGTCCCAGCTAGACCGCTCGTTGTAGAGGGCGGCCTTGCGTTGGAGCTTGCGCTCGCGTGGGGTTTGAGCTTGCATGGCTTATTGGCCGAGCAGGGTCGGCTTCGTTACGTTGAGAGCGCCTGTCTGGATGCCGCCGGGGCCTGTGAGCAAGGTGCCTGAGCCCATGCCGCCTGCCGCTGCTTGATCCTTGCGCTTCACGCGCACAGCATCGATGGTCTCGGCTTGCTTGACCTCTGCTGGTTTCTCAGGAGGTGGTGGAGGTGGTGGAGCGGATGGCGAGCTTAAGCACATGGGTGTACCTCTGTCAGATTGAACTGTAGGGATCGTAGGCAAGAGTGGCTGTGTTATCCGCACCGCGCTCTAGGTTGTGGCGCTTGGGCGTGTCCATGAGCGCCATGATGTAGGCGGTCGCGCGGTCGGGGCTTCGGCCAATGCGGGAGATGATGTCGTCGCGTGACTCCACCTTGATGGTGGTGCCAGACATCGTCCACTTGGGCGCGCACAGCTCGGCGGCGAGTTGCTTGTCTGGTGGCAGCGCGATGCCCGTATCGTTGGATGGGTCGAGCGCCTCGCGGAACTTCCACCACAGTTGGCTGCGCAGGTTGAAGAAGCCGAGTCGCCCGGACTTGTCCATCATGGTGGCGCGCTCTGACACGTTCACGCCGTACACGTCTTGGCGTGCGTGCTTGAGGAAGTCGTAGGGTGACGCGCCCACACCGATGACGTCGATGTGAATGGGCGCGCGGTCGCGAATGCAACCGATGACGAGGCCCGCAACCTTGGGGCCGTCTGGCGTCTGTGAGCCGGGGTGGACCATCGGCTGATCGAACCACATGCCCTCGTGGCGGGCGGCGATCGTGGTGTTGTCCTTGCCGCCTCGTGCGACGTCGACGCCCAAGCTCATCATCTCGCCCTTGGGTGCGCGCTCTTTCCATCGTGCCATAGCGATGTCGACCCACGCGGTCGGGATCACCTGCCATGGGTCGTCCTCCATGCCTGCTTGGAAGTCGCCGTAGAGCATCTGCGAGCGCAGTGGCTCGGGCATAGCCTGAAGCGTGGTCATGTAGCCCGTGCCCATCAGGAATGGGTTGTCGCTGATTCGCGAGGGGATGAAGGTGCGTGACTGTGGCTTGATGATCTCGCCGTTGTGCTCGATCTCGCTGCCGTCTTCGACCCACACGTCCTTTCCATCGATCACCGCGACGTAGCGCAGCTCGCCCGGTGGCGTGGGGTAGAGGTGGTGCTTCTTGTCCAGCCATGGGCCAAAGAACTCAATAATCCAGCGGCCCTCTGCAGAGGTCGGCGGGTTGAAGGTCATCAGCGTTTGGCAGTGCTGGCCCGGCACAGTCGTGCGCACCCAGCCCATGAGGAATCGTGCCTGCTGCTCGAGGAAGTTGGCGGTCTCATCGAGCACGAGGAAGTCTTTCGGCCGGCCTTGGTGCTTGGTCTCGTCGCCCAAGTTGGGCACAGAGCCGAACTCAATCTGCATCTCGCGTGGCCCAGCGTTGCGCCAAATCTTCTCTTGCCCGTTGTAGCCATCGCGGTTGCCCAGCAGCTCGGTCAGGCGGTCGGTCACGCCAGAGAGCTGGGTCGCTTCACGTCGGAAGATGGCGGCCTTGGTGTGCTTGGTGAGCGCCTTGCCTACTGCGAGGTCGGTCTTGCCACCGCCCGCTGCACCGCCGTAGCCCACGACATCTGCCTTGGACTCGTACGCCATGGTCTGGGGGCCGGGCAGTGGGCGCCATACGCTCACGTTCATGTCGGCCACTAGCAGGTCGTCGAGCTCGGCCAGCTCCTCGGGTGTGAGGTACTTGGCGAGCTCGGTTGCTTCTACTGCGTTCAAGCGAGGTCCTCGAACTCTTTGCGCTTGGCGGCCAGCGCCATGAGCTGTGCAACTCGCGCAGCGCGTGCGGTCTCGTCGATGGTGACTGGCCCGCCGTCCTTGCCTGTGAGCTCGAGCTTCTCGCCGAACTTGCGACGTCGGTAGCCCTTGAGCAGGAACTGAGCGAGGCCGTCGCTGTACTTCTTGACGGTCAGGTATTTGGGGGAGCCATCCGGGTTCTTGGCCTGCACCCAGTTGTCCTCGTCGTCTTTGACCACGGTGCCGTCTGGGTTGCGCTCCCACACTGGGGTGAGCTGGCCTTGGTAGACAACGGGCTCTTCGACGCCCTCGAAGGCGCGGCGTCGCGCTTCGGCCTCGAGGTGGTCGTAGCTCTCCTCGAGCGCGTCGTCCCACGCGGCGGCGAAGTCGGCGTCTTTGTCGCGCAGGGCGTAGACAGCGGTGTGGCTTATCCCGGCAGCGCGGCACGAACCCGCGACGTTGCAGGACGTGCGCAGGTGGTCGAGGAAGGGCTTAACCCATGGGGCATATTGGCTCATTGACGCACATTCTGGGCACGTCAAGGCCTGTTATCCGCACCCTCAAGGGGTAGGCCTACCCCCGAGCGATTGAGCCCAGCCCGATGCCCAGCATGATGAGGCCAGCGTCGGAGGCCGCGATGCTGTCAGCGCAGAGCACCAAGCCGACGCCGACCGTGAACACGATGAAGCCGATGTCGCGGGCGCTCATTGGTCTATCACCTTCACCAGCTCACCGCACAGCAGGCGTGCGCCCTCGTTGCCGCCCTTGACCGCGATGACCACGTTGGGGCCATCGACCCGAACGCCAGCCATCAGGCCACGCCACGCTGTGCCATCCGAGTGGCCTTGGTGGTAGGCGTGCGCCATCATGCGCTGCAGTTGGAGCTCGAGCTTCACTGCGTCCTCTGTCGACACCGCGATGCCGAAGTGGGTGGCAATGCGCCGTGATGCTGCGTAGGCGCTCAGGTCGCCCTCTGGTGGCTTTGGTGGCGCTGCCTTGGGCTTCTTGCCGAACTCGATGACGTTGCTCATTGCCCACCGCCCTTCGCCTTGACCCAAAACTCAGGTGTCTGTGCTCTGGTCTTGTAGTGCACGATGTCGCGCACCGTGCGCTTGCTCACGTTGAACTGTTTGGCGAGGGTTCGATACCCAACGCCCTGCTCCTCGTGCAGCTCGCGCATTTGGTCGACTTGCTCATCTGTGAGCTTGGCGCGATGATGCGACTCGCCGATTCTGTACCGCCGCTCATTCAACGTCAGTGTTACTTGCTCCATGTCTTTCCTTTCTTGCAAAACTTTGCGTGTGACCCTTGTGACCCTGTTACCCTCTTTTCCCATAAACCCCCTACGCTTCTCTCTTAGTTAGTGGCTACTAACTTATTACGCTTTATTCCTTTCCATATACAAACAAGGGTCACAAGGGTAACAAGGGGTACAAGCCGCATAAACACTAGGTTTTTTCGTGACCCATCCCCTCGCCTGTGACCCTTCGCAAAGGGTCACGAACTCTCAAGCGAGGTCGTCAAACCCCAACGTGCAGTTTTTTGCACGCACCCAACCCTTGAAAAAGTGTGACCCTTCTCGCACCGCGCGCTTCTCAAACCCCAACGTGCGCAGCACCCGCCCCGCCCTCAGCTCATCCTTACGTGCAATGTTTTGCACGTTCATGCCCAAGGCCGACACCATGATGTCCTGCAGCTTGAAGGGTCGATCCCCCCGCTTGACGCCCTCTTGGCCGTCCATGTCATCCGATTCGAGCCACCCGCCAATCGCTGTCTCCCACGTGTCGTGCACCTTGTAGTTGGCGTGCTCATCCTTCGCCAAGTGCTGAGCGTTGCGCCACTGCACCCCCTCGCGCTTGAAGAGCTCGATGCCCTCAGCCCACAGTTGGTCGCGGTCTCGCTCGATAGCTGCCACGTCGACCTTGCCGACACGGATAGGAAGCCAGCGGCGCTCGCCTGTGGCGTCGCCCAAGAACTCGTCATCGTTGGTGGTGCCGATGAACACCAGACGGCGAGGAAAGCGTGTGGCGAACTCGCGGTACTTTGGAATCCACTCCTCATGCGTGCGTGTCATCCAAGCCTTGATGGACTCAGCCTCACGCGTCATCAGGCCACGCAGCTCACCGAGCTCGCCGATGAGTTTGCCGCGCAGGGAGCGAGCCAAGTTGTCGTCGCGGTGCTCGAGGTTGACCTCAACGAAGCTGCCCTCCTCCGGGGATAGAGCGCTCACGCCACGGGTTTTGCCAGCACCTTGGTCACCCACCAAGATGGGGGTCATGTCGGCCTTGACGCCGGGCTCGAGGCAGCGCCCAGCCAGCGCGGACCAGAGGTACACACTCACGCTCTTGGCGTAGTCGCTGTGCTCTGTGCCGAAGTAGTTGTGCAGGAAGCCCTCAACGCGTGGCACACCGTCCCATGTCAGGCCCTTGGCCCACTCGATGGCGGAGTCGAACTCGTTGACCTCGGCGACGTGGTGCACACCCTCTCGGATGATGTCGCTGCCGGGGCTCTTGAAGCCGCGCTTCTCGAGCTCAATGCGCAGGCGGAAGTAGTCGGTGTCACGCAGTGGGCGCCACTGGCTGTCGTTGGTGTAGGCGACGAGCACGAGGTCCTTGAACTGGTCGTAGGCGATGCGTGCGCCGCCGATGTCAGGGCGCATCAGCGCCTTCTGCACGTTGCCCGCTGTGCTTTCAATGCGCCCTTGGCGATCGCGTGTGAATGCGGGCCATGGCTCGCCCTCCTCACCGTCCTCACCCACCACGGCGGGGAGGTTCTCGAAGTCCTCAGACAAATACCCAATCGCCTCGAGGAAGTCGCCGTCGGTGCGTGATGCGCAGTGGGCATGCAGGCACTTGTAGTGGCCCTGAGCGAAGCCGCCCACACCAGCAGGGAACCAAGAGCTCGCGCTCGGGCCTGTGTCGGTGGTGTGGTGGTCCTCCCACGGGCAGGTCACGTGGATGCGTCCGTCGCGCCCCCACTCCTTGACCCAGCCGTTGTCCTGCATGTATGCCACAGCTGGGTCTTGGATGTCGTCGCGCAGTCGTGGCTTGACCGGGGCCAAGCCGTTGCGTGTGCGCACGTCGCCGTCCTCGAGCGCGAAGGCCTCGACCAGCGCCTGCCACACCACCTCGAACTCGGCGGGGGTCACCTCTGGGAACGATGAGGGCAGGCCCCCCTCCCACTCATAGTGCACACCGCTTGGGTGTGTGCCGATCGCGATGAACTGCTGGCCCGTAGCCAAGAACTCAATAGCGCCGTGCTCTGTGCGGATGATGCGCTTGGCGAACTCGCCCGCCATGTTGAAGGCCAGCAGGCGCTTGCCCGTGTTGTTGCGTGAGCGCACAGGCAGCGAGCCCAGCGCCAGCTCGACCATGTCCTGCACCGCCTGCGAGTGCACCGGGTCGTCGATGTCGATGTCGAAGGCGCGCACGACGCGTGTCTGCAGGCAGATGCCGAGGTCAGAGTCACGCTGCCACCGCGCGATGTCGCGCTCGCTGCTCACGTTCTGGGTCCACTGCGGGATGCCCACCACTTGGTGCTGCTTGTCAAAGCGCGATGGGGTCTTGCCGAGGTCGCGCATCTTGCTGTTGGGGCTAATCTCCGCCTTGGGGTTACTCACCACGGGCAGGAGGTCCTCACGCAGGTTCAGCTTGTCAGCGAAGTGGGTCCACTCCTCAGCCGCTGCACCCCACGGCTTTTTTGTTGTATCACTCAAAAGAATCTCCCAGTTTGTTTAATCGATCGAGCCGCCCTCTGTGTCCTCCGACACGAGCGGGAACTCAGCACGCACGGCAGCTGCACCAAGGCACTTCTGTGCGAACTCGCAGGAGGCGCAGGCGGTAGCCAAGTCGGTGCGGTAGATGCGTGGCAGGCGCCCGTTGGAGGCCTTGTGCATCTCGGTGGTGGCGCGCTCGATGGCAGCCGCCAGCTCTGGGGAGGCGGAGCGGAAATTGCCCGCGATGTGGTAGAGGTAGGTGCGGGTGGTGCCGACACGCTTTGCTAAGAGCTCTTGCTCGCTCGCTGTCGCGGCTCGCATCCAGAGTTTGAAGATTGACATTGTGCTCATGTTGCTGAAAAGAATAGTTGAAGGTGGGCGCGATTGTACACTTTGCTAAAGGACTACAGCAAGTTGCAAAAACACAACAGTTCCTGTAGCGTGCTGGCCCTATGAAATCTGTCTTCGATACGCGCAGGGGCAACCTGCGAAAACTCATGGAGCAGTGGGGTGGGCCGACATCTCTGTCGGTCAAGCTCGGGCACAGCAACGGGAGCTACCTCGCACAGCTCGCCGGGCCACACCCGAGTCGCGACGTGTCGGAGAAGGTCGCGAGGGAGATCGAGAGGAAGCTAGGGCTCTCCCCTATGTGGTTGGACCAGCAGCACAAAACCGCACCGGGCCAGCCAGATACAAATCTGCTCATCGAGGTCGTGGCGTTGGTGCAAGACTTGCTGCAAGGCAGCAACGTGAAGCTCTCGAAAGAGAAGTTCACCGAGGTAGTCAACCTCGTGTATGAGCGGGCCGCCGAGACCAACACCAATCAACAAGCCTATGCGCGCCGACTAATCAACCTGCTGAAGTGAGAACAACATGCAACGCGAAGCGCTGAGACAACGGATTCACTACCTCATAGAGCACGGGGGCGCCTACCCAGAGGAGCCCTGCACGCGAAGGTCAAGGGACTGGGTCGTCATAGGCATGCTGGCCCTAGTCGCGCTACTCGAGTTGGCGCAGCTGCTAAGCTAACTTGTTGTAGCAAAACAACAATACCCCACCTTCGCGTGGGGTTTTCTATTGACATCGTTTTAGCATGTGCTAAAGTCGAGTCGTGGTTGAGATTGACCACGACAACACAGGAGTTCACATGCAAGTTCAGATCAACACCAAGAAAGACTACTACGGCAAGTGGGTCGCCAAGAGCCGCGTAGCTCTGCAAGGCAAGCAGGTCCTCGAGGTCACCACCATGAAGAGCGACAGCGGCTACCTCCAGACCCTCGCCAGCGTGGTCGAAGTCGAAGAGAGCGGCACCCCCGGCATCAGCATCACTCGCTTTGTGATGTTCCAAGACTTCAACGTCCGCGTTGAAATCAGCAAGCCCCGCGTGTGCACCGAGAAGGTGGTCCGCGCCCAACAAGAACTCGCCCTCACCCGCATCGAGGAAATCAAAGCGAACGCGATCGCGTTCTACCAAGAGAAAGCAGTAGCAGCATGACAGCAGTAATTGAAATGAACGTCGGCCTCGACGTACGCGGGGAGTCCAACTCCCTCGCAGCATGCGGTGAGCGCGCCATCCAAGCGATCACCTACCTCATCAACCAGTTTGGCCGTGAGGCAGTGCAGACCCGCAGAGCGCAGGTGCAGTACGAGGGCCCTAATGGCCTCGTGCTCGAGGACACCCTCATCGTGCGCTTAGAGCTCAACACCATGAGCGTGGTCTACCGTCGCATCCCCTACCTCGCGTACCGCTTGGCGCAGAACCTGAGCCAAGACTGCATCGGGGTCTACTGGGTGAACCAAGGCGTTGGCCGCTTGGTGGGCCCAGAGGCAGCGAGCTGGGGCAGCTTCGACCTCGACTTCTTCACCTCCTTTGGTGACGTCGAGCCAGACATGGCGGTGGCAGCGTAATGTGGCCCTTCCCAACTCAACCAACCCCTGCGGGCGGCAAGCCGCCCCGCTTCAACCCAGACAACTTTGAGGACGCACCGCTGTGAGCTACACGACACAAGACCGCCCCGGCGATCCGCCGATCCCAGACTACCGCTTTGTGCCGGGTACGCCAGACAAGAACGGCAGCACAGGCGGGTGCAATGGCTGCGCCTTCCGCTCATTCATCAAGACAAAGATTCGCTGCAGTCGCATACCGTGCCAGCGCTACCCCGGTTTGGTAGCAGAACTCATCAAGGAGACACCATGAACGAACGATCAGTAACCCTCGCCATGGTGGCGAGAGCCACCGACCCAGACCGCAAACGCAGTGTGGACAAGGCGCAACGCAAGAGCTCAAAAAACCAAGCTCGCTACTATGTGAACCTCGTGTGCGAAGCCGCTGGCGGTGACGTCGAGAAGTTCACCACGGTCGAGCTGCTCAACGCCGCTGTACTGGTGGCCGAGTCACGTGTTGTAGTTTAGCAACAGCTACAAATTTTTTTCTCAACCACTGTAGCATCTGCTACAATCTTCCAAAACCACTCTGAAAGGAAACTACCATGCAAGACATCAACGTCATTGAGAAGCAGAACCAGCAAGCCGTCGAGGGCGCCCTCACCGGGATCATCGCCCGTGGCAACTACGCCGTCGTCGAGAAGGCTGGCCTGCACGTCATCAACACCCACGAGTGCACCTCGTTGGAGGGCGCCGAGGCTCTGAACGCAGAGCTCAACGCCAAGGGTGGCAGCGTGCACTCCAGCATCATCGCCCCCACCGCTTAAACCAAACCCCCGAAAGGATATTTTCATGTCAGTACAAGTCACCCTCTCGTTCACCAACACGGAAGAGATGCTGGCGTACTTCACAGGCAAGGGCGGCAACGCCTCTGCCACCGTGAAGGTCGAAACGCCAAAGGCAGAGACCGCCGTCAAGAAGGAAACCGCCGCCCCAAAAGCGGAGAAGGCCAAGGCGGAGACCCCAGCGCCCACGTCCACCCCTGCGGACACCGCGACAGGTTCCCCCGCTGCGTCGAGTGCCTCCTCAAGCGAGGGCTCGAGCTCAGTCGACTACCCTACCCTGCAGAAGGCCGTGTTCGCACTGGCTAACGCCAAGGGCCGCGACGCCGTGGTCGGCCTGCTCAAAGAGAAGTTCAACGTGAACTCCGCCAAGGAGCTCGCTGCTGAGCAGTACGCCGACGCATTGGCAGCGGTCACCGCCGCCACGGAGTAAGCCATGTTTGATGTACCACTCATGGGCGACCTCTGGGTACTGGCGATCTTGATCGGCACGTGGGCTCTCGCGATTTGGTTTGTTGCCGCAGCCTTCGAGGCTGTGCGCAAAGTTGTGCGAGGTTACTAATGCCTGAAGCTCACAGCAAATGGTCGGCCTCCGGCTTCAAGAAGATCATGCTCTGCCCCGGCAGCAAGGTCCTCGAAGTCGGCCAACCTGACAACACTAGCATCTACGCAGCCGAGGGCACAGCCGCCCACGAGCTGCTGGAGATGGTGCTCACCAACGAGGTGCCAGCTCTTGGCTACGTTGGCCGCATCATCCAAGCCGACGGCTTCGACATCGAAGTCACCGACGAGATGGCCGAGTACATCCAAGGCGTGGCTGACCGCGTCAAGGACTACCAAGGCGACGACGGCGTGCTCTTCGTGGAGCAGAAGCTCTGCTACGCGGACTACATCGGCGTGCCTCGCGAAGAGGGCTGGGGCACCGGCGACGTCGTGATCGCTCGCGGTGACGAGATCATCGTCATCGACCTGAAGTACGGCAAGGGCCAGTGGGTTGACGTGAAAGAAAACCCACAGCTCTCGCTCTACGGACTGGGCGCGCTCGACAAGTTCAACGGCATTGCAGGCGACTTCACCCGCGTGCGCTTGGTCATCGACCAGCCCCGCATCAGTGAGAAGCCCAGCGAGTGGGACACCACCGTTGAGAAGCTCGAGGCATGGGGTCGCAGCACTGCGCGCAGTGTCGTGAACACCTGCCGTACCGCTGAAGGCAACGCCGACTTGAAGGGCGACGCGACTTGGCAAGAGACCTTCCTGCGCCCCGGCGAGGACCAATGCAAATTCTGCAAGGCAAAGGCCAAGTGCCCAAAGCTGCGCGACGAGGTGGCCGCTACCGTTTTTGAAACGACAGCCGCCTCGCCCGATGAATTTGCAGAGGCCGAGTTGCCCTACACGAGCTACGCATCGCAAGACGCCGACTGGGTCGCGGCCTGCCTGAACAAGGTGGACCTGATCGAGGACTGGTGCAAAGCGATCCGTGCTGACGCCGATCGTCGCTTGCTCAACGGTGAGCCTGTGCGCGGGTACAAGGTCGTCGCAGGCAAGAAGGGCCACCGCTCATGGGGTAACGCCACCGAGGTTGAAGAGCTCATGAAGTCCATGCGCTTGAAGACCGAGGAGATGTACTCGCTGAAGCTCATCACACCTACTGCCGCCGAGAAGCTAACCAAGGACGGGACCATCGGCCCACGTCAATGGCCCAAGCTCAAGGCGCTCATCACACAGGCCGACGGCAAACCGCACGTCGCCCCAGAATCAGACCCACGCCCAGCGCTGGATTTGAAACCAGTCACCGACGACTTCGTGGTCGAGTCGTTAGATGACTTAGCTTAAAACCCGACCCGCAAACTTCAATCTTCAAAGGAAATGACCATGTCAAACACTACCGCTCCAGCTGGCCGCATCATGCTCAAGAACGTGCGCCTCGCATTCCCTAACCTGTTCGAGCCATCGACAGTCGCAGGTGAAGGCGAGCCACGCTACAGCGCCGCGCTCATCCTGCCAACCGACCACCCACAGATCAAGGAAATCCAAGCCAAGATCAAGGCCGTCGCCACTGAGAAGTGGAAGGACAAGGCCGACGCACAGATCAAGGCCCTCGAGAAGACCGGCAAGATCGCGCTGCACGACGGCGACGAGAAGCCCAACTACGACGGCTTCCCCGGCAACCTGTTCGTGAGCGCCAGCGCGAAAGCCAGCGCACGCCCAACCGTGATCGACACCAACAAGTCGGCACTGACTGACCGTGACGGCAAAATCTACGCGGGTTGCTACGTCAACGTGAGCTTAGACTTCTGGGCTCAGGACAACGCCTACGGCAAGCGCGTGAACGCACAGCTGCGCGGCGTGCAGTTCCTGCGTGACGGCGACGCATTTAGCGCTGGCCGCCCAGCCGACTCCGACGAGTTCGAGGAGGTGACCGAGGGCGCCGACGCGGACGACATCGCGTAAAGCGCAACAGGGCTTCGGCCCTGTTGTTGGAAATGTGGCTGGGCGCGCGAATGAGCGCGGGCTGATAACCAAAGGGGACCGGACTTATCACCCACCCCGGACCCGGCCACATTTCCAACAACGGGGGGCTCTACTCCTCTTGCTGGGCTGGCCGCTCGGCGACAAAGACCAGATGGCTACTTGCACAGCTCCCGTACGTAGAAACCAGCGGTGCAAGATGCGCAAACCCATAGAGCCCAGCAAATATGAATGGGGAATCTGGACACAGGCTTGACGGCTCGGAAAGACGAGCTCCTTTGGCGAGGGCCCGCCTCTGATTTTTCAGGGGGCTGCCCCGGGCCCTCACCAAAGGACAGCAACATGAACATTCTTTGGTTTGACTGCGAGACCTATTCGGAGCTCGATTTAAAAAAGCACAGCACCCACCGCTACGCCGCGCACCCCAGCACGGAAATCACCGTCGCGCAGTGGGCCTTGAACGACGAAGAGCCGACCGTGCTCGACTGCACAGCCGAGGTCGACGTGTGCGACAACCCGATGGCGGTGCTCTGGTCCTACCTCAAGGACCCCAACGTCATCGTCGTTGCGCACAACAGCCACTTCGACCGCACGTTGCTCAAGCACGTGTGGGGTATCGACATCCCGGTCGAGCGCTGGCGCGACACCATGATTAAGGCCATGGCCCATGGCCTGCCCGGCGGTCTCGACAAGATCGGCGACGTGCTCGGCCTGCCCACCGACTTGGCGAAAGACAAGCGCGGCAAGCAGCTGATTCAAATGTTTTGTAAACCCGCCCCCAAGGGCAGCAAGATTCGGAGAAAGACCCGTGAGACCCACCCCGCAGAATGGAAAGAGTTCCTTGACTACTCGTACCAAGACGTCATCGCCATGCGCGAGATCGACAGGCGCCTCCCTGTCTGGAATTACCGCGAGGGAGGCAGCGAGCTATCGCTCTGGCACCTTGACCAGCGCATCAACGATCGCGGCTTTGCTGTCGATCTCGAGCTCGCACATGCAGCTACCACCGCAGCAGAGCGCGAAAAAGATCGACTGAAGATCAAGGCCTACGAGGCCAGCTACGGTGACGTGAGCAGCGTGTCCAAGCGCGATGAGCTGCTGCGCCACATCGTTGAGTTCTACGGCGTCGAGCTGCCAGACCTCAAGGCCGACACCTTGAAGCGCCGCATCGAGGACCCAGAGCTCCCCGAGGGCGTGAAGCTCCTGCTCTCGATCCGCCTCGAGGCCACCAAGACATCGACCGCCAAGTACAAGGCACTGACCAACGCAACCAGCGAAGACGGTCGCCTGCGCAACACGCTGCAGTTTGCAGGTGCACAGCGCACAGCGCGCTGGGCTGGCCGCGTGTTCCAGCCGCAGAACATGCCCCGCCCAGACATGAAGCAGGACCAAATCGACCTCGGCGTCGAGGCCCTCAAGGCTGGCGTGGCCGACCTCACCTTCGACAACGTGATGCGCCTGACCGCCAACACGGTGCGCGGGTGCATCGTCGCGCCGCAGGGCAAGAAGTTGTGCATCGCTGACTTGTCCAACATCGAGGGCCGCGTGCTCGCTTGGGTGGCTGGCGAGGGCTGGAAGCTCAAAGCGTTCGCTGACTTCGACGCAGGCACGGGCGAGGACTTGTACAAGGTGGCCTATGGCCGCTCGTTCAACATCGACCCGAAGGACGCGGTCGGGCAGAAGCGCCAGATCGGTAAGGTGATGGAGCTGGGCCTCGGCTACGAGGGTGGCGTCGCGGCGTTCTTGACCTTCGCTGCCGTGTATCAGATGGACCTCGAGGAGCTGGCCGACGCGGTGCACACCACCGCACCCAAGGATGCCATTGCGCAGGCCTACAACATCTACGAGTGGGCCGAAAAGAAGCGACGCACCCTTGGCCTACCCAAGAACATTTACGTCGCCTGTGAGGTCCTGAAGGCCTCTTGGCGCACCGCTCACTCGCAGACCAAAGCGTTGTGGAAAGACACAGGCGACGCAGTGCGCGCAGCCATCACCAACCCGGGCGTCACCTTCGACGTGCGCATGCTCAAGATTCGCCGCGACGGTGCGTGGTTGCGCATCCGCCTGCCCTCTGGCCGATACCTCTGCTACCTGCAGCCGCGCGTCGAGGAGAACGAGCAGATCACCTACATGGGTGTGAACCAATACACCCGACGCTGGGGCCGCATCAAGACCTACGGCGGCAAGCTGGTGGAGAACATCGTGCAGGCGATCGCCCGCGACGTGCTCGGCTACAACATGCCCGCGATCGAGGAGCACGGCTTCGACATCGTGCTCAGCGTGCACGACGAACTCTTGACAGAGACACCAGACAAGGACCTGTGGAATCACCACAGGCTCGCTGCCCTGATGTCGAACGTACCGCCATGGGCGGAGGGCCTGCCGCTCTCTGCCGCTGGCTTCGAGACAACCCGCTACCGAAAGGACTAACCGTGAAGATCATCAGAGAAAAAATCAACAGGCGCGGCAAGCGCGAGGTGACCGTCGAGCTCGACACCAACGACAAGCTCATGGCGTTCAACGACGACCACTTTTACCGCCTCGGCGGGCAGGTCGACGAGGTCATGGCAGGCTACGTCATCACAGAGTCAGACCACGTTGTCTGGTGCAGCATCGAACAGAAATGGGTGGCGTAAACCATGCAATTACCAATCAACGCAACACTCGAAGAGCGCGAGCGCTTGGCCTACATCGAGGGCCGCACGCAGGAGGCAGCGCTACTGGGCGAGGCCATCGACGCAGAGCGCAAGCAGTGGGTGAACAACGTACTGCACGGCGGGAGACACGGCGGAGTGTTTCCAAAAAACAACAACCAAAACAAATAGTTGTTGACAAGTCTTTAGCATGTGCTAAAGTCAAGGCGTGGTTGATTTTGACCACGACCTTTAGGAGATCGAGATGAAACCCAATGACCTTGCACTCGCCAGTTCTGTCAACCGCCTTGCCCAAGTAAACGCTGAGCTCAAAGCTCTGAACGATGAGGCCAAGGCCCTCAAAGAAGTGCTCATCGCCAGCGGCGTTGAAGTGATTTCGAGCGACGCCTACAAAGCTGTCGTCAAGTTCAGCGAGCCAGCCCCAAGCGTCGACTACAAGAAAGTCGTCGAGCTCTTAGCCGTTGAGGTCCCCAAGCGGATCATCAACAAGGCCACCAAGGTGCGGGCCCCCTACTACAGCGTCGCGCTGTACGACCTGTGAGGTGCGCGATGTACGACCCGCTCACCTACATCTACCCCCGCACCATGGAACAGGCCTTCGGGCCCTACGCAATCTTAACTATCGAAGAGGATGAACAAATGGACTCCCAAGACAAATTCGTTGTGATCGCCTGTGCAGTGGCCGCCTTCGCCGTGGCTGTGCTCTACATCGTGGAGCAACTGGCATGAGAGAGCGCGACATCGAGCGCCACCTCGTCAAGCGCGTGAAGCAGCTCGGCGGGGAAGTGCGCAAGGTGGAGTGGATCGGCCGCCGTGGTGCGCCCGATCGCTTGGTGATGCTCCCCCCGACCGATGGCGTGTGTTATTTGCGCATGCGCACGGCCACAACATGGGTAGAGCTCAAGGCGCCGGGCGTACCGGCGGAAGACTACCAACTGCGCGAGCACGCGCGCATGCGAGCTCTCGGCCAACGGGTCGAGGTTATTGATTCAATCGAAGCTGTAGAAAGTTTGTTGTCATGAAAAGAGATTTACGCGCAGAGATCCGCGCACTGTTGTTGGCGCGCCCGGATGGCCTGACCACCCGCGACTTAGTCGTCGCCACTAAGGCGAGCGACAAGAGCGTGCGCCATTCGCTGGGCAGCATGCCTGACGTGTACATCGACCGCTGGGAGTTCCCCCGCCAAGGCCCGCTCGCTGCGGTGTACTGCGCCGTCGAGGTGCCCGAGGACTGCCCCCGCCCTGCGCGGGCCAAGCGCACGGAGGAGGAGCTCAAGGAATACCACCGCGCCTACACCGCTGGCTGGCACGCGGCTAAGAAAGCCGAAGAGACCCCCCGCCAAGGGCTGACAACTATCCGTGGCCCATGGCCCACCCAGCAAGATGCGTAAGCAGTTCACCCCACGCCCTTACCAGAACATCGGCATGTCCCACCTCGCCAACGTCGAGCGCTGCGCGCTCTGGGCGGGCATGGGCATGGGCAAGACGGTGACCACCCTCACCTTCTTGGACCACCTGCACAACCTCATCGGCGAGGACAGGCCCACGCTAGTGCTCGCCCCCCTGCGGGTGGCGAGGAGCACGTGGCCGGAGGAGGTCAAGAAGTGGGACCACCTGAGCGGGCTCGAGGTCGCCTCGGTGACGGGCGACGCCAAAGAGCGCGAGGCCGCCTTGAAGCGCGACGTGCCCGTGTACGCCATGAACTACGACAACATCGTGTGGTTGCGCGAGTGGTACGCCAAGAACAAAAAGGCTTGGCCCTTCGCCACCGTGATCGCCGATGAGTCCACCAAGCTCAAGGGCTTTCGCCTGCGCCAAGGTGCAGTGCGCGCGCAGTCGCTCGCCGAGTTCGCGCACAGCGAAGTTGAGCGCTGGGTCAACCTCACTGGCACCCCCTCGCCAAACGGCTTGGATGACCTCTGGGGGCAGACTTGGTTCCTCGATGCGGGGGTACGCCTTGGCCGCACCTACAGCTCCTTCCAGAGCCGCTGGTTCAGGCCCACCAAGAACGACAAGTTCACCAAGTGGGTGGTGGCCGAGCACGCGCAAGAGGAAATCCAAGAGCGGCTCGCCGACATCTGCCTGACCATCGACCCGGCTGACTGGTTCGACCTGCAAGAGCCTATCGTCAACATCATCAAGGTGGACCTCCCTACCCGTGCGCGCAGTCTTTACCGCGACATGGAGAAGGACCTCTTCATCGAGTTGGACAACGGCGTGGAGGTCGAGGCCTTCAGCGCCGGGTCCAAGAGCTCGAAGTGTTTGCAGCTCGCCAGCGGTGCGGTGTACCTCGACGCCGAGCGCTACGGCGAGGGCCAGTGGGTTGAGACCCACTACGAGAAGCTCGACGCACTGGAGTCGATCATCAACGAGGCGGCAGGTATGCCCGTGCTGGTGGCCTACCACTTCAAGTCAGACCTCGAGCGCTTGAAGCGCGCCTTCAAGCAAGGCCGCGTGCTCGACGCCGACCCGATGACGATCGCGGACTGGAACAACGGGCTCATCCCGCTGCTCTTCGCCCACCCAGCGAGCGCAGGCCATGGCCTGAACCTGCAGGACGGCGGCAACATCATCGTGTTCTTTTCCCAGTGGTGGGACCTCGAGCAACACGACCAAATCATTGAGCGCATCGGGCCCGTGCGCCAGCTCCAAGCTGGCTACGACCGCCCTGTGTTCATCCACTACATCGTAGCGCGCGACACCGTCGACGAGCTGGTGATGGCAAGGCGCGAGACCAAGCGCGAAGTGCAGGACCTCCTGCTTGATTACATGAAAGGAAAATCAAAATGAAACCCGGAGAAATTCGCGAAGTGAACAGCCCCATCGAGCTGGCACTAGCGCAGCAGGCCTCGAGCGCGCTGAACGTGCAGGTGGCAGGCGGCCACTACAAGACCAAGCGCATCCAGCCCGTGGAGTACATCGCCGCAAACAACCTCAATTTTTTGGAGGGTTGCATCGTCAAGCGCATCACGCGCTGGCGCGACAAGGCGGCGGCTGATCGCTTCGAGGACCTCGAGAAGATCAAGCACGAGATCGACCTGCTGATCGAGATGGAGAAGCGTTACGGGGAGCAAGCATGAAAGCCCAGTACGTGACCGACTTGCCGTTTGGCTACGACGAGCAAACGACGGTGGGCTTGACGCCCGCCAACGAGGTGGTGATTACCCACCCCGTTTTGCAGCCCATGATTTACGACCAGACGGTGATGCGTTGGGTGCCGATAGCAATCACGGAGGCGAGCCATGGCTGATGAAGCAGACCGCGCCGCCCAAGAGGTGGAGAGCCAGACAGCCGAGGCCATCCGCGTGGCCTCGCGTGACATCCAGCCCGGCGTGCCGGGCGAGTGCGAGCTGTGCGGGGAGTGGTCGGGCCGCCTCATCGGCGGCGTGTGCGCCCCCTGCCGCGACAAATATAAATTGCCGTAAACCGTTGTATTTTTGCAACAATATACCCCTACGGTTGACTTGGGTTTTAGCATGTGCTAAAGTCAAGTCGTGGTTGATATTGACCACGACAGACAGGAGATCGAAATGGGCAGAAGCGTTTATGTTCCAAGTGGTGCCGAGGTTGTAGCCTACGCCAGCGTCGAGTGCGAAGATTCTTTCGAGTACGACATGCTGATGGAGGACTTGGTCGCCAGCCTCGAGGCCGCCTTTCCAAGCGTGAGCGAAGACAGCGGCTATGTTGGCCGGGAGGGCGCCGTGGTTGCCAGCAACAGACTGGTCCAGTTCGTGGTTGCTGAATACTGCGGACTGGTCTCGGTCAGCGTCGTGCCCAACGACGATGAGTATTACGAGCTCGGCAAGGGCTTCGCTAACCGGATCAACGCCAAGTTCCAGAAGGTCGTGGCAGGGGTCTTCGGTGGCGTCTACGCCAAGCTCGGCAGCTTCAGCAACGGCGAGGGTGTCTACCAGAAAGTGGCGGCCTAAGATGTACCGCATCAGCATGCTGCGCAACACTCAGAACGCCACCATCTGGATGGCCGAGTACATCGGCTTCGATGGCCTGCCCCGCTACCTCGCCCACGCCGCAGTGCCCGACCCCATCTATGCGTTAGTAAGAAAATTGAAAGGTTAGTATGAATCTCTACCAAGCGATCGATGTAGCTTGCATCATCCACGCAGGCCAAGTGGACAAGGCGGGCCGCCCCTACATCGGCCACTTGTTCCGCACCATGCTGCGGCTACCCGCCGACGCCACCGAGCTGGAGATGAAGGCCGCGCTGCTGCACGATGCCCTCGAGGACTCTGGCAAGGCGATGTACAACAAGCTGGTGGAGATGGGTGCGGAGCCCGAGCTCATGGAGATGCTCGAGCTGCTGAACTGCAAGGCGTGGAATCTCTACAGCGACTACATCGAGCGGGTCGCCAACAGCCCCGCGTGGAGGGTCAAGCTCGCCGACATCGAGGACAACGCCGACCTAGAGCGGCTTGCTCTGGTAGCCAAGACCAACCCCGGTCTGGCCGCCCGCCTCGAGATTAAGTACCAGCTCGCCCGCGCCGCCATCCTCGGCGCCAATTTGTCAAAGCCCTGAGCCTTGTGCATACTGCTCCCAGCGACTCCCGCTGGGGCAGGGCCTGTGCAAGATGCACAGCCTAAGTGCCTGATTCTTTTACGAACAGGCACTAGATTTTTTCACTATTATGCGGCATGCCCCCGTGAGTTGCCTTTACCACCTGCTAAAGGCATACTTGGCAAATGCTAAATCACGAGCTCGAGGAGCTGATCGACCTGATCGGCGGACCCGGCTACGTCGAGCGCGCGCTCAACGTGCACCGCACCACGCTACTGCGCTGGCGCTCTGGTGCCACCAAACCCAGTCAAGCCACCATGGATGTGCTGCGTGCGCTCGCCGGGCGCAGGCTGCCCGGTGCGGGCAAGGAGTGGGAGGGCTGGAGCTTTTGCAAGGGCAAGCTGATCCCGCCGGATTTCGTGTGGGAGTTCACCGTTGGTGACATTCGTGCCAGCTACTGGGACCGCCAGCGCATCAAGAACCTGCAGGCCGAGGTGACCCGGCTGCAGGACATGGTGCAGGAGCTCGCCAAACAGGCCAAGAGCCTCGATCCTGCGGCAAATGATATGGCGGTATGGGCAACCGATCCAAGAGCGCTACAGCCCCAGCCTGAGCCTGCCGTAGCGCCCCGCCCGGGCCTGCATCCGCCCGAGCCGCAGGTCACGCAAAAGCGCGTGTCCCTTGGCCGTCGATGATGAGCTTGGACTTCTTGGGCACGTCGCCCTCGTTGGTGGTGATCGCCACGTGGGTCCAGCGGTCGAACTCGCGGATGACCTGCTGATACGGCAGGTTGCTCGCGATGATGGCGCGGGTGACTTGGTCGGGCGTCATGCCCGGCACGCGGATGTCCGCCGCGCAGCCGCGACGGTGATCGCTCTTGTTGCTCGAACCCACCGAGTTGTTCACCGCCTCGGAGCGGAAGGCGCTGTTGACCATGATGGGCTTGTTGCCCAGCACGACCTTGAGTTGCTCGAGGAAGTCCGCCAAGCGCGGCAGGTTCGCCACCGCGTTGACGGTGGTCTCTTTGCCGTCGACGATGCAGCGCTCGTGCTCGGTCGGGGTGTTGTCGAGCGTGCGGTGATCCGTGTGGGTCAGCTCCTCGTAGGTGAAGTGTGGGGTGAGGTTTGCCATTACTTGCCTTTCAGTTTTTCTAGTTCAGAGTTTTTGTCTTTGCTGCCTTGGCTCGAGCCACGGTGGAAGTTGAGCACCGTGCCGCTCATGGTGATGAGCGAGCCCAGCGCCATGTAGACGAGCTCCTTGTTTTGCTCAGGCACGCCCTTCATGAAGGCGAACCAAGCCAAGAAGATCGTGGCCGACACGATGACGATGTCCAAGGTGTAGGCCGTGTTCTTCGCCAGCCACGAGGCGCTGGCCGAGCTTTGAATCTCGGCGTTCATCTTGCGTGCGCTGTCGGTGTTGGCGTTGTGCAGCTCGAACTCTTTGAGGTCGATCTCTTTGAGTTTGAGTGCGAGCTCAGGGTTGCCCTCGAGCGCTGCGGTTACCGCCGCGACCGATGACTCGACCCCGAGCTTAGAGGCGATCGCGTTGACTGCTGCACCACCCAGAGGGCCAGCCACAGCAGTAGCAAGAGCAGGTGCCGCGCTCTTAAGGATTTCAAGTAGCTTGTCCATCTTCGGCTTTCGGTTTGTTGCCGCCGCCCTTGCGGCCAGAGATGGCACCCATGGCGCCCACGCCCATGAAGGCGATGGCTTTGAGGATCTCGAGGAATACCGCGTCGATCGGTGCGAGCACCTCGTCCTGCTTCTCAAAGCCGATGAGCCAGAGCACGCCGAAGGCGATGACCAACACCATGGCGGTGATGGACTTCACGACGAAGGACCACGTATCGATTTCGATCTCTTCCTCGGTGCGACGTGGTCGGTTGATCCACGCCAAAATAATTTCTTTAAAGCTGTTCACTCTTTGCCTTTCTCGGTGTCTTGCACCGTCTTCAATAAACGCTCGAACTTCTCCCGCTCTTCGCGCAAAACCACTGCGGCCTTGTTGGCCTCCCGTCGGTTGTGCTCGTTCTGCCCCTCTTGTTTGGCGAACTTGAGCAGCATCCAAAACACGACCGTGCACAGGCACATGACCAGCAAGCCAAGGAAAACAATCACACCAAGATTTTCTGGTTTAGACATTTGCCACGATCCCGATCAACAACCAAAAGTAAGCCACCATGAGCGCCAGCAAGAACACCGTGACGTTGCGGTCGATGCGGTCGTTGCGCTGGCGAAACGCGAGGGCATCGTTGCGTGCCTTCTCGCGCTTAGCCTTTAACTGCCGCGCCGCCTGCCCCGCCTTCACCTTGTCCTGCATGTCTTTGAACTGGGACCAGATGGGGCCGAGCTGCCACGGCGCGTTGCTGGTCATCAGGCTCATCAACGCGGGGTATGCAGCGTCGACTTCGACCTGCAGCTGCGTGAGCTCTAGCACTTCCTTTTGATCGATGACGTCCTTTCCAAAAACTTCTGCGTAGCGCTTCTCGGTGTACGACTTTAGAAAAGCGTACTTGTCGAACCAGTCGCCAACATGGCCGATGAATTGCTGGACAACTTCATCTTGGGTTGGGATGTGGTCGACGTACTCATCGGCTTTCTTTTTTGCCACAGGCTCGGGAGCTGCGGCCGAGGCACTGGTTGGTGCTGGCTTAGGTGCACTGGGTTTAGGTCCCAACAAACTTTTGAGCCAGCCCCAGATACCCGTGACCTCTGCGTAAATCTTCTTAGCGTCAGCGACGCCGCCTTCGACAGTTTTCTTAACCCGTTGAATCTCGACCGTGCCTTCACGCAAAGCCTCGCAGCAATACTGAATACCGCTGTATGCGGCACGCATTGCTTGCAAGGCGAGCATGATCTCTGGCCCCACATCACGCTGCCTTGTCGGCCTTGTTGTCGAGCTTGTCGAAGAGCTGGCGCAGCATCTCCTTCAGCTCGCGCACGTCGTTGCGGTAGTCGTCCTTTTGCACATAATCGTGCGGCAGGTTGCGCTCGAGCTCTGCGATTTTGTCTTCCGACTTTTGCAGACGTTGCATGACTTGGTAGAAGATGAACACGGCCAAGAAGCCTGCGATCGCTACGACTAGGTTAAATAGTTGTTGGTTATCCACATGCTACTTTCTTACGCCACTGCGCCTTTAATGACTGCGTAGTTGATGATGACAGCCTCAGAGAGCGAGCCCCCAGAGATGTTGCGCAGGTTAATTAACGCGGAGCCAGCACCAACGTCAGCCCACACAAGATAGTTCGCCGAGGAGGCGATCCCAGAGCGATAGATCGTCACAAGAATCAAGTCACCCGCCGTGACGAACGAGTTGTTGAAGATGAACTGCACCGTGGTGTTCGCGGCCAGCGCAGCGGCGTTCATCGTGATGCGCCCTGCTGCCTTGTTCAGCGTGACCGCAGTGCCTTTGTTGGTGGCCTGTGTGACGGCGCCGCCGTCGCCTGCTTGGTAGCCAATGCCGTTCTGTGTGTCGGCCATGGAGAGGGGTACTTTAGTGAGTGCCAAACATCGGCCCTGCCTTTCTTATAGGGGTTTAACTAAGCCAGAGGCCAGCGGGTCACCAACGCCTGCGGGGATCATTGACGAATTACAAAGCATCTGGCGTACTCGAAATTAACGGCGCAGCAATACTGAACACGTTATCTTTGTTGATGCCTTTCGGAATCATCGTCGGGTCAAGGATGTCGCCCTCAGCGTCGCGGAGCGCGTGGATGCAGTAGGCCAGCGAGTCGTCTTCGAGCGCCACAAGCTCGTGCATCTTCCCAGCCTTGATGAAAATCATGTGCGGCGCAGAAAAATCTGTCGGCACGCCTTCTACAGTTACGCGCAGAGAACCCCGTGCAAGCAACGTCATGTGGTCGAACGTATGCGTGTGACCGTACTCTGTATGCCCTGCTTTTTTGAAGTGCATCATCTTTGACCACATGTTGGAAACGCAACCGATGGCGACCTCTGGACCTTCTGGCAATGCACTCATCTTATTCTCCGACCACAGTAACAGGGATGTCGGTTGTATTCAGAGAGAACAACCGACGCATCTCAACCTCAATTTGCGCGGGGGACAACACCTCAACCCCCGCCGCATTACGCCATGTCTCGGAGCCGTCTTCATTGGTTTCGACGATGGTGACTAGCGCACCGTTGCAGTAGTGATCCTTGTATGTTTCTGCGGCATGAGCCGCGATCCTTTGGATCAAGACCTCACGGTCTTGCTCGAACTCATATTCACGAGTAGTGGGATGAATGAACGCATATTTTTTAGACATCTTTTCTCCTTACGAAACTGCGCCGTATGTTGAACCAGAACCAGAGCGTGTGGCTGTATAGCCGTTGAGCGCAATGGCTTTACCGCCTGCGCCAGCGGCTCCCCCGCCTGTGCCGCCCATTCCGCCCGCAGCGCCCCATCCTCCGCCGCCACCCGCAGGCCAAGAATCACCGCCGCCACCGGCAGCGCCTACTGCACCTCCTGAGCCGCCAGCGCCGCCAGCAGCTTGTCCGTTCAAGGTGCCGCCGCCGCCGCCCGCGCCGCCGCCAAAACCAGTTCCCGGCGAAGTGCCGCCCGCTCCACCACTGCCGGGGAAGATGCGACCGCCACCGCCACCGCCACCGATAGCGTATGTATTCTTGCCGTTTTGCCAGTAGTACATGCCTCCGGCGGCTCCAGCTGCACCAATACCTCCTCCAGCCCCGCCAATACCGCCCCCTCCAGCAAATTCTCCCCCTTTGCCGCCGCCAGCGCCGCCGCCACCGGACGGCCCAGAACCTGTACCGAAGCCAACAGGGCCGCTAGTGTTACCGCCACCGCCACCACCGCCAATGTACGAGTTGTTAATGATCGTACAGTTGACGCCAAGCGATATTGCCGGGCCACCTGCGTTGGGCGAAAGCCTATACGTGGAGCCTGCCCCGCCCATACCGGCGATATATCCGTTGTTGGTGAGCGTTACGCCATTTGGGAAACTGCCATTGATTGTTAGCGCAGGCGTTCCGGTCGATGTAGAGTAAATCCACACGCCTGAGTTGACTGTAGCGACTACCGCACTCGTTTGATTCCAGCCAGCGGCAACAGCCAGAGAGCGCAAGTTCGCGTTTACTTGGTTTGCAGAAATCGTGAACGCAAATTGGTTCGCTTTGCCGTGCCCGTCGCTCATGCTGATTGCACCGCTCGCTTTGCCAAACAGCGTGCGCACCGCTGAGTCGTTCAAGCTGATCTGCGCGGTCGAAGACAGCCCCAGCTCAGTGTTGACCTGAGAGAACGAAATGGCGTTAGGCGAAACGGGCAGCGTCATGTTTACACCGTGCCGTAGGCTGTGATGTTACCGACCACGGTCAAGTTGCCAGAGCTGTCTAGTTTGGCTTTGTTCGTACCGCCAAAGGCAAAATACAAGACGTTGCTTGTCTCAGTGACAGACCAGCCGCTCGCGCTGAGTTTTGCGCCAGCACTCATCACTGGTGCGGAGCTGAATGTCTTAACCCCCGCAACAGTCTGGGCGCCAGTTAGCTTTACCGCGAAAGCATCTACCTGCGCTTGGGTGTAAGTGTTGGCGACGTCGAAGGTGCTGAACGCGTAGATGTCCACCACCACGCCAGCAGAGACACCGCCAGAAAAGGTGACAGTGTTGCCGTTGGTCGCGGTGTAGGTTGCAGGGCTTTGAACCACACCCCCCACTGCAACGATGATCGAGCCAGCGGTGTAGCTCAGTGTCAGAGCGCTGTCGTCAGCGCCCCGTGAAGACAGTTTGACCAGAGGTGGCCGTGTACTTGTAGGTCACCATGATGGCCTGTGACGCGGCAGAGGCGACGATCCATGTGCCGCCATCGTAGACATACATGCCCTTGTCGTCGGCCACGCTCAGACCATTGTTGAAGTACAAGGCGCCAGCGGCCAATGCGTTGCCGTCGTTGTCGACCGTTGGTGCTGTGGACTTCGAGCCGAGGTATCGGTCGTCGAAGTTGTCCAACGATGCGGCAGCAGCCGCAGCACTCGCAGCAGCGGCAGAGGCTTGAGCTGGTGCGTCCAGAATGGCGGCCATGTTGTCAGCGCAGGCGTTGATGTCTGCGATGTCGTCGGCCACGGTGCCCACGTCGGTGACGTTGGCGGCCACCGTGCTCACGTCGGTGGTGTTCGCCGCCACGGCACTCACCGCAGTGGAGATGCCAGCCACGGTCGTCACGTTAGTAGCGACGCCCGCCACAGTCGTCACGTTGGCAGCGACGCCCGCTACGGTCGTGACGTTGGCAGCGATGCCAGCGACCGTGTCGATGCTGGTCTCGTTTGCAGCGACGGTGTCGATGTTTGTCGCGTTTGCAGCGACGGCGTTCACGTTGCTGATGTCAGCGCCCACGATGTTCACGTTGGCGATGCTGACTGCCACCGTGTTGATTTCGCTGGTGGCTTCGTTCAAGTCATCGGCCACGGTCTGGATGTCGCTGATGTTTGCGACGACGACCTCGAGGCCCGCGATGTTGTTGGCGGCCACGAGGATGGCCTGCGTCAACGTGTCAGCGTCCGCAGCGTTGGTGATCGGCACCTTCGCTGCACGGCTCACCGACTCGGCGAGCTGCTGGGTCTG
>CAIVGK010000266.1 GCA_903905475.1 uncultured Burkholderiales bacterium | reverse complement strand
CCCGCCTCGCTCACCCCGAAGTCGAGCGCGTTGGGCACCAGATACAAGGTGCCGGTCATCGGTGTTGCGCTCCCAGCGGATCGAGCCCGGCCTGTCGCAGCAGCGTGCAGGTGCGAATCAGCGGCAGCCCGATCAGCGCGGTCGGGTCGTCCGAGTCGACCGACGCCAGCAGCGCAATGCCCAGGGCCTCTGACTTGGCGCTGCCTGCGCAGTCGTAGGGCTGTTCGGCCTGCAGGTAGCGTTCGATCTCATCGTCGTTGAGCGAACGGAAGGTGACCGTCACCCGGGCCAGATCGCTGGCTTCAAAGCCGCGCGCCACGCACACGACCGACACCGCCGTGTGAAACACCACCTGGCGAGCGCTCATCGCACGCAGTTGCCGAACGGCCCCCGCGTGATCACCTGGCTTGCCCACGGCGATGCCGCCCAGGTCGGCGACCTGATCCGAGCCGATGACCACCGCTTCGGGGTGCCGTTGTGCCACCGCCCGGGCCTTGGCCAGCGCCAGGCGCTGCGCGAGCGGACCGGGCGACTCATCAAGTCCCGGCGTCTCGTCCACGTCTGGCGCCGCCACCTCGAAGGGCAGTCGCAGTCGCCCGAGCAACTCGCGGCGATAGATCGATGTGGAGGCCAGAATCAGCGCAGGAAGGGTTCGCATCTGGGCGGATTGTCCCATCGTCGATGCCCACGACCCGAGCCACGACGCACCGTAAACTGAACCATGATGGACACCAATAATTTCGATCCCCGCAGCGTGGATGTCGCCACGTTCGCTCGCCGTGGCGGTTGTGTTTCGGGCACGTCGGCATTGGCTGAACTGGCGCGGCTGTGCGACGAGGCGCACCCCGAGGCCCGGCCTGACGCTGGCGATGAGCTTCGCTGGCAAGTCACTGGCGAGAGCCGCGCCGTGCGCGGCGGTGGTGCCGAAATCTGGCTGCACCTGAAGGCCGATGCCGGCCTGGCGCTGGTGTGCCAGCGTTGCCTGCAACCCGTGGTCGCCGGCTTGCGGGTCGAACGGAGTTTTCGCTTCGTCGCCGACGAGCATCAGGCGCTGGCGATCGATGCCGACATCGAGGAGGACGTGCTGGTGTTGTCACGCACCTTCGATGTGATCGAGCTCGTCGAGGACGAATGCCTGCTGGCCTTGCCGCTCGTGCCTCGACACGAGGTTTGTCCGCAGCCTTTGACGGTGGCGCCCGACCCGATCGGTCTTGAGGAGCGCAAGAATCCGTTCGAGGTGCTCGGCGAACTCAAACTCCAGCGCAAACCTTCGCTGGGTTGAACCGTCCGCCTGATACACTCGCAAACCTTTTTGGCAGTGATCGGTCCCGCTTTTGGGCTGGACCGTCGTGTTGCCAGCGCCCCGCAGGTCTTTTTCAAGCCTGTCGCCCGGCGCCACATCAAACGTTCGCGGAGAAACACATGGCCGTTCAGCAAAACAAGAAGTCGCCTTCCAAGCGCGGCATGCATCGTTCACACAATGCGCTCACCACCCCGGGTACCGCCATCGAGCCCACCACCGGTGAGTTGCATCTGCGGCACCACATCAGCCCCAACGGTTTCTATCGTGGGCGCAAGGTTTTCAAAACCAAGGCAGACGCCTGATTTTTTGACGCTGCCCGTGATCGCCAGCGCCGCCCATTTGGCCGCGCGTCCGGCGACCCACCGTTGCCCAGACGGCCCGGCTTGTGCCCCCCAGCATCGCCGGGCTTTTTCGTTGGGTCCGTGTCGGCAATCGGTCTGGGCGGGTCGCCATGAATTCCACTGACGAAAAATTGAGCCACGCCCCACCGCGCGGACCGCTTCGCCTGGCAGTCGATTGCATGGGTGGCGACCTTGGCCCTTCGGTGGTCTTGCCTGCCTGCGAGGCTTTCCTGGCGCGTCACCCTGACGCTGAACTGATCCTCGTCGGCCGCCTGAGCGCGTTGACGCCAGCCAGCCATTGGCCACGCTGCCGCCTGCTCGAGGCCACCGAAGTCGTCGAAATGGACGACTCCATCGAGGTGGCCCTGCGGCGCAAGAAGCAATCGTCCATGCGGTTGGCCATCGAGTTGGTCAAGCCGGACGAATCCGGCGTGGCTGCAGCCGATGTGTGCGTTTCGGCGGGCAACACGGGCGCTCTGATGGCGGTATCGCGCTACGTCCTCAAGACCCTCGATGGCATTGACCGCCCCGCCATTTCAGGCGTGTTGCCCAATCAGAAGGGCGGCCACACCACGGTGCTCGATCTGGGTGCCAATGTGGATTGCACCGCAGCCCATCTGCTGCAGTTCGCGTTGATGGGCAGCGCACTGGTCTCGGCCGTTGAGGGCAAGGCCCACCCGAGCGTCGGTCTGTTGAACATTGGCGAAGAGGCCATCAAGGGCAGCGACGTCATCAAGCAAGCGGGCGAGTTGCTGCGCTCGGCCGCGGCCAACGGACACCTGAACTTCTACGGCAACGTCGAGGGCAACGACCTGTTCAAGGGGACGGTGGACATCGTCGTGTGCGATGGGTTCGTCGGCAACGTCGCTCTGAAGGCGGCCGAGGGCTTGGCCGCACTGTTCTCCAGCTCGATCAAGCAGGAATTCAATCGCAGCATCTTGTCCCGGCTGTGCGGACTGGCTGCCTGGCCCGTCCTCAAGCGCTTCAAGACGCGCGTTGACTACCGGCGCTACAACGGCGCGGCCCTGCTGGGGTTGCGCGGGCTGGTTTTCAAGAGCCATGGCTCTGCGGATGTGGCTGGGTTTGAGCACGCCCTGGACCGAGCTTATGATGCCGCCCGCCACGGCCTGCTCGCCAAAGCCCACGAGCGGATTTGCGAAACATTGCAGGCCATGCCTGTCAGCGGTGTTGTCGAACCCACCAAGGTGAGCACCACCCATCCCGCCGCATGAACTCCCCCGAAAAAACGTCGGCCACATCGCTGCCTCGCTACTCGCGCATCGCCGGAACCGGAGGCTACCTGCCAGCCAACTGCGTCACCAACGCACAGTTGGCGCAGCGGTTGGCTGCGAGCGGCATTGACACCTCGGACGAGTGGATCGCCGATCGCACGGGCATCAAATCGCGGCATTTCGCGGCTGACGACGAACTGTGCAGCGATCTGGCGGTGGCCGCGGCTCGCCGTGCGATCGAGGCCGCGGGTTGCGACGCATCGTCCATTGACCTCATCATCCTGGCCACCTCGACCCCGGACATGGTGTTTCCGTCGACGGCGTGCATCGTGCAGCACAAGCTCGGACTGGCCGGCTGCCCGGCCTTCGATGTGCAAGCCGTTTGTTCGGGCTTCGTCTATGCGCTGACGGTCGCCGATTCGATGATCCGCACGGGTGCTGCGTCCAGAGCGCTGGTGATCGGCTCGGAGGTGTTTTCCCGTTTGCTGGACTTCGGCGACCGAACCACCTGTGTGCTGTTTGGCGATGGCGCGGGGGCGGTGGTGCTCGAGGCCAGTGACGAGCCCGGTATCCTGGCCAGCGAACTGCATGCCGATGGTCGCCATGTGGGCATCCTGTGCACGCCGGGTGGCGTGTCGGGCGGTTTGCTGCGTGGCGACCCCACCTTGAAGATGGACGGCCCGGCCGTGTTCAAGCTGGCCGTGACCGTGCTCGAAGATGTGGCGCGCTCCGTGCTGATCAAGGCCGGGCGCACCGAGGCTGACATCGACTGGTTGATTCCGCATCAGGCGAACATCCGGATCATGCAAAGCACGGCGCGCAAGCTGAAACTCTCGATGGACAAGGTGATCGTCACGGTGGCCGACCATGGCAACACCTCCGCCGCCTCGATCCCGCTGGCGCTGGACGTGGCCGTGCGCAGCGGCCAGGTCGTGCGGGGCGACACGTTGATGCTCGAGGGCGTCGGGGGCGGCTTCACGTGGGGCGCCGTGCTGCTTGACTACTGAGCCCGCAGCGATCGCGCTGGCTCGTGAACCAAAAGAATCTGCAATGACACCCTTCGCGTTCGTTTTTCCTGGGCAAGGCTCGCAAGCCGTTGGCATGCTCGACGGCTGGGGTGACCACTCGGCTGTGCGGCACACGTTGGCCGAAGCCTCCGAAGCCCTGTCGTTTGACATCGGCCGGCTGGTGCGCGAAGGTCCCAAGGATCAGCTCGATCTGACGACCAACACGCAGCCGGTGATGCTCACCGCCGCGATTGCCTGCTACCGGGCATGGATCGCCGAAACGGAGTTGACCCCTGCGGTGACGGCGGGGCACTCTCTGGGCGAGTACAGCGCCTTGGTCGCCGCGGGCTCGCTGACGCTCGCCGATGCGCTCCCGCTGGTGCGTTTCCGTGCGCAGGCCATGCAAGAGGCCGTGCCCGTCGGCGTGGGTGCGATGGCGGCTGTTCTGGGCCTCGAGCCGGAGGCGGTGAGCGCTTGTTGCGCCGAAGTCGCCGCCGCCAGCGGCGAGGTGGTTGAGGCCGCCAACTTCAACGACCCCAAGCAAACCGTGATTTCGGGCTCGCGCGCCGGTGTGGAGCTCGCCAGTGAACGACTGAAGGCTGCCGGTGCCAAGCGTGTTCTGCCACTGCCCGTCTCGGCGCCTTTTCACTGCACGCTGATGAAGCCTGCTGCCGAGCGGCTCAAGGGCAAGCTGGTATCCGTGGCGCTCAAGCCGCCCGCGATTCCCGTGCTCAACAACATCGACGTGTGCGTCGAATCCGATCCGGCGCGCATCCGCGACGCCTTGTACCGGCAGGCGTTTGGTCCCGTTCGGTGGTGCGAAACCATTCGCGCCATTCGCGCCATGGGAGTGCTTCACCTGATCGAGTGCGGACCCGGCAAGGTGCTCGCCGGGATGATGAAACGCATTGATGCCGAGTCGATCTCCGGGTCGATCTTCGATCCGGCCTCCCTGCTCGAGACACGGAGCTTGCTGTCATGACCATTGCCCAGACCCCCCAGAGGGAAGTCGCTCTCGTCACCGGTGCCTCGCGTGGCATCGGCCGCGCCATCGCGCTGGAACTTGCCCGACGCGGCCTGATCGTGATCGGCACCGCGACGACCGAGGCAGGCGCTCTGGCCATCGATGCGGCCCTGGCCGACCATGCCGGTTGCCGTGGTGCCTGCCTTGATGTCAATGACACCGCTGGCATCGACAGCACCCTCGACACGATTCTCAAGGAGCATGGCGCTCTGCACGTGCTGGTGAACAACGCGGGCATCACCCGCGACACGCTGGCCATGCGCATGAAAGACGCCGATTGGGACGCGGTGATCGATACCAACCTCACGGCCGTGTTCCGCCTCAGTCGCGCAGCCATCCGGCCCATGATCAAGCAGCGGCAAGGCCGCATCGTGAACATCACGTCGGTGGTCGGGGCGAGCGGCAATGCCGGTCAGGCCAACTACGCTGCGGCCAAGGCCGGTGTGGCGGGCCTGACCCGATCACTGGCGCGTGAGCTCGGCAGTCGAGGCATCACGGTCAACTGCGTGGCCCCGGGCTTCATCGCCACCGACATGACCGACGCGCTGGCCGACGCCCAAAAGACAGCGCTGCTGGCGCAGATTCCACTGGGCCGACTTGGCAGCGTCGATGACGTCGCTCAGGCCGTCGCGTTTCTCGTGTCGCCCGGTGCCGCTTACATCACTGGCACCGAACTGCATGTCAACGGCGGCATGTACATGAGCTGACGCCGATCTTTTTTCCATACACCAAACCACCGGATTGCCCGGCCGGTTGAAGGATGTATCAAGTCGGCAAGCCGATGCGGTGCAACCTTTAGAATCCCGGGCTGTTTCAGACAACACTCCTGGAGGAGTCATGAGCGATATCGAATCCCGCGTCAAGAAGATCGTTGCCGAGCAACTCGGCGTGCCCGAATCCGACGTGTCCAATGAAAAGGCATTCGTCGCCGATCTGGGCGCAGACTCGCTTGACACCGTGGAACTGGTGATGGCACTCGAGGATGAGTTCGGTATCGAGATCCCCGACGAAGAGGCCGAGAAGATCACCACGGTGCAATTGGCTATCGACTACGCCTTGAAGCACCAAAAAGCTTGACGCGCATCGCTCTCGGCATGCATTCCCCCAGGCTTCAAGGGCCCGACGCCGGCCTCATGTCCGCGGCCAGCCGCGCCCTCTGCGGGGGGTGCCGGTGAGCCGCAGGCGCGTGGTCGTGACGGGCATGGGGCTGATCAGCCCCGTGGGCAACAGCCTCGATGAGGCTTGGGCCAATCTGGTGTCCGGCCGCACCGGGATTGCCAACATCACCCGCTTCGACGCCTCGGACTACGCGTGCCGGTTTGCGGGTGAGGTGAGGAACTTCAATGTCGAGGACTACTTCCCAGCCAAGGAAGCCCGACACATGGACGTCTTCATGCAGTACGGGTTGGCGGCGTCCATTCAGGCCGTGCGCGATTCCGGGCTGAAGACCAACGGCGAGTTGACCGAAGAGCAGGCCGAGCGCATCGGCTGTCTGGTGGGTTCGGGCATCGGCGGCTTGCCGCTGATCGAAGACACCCATGCCGAACTGGTGGCTCGCGGGCCGCGGCGGGTATCGCCCTTCTTCGTGCCGGCGTCGATCATCAACATGATCTCCGGCCACCTGTCGATCAAGTTCGGATTCCAGGGTCCCAATCTGGCGATCGTGACCGCTTGCACCACGGGTTTGCACTGCATTGGTCAAGCCGGACGCCTGATCGAGTACGGCGATGTCGATGTCATGGTCGCCGGCGGTGCCGAAGCCACGGTGTCTCCGCTGGGGGTGGGTGGTTTTGCGGCCGCGCGGGCTCTGTCCACGCGAAACGACGACCCGACCACCGCATCGCGTCCTTGGGACAAGGACCGAGACGGCTTCGTGCTCGGTGAAGGTTCCGGCGTCATGGTGCTCGAGGAGTACGAGCACGCCAAACGCCGCGGCGCCAAGATTTACGCTGAACTCGTCGGGTTCGGCATGGGTGCCGATGCGTACCACATGACCGCGCCAAGCGTGGACGGCCCGAAGCGCGCCATGCGTGCGGCGCTGCGCAACGCTCAGATCGACGCGGATCAGGTCCAGTACCTCAACGCCCATGGCACCTCGACGCCATTGGGCGACATCAACGAAACCAACGCCATCAAGCTAGCCTTTGGCGATCACGCGAAACGGCTGGTGGTGAATTCCACTAAGTCGATGACCGGACACCTGTTGGGCGGCGCTGGAGGCATTGAGTCGGTGTTCACCGCCCTGTCGGTGCGCCACCAGGTGTCGCCTCCGACCATCAACATCTTCAACCAGGATCCGGCCTGCGATCTCGATTACTGTGCCAACACGGCGCGGGACATGAAGATCGAGTACGCGGCCAAGAACAACTTCGGCTTCGGCGGAACCAACGGCACGCTCGTTTTCAAACGCGTTTGACGGGAGTTCCTGGCGCATCGCATGCGGTCGGCTCCACCCCTTCAGGTGACAGTAGAGCGTTTCGATCTCTGGAACGCCCTGCTGGGTGGTCTCGCGGTTCTTGTCTTGCTGGTTGCGGGTGCCTGGTTTGCCAGCGGCCACCACGAACTCCCTTGGTGGGGTTCGTGGCTGATGGGCGGCGGCACACTCGGTGCGCTGCTGGCGTTGATGTCCGGTGCTCGCCAGGCACCCATCGGATTGCGATGGGACTCGCAGCACTGGTACTGTGGCGCGTACGGTGACAGCGGCCGGGAAGATGGGCCCTGGCGAGTGCGGGTGCCGATCGATTGGGGGGGCTTCATGTTGCTGAGACTCGAGCCGCCAGATGGCATCCCTCGGCTGAGTTCTCGCTGGTTGCCCCTGCGCCGGTCCGGCGTGCGGGGTGACTGGCACGCGTTGCGCTGTGCGTTGGGTGCGCACACTGCGCAAGCTGCGCGCTCCACGGCAGGTTCGCAGTGACCGAACGACCCCCCTCCACCGATGCCGACGCGCCGCTGATCGAGCGCGTCAAGCTGGGCGACGTCAGGGCGTTCGAGATGCTCGTGGTCAAGTACCAGCGCCGCATCGAGCGACTCATCGGTCGCATGGTGCGTGACGTCGACCTCGTGCCCGACATCGCGCAGGAAACCTTCATTCGCGCCTACCGGGCGATTCCGCAGTTCAGGGGCGACAGCGCGTTCTACACGTGGCTGTACCGGATCGCGGTGAACACCGCCAAGAAAACCCTGGGCGACTTGAAGCGCGACCTTCTGGTGACCGAATCGGCGCTCGCATCGCGCGATGACGATGATGAAACTTCCCGCATCGAAAACGAGTCCACCGATGGCGAGACGCCTGAATCGCTGTTGGCCACCAAAGAGATTGCGATGACAGTGAACTCTGCCATCGAAGCGCTGTCAGAAGACTTGCGCCAGGCGATCACCCTGCGCGAGATCGAGGGTCTGAGTTACGAGGAAATCGCCGAGTTGATGAACTGCCCGATTGGCACGGTGCGCTCCAGGATTTTTCGCGCCCGTGAGGCGGTCGCGCTGCGGCTGCGACCTTTGCTGGGTACGCGGTCGGGCGAACGCTGGTAATCGACATGAAAACGAGATTCATGGGGCTTGTTGATCTGGAAATCGTTGACCGAAGTGGGGGTGTGGCATGACTGATCAGTCAGATTTCGACAGCGAATCGGGGGCTGCCCTGCGGCAGGAGTTGTCGGCGTTGGCTGATGGCGAGTTGTCGGACGATGCGGTTCGCCAGTTGTGCGTGGCGTGGCGAGATGACCCGCAGTTGCGGGAGACCTGGCACGCCTTCAGCGTCATCGGCGATGTCATGCGCTCTGAGGATCTGGCTGCCTCGATACCGCGGGATGAACAATTTCTGAGCGACCTGCGCGCCCGCCTGTCCAATGAGCCGGTGGTTCTGGCGCCCCAGCCGTTACCGTCCACGAGCGAGTCTGCACGCCATGCGTCGTTGGGGCCCGCTGGCGTTCGTCGTGCCAAGGGGCGTGCCTGGGCGGCACCTGTCGCGGTGGCCGCCGGCTTTGTGATGGCGGTCGGTGCGCTGGTCGTCGTCTCCCAAGCGCCGCCGCCCCAAGCCACCGAGTCGGCCCAGTTGGCGCCGACCGCCCCATTGGCGGTGGTGGCGGCCGCCTCGGTCCCAAGCGCCTCATCGCCCGAGTTTGTTGCCAACGGCGAGGTGATCCGCGATCCGCAACTCGATCGCTATTTGTTCGCCCACAAGCAGTTCTCCGGCAGCACGGTGCTGGGTGCGCCTTCCGGTTTCTTGCGCAATGCTGCGGCCGAAGCGCCCGCCCGTTGAGGCCATGACGCTGGGCACCCGCATGCACTGGATCGCGTCGGCCGCGCTCGGCTGGGCGCTGGCGCTCACCGTGTGCCACGCGCAGGCCGATCCCGGCGTGCCCATTGAGCCGCGCGAGGTCCGCGAGTGGCTGATGCGCATCCACAACGCAGCCAGTCAGCGCAATTTCCAGGGCACCTTCGTTGTCAGTGCTGCGGGGGTGGTCTCGAGCGCGCGCATCTCGCACTTCTTTGAGGGGGCCGATCAATTCGAGTGGATCGAGCCACTGGATGGGCAGCCGCGACACGTGTTGCGCCACAACAGCGAGGTGCACACCGTGTGGCCCTTGAGCCGGGTGGCTCTGGTCGAACAGCGTGATGTGCTGACCTCTTTCCCGTCGTTGCTGCTGGGCGGTGACGATCGGATCGCCGAGTTGTACGACGTGCAGGTTCAAAAGCCCGAGCGTGTCGCAGGCCATGACGCCAATGTGCTGCTGCTCAGACCGCGCGACGCGTATCGCTACGGCTATCGCCTGTGGGCCGACAAGGAAACCGGCTTGCTGCTGCGCTCCGAAGTGCTCAACGAGCGCGGCGATGTGCTGGAGGTCTCCGCCTTCTCCGATGTGCGCATCGGTGTGCGATCCCAGCCCGAGGTCGTCTTGCAACCGATGCGAACGCCTGCGGGCTACCGCGTGATCACGACGCATCTGCAGCCGACTCAACTGGACGTTGAGGGATGGGCGCTGCTCAAGCCGGTCGCCGGATTTCGGCCGCTGAGCTGTTTTCGCCGTCCGCTGGGCGCGGTCTTGAGCGCCGACGCCAAGCCCCCCGCCACATCCGCGCTCCATGCGGTGTTTTCTGACGGCATCACCTATGTGTCCGTCTTCATCGAACCCTACATTGAGGATCGGCATCTGCGCGCGATGCTCACCTCCGCTGGCGCCACGCGAACCTTGATGAGCCGCCGGGGCGATTTCTGGCTCACCGTGGTGGGCGATGTGCCAGCTGTCACCCTGCGCGCTTTCACCCTCGCACTCGAACGCAAGAAGTAGCCGCCCGGCTGCGCACGCATTTTTCCCCTGGCAAGAGAAATCATCATGCAGACTCAAAAACACATCGACACCTCGGCGCGTCACCTTTGCGCCACGGCCCCAGGCGTGTCCGACCGGCTCAAGGCAGGGCTGATCGCCTTGCTGGTGGCCGTTTCCATGTCGTGGGCGTTGGCGCCCACGCCTGCTCACGCGCAGACCCTGCCGGACTTCTCCGCGCTCGTCGAGAGCGTCGGTCCGGCGGTGGTCAACATCCGCACCACCGAAAAGGCACGCTCGCCGCGTGGCAACGGCGCTCCCGAGTTCGACGAAGACATGCTCGAGTTCTTCAAGCGCTTCGGCATGCCGATTCCGAACCAGCCGCAAAACCCGCGGCGAGCGCCGTCACCACGGTCACCGCAGCCCGAGGGCGAGTCCCAGCAGCGCGGTGTGGGCTCCGGGTTCATCCTGAACGCCGACGGCTTCGTGATGACCAACGCCCATGTGATCGAGGGCGCCGAGGAGGTGTTCGTCACGCTCACCGACAAGCGCGAATTCAAGGCGCGTGTCATCGGCGCGGACAAGCGCACCGATGTGGCCATCGTCAAGATCGAGGCCAACGGGTTGCCGTTCGTTCGTCTGGGTGATGTGGGCCGGCTGAAGGTGGGCGAGTGGGTCATTGCCATCGGCTCGCCGTTCGGTCTTGAAAACACGGTCACCGCAGGCATCGTCAGCGCGAAGGCGCGCGACACCGGAGACTTCCTGCCTTTCATTCAGACCGATGTGGCCATCAACCCGGGCAACTCCGGCGGCCCGTTGATCAACATGCGCGGCGAGGTGGTCGGCATCAACTCGCAGATCTACAGCCGTTCGGGTGGCTTCATGGGGATCTCGTTCGCCATTCCCATCGACGAGGCCACGCGGGTGTCGGACCAGCTCAAATCCAGCGGACGCGTGATTCGCGGGCGCATCGGCGTGCAGATCGATCAGGTGACCAAGGAAGTCGCCGAGTCCATCGGCCTGGGCAAGCCCAGCGGTGCGCTGGTGCGCAGCGT
>CAIVGK010000265.1 GCA_903905475.1 uncultured Burkholderiales bacterium | reverse complement strand
TTCGGCTTGCGGCCCAGCGCGTCACGCCAGGGGTTTTTTGGCGTCTTCGATGACGACGCGAGCGCCGATCGCTTCATCAACGGCTCTGCGCTGATGCAGGGCTACCGGGCGCATTCGCGCGAGTTCTTCGCGGTCAAGTTGCGGGTGTTCAGCAGCCGCGGCAGCTGGTCCGGCATGAGTTTTCCGGTGACCGATTCCGAGCCCGAAGCGGGTCCGATCGCGGCACTCACGCGGGCGTCGATTCGACCCGCGCTGGCCCGAGCCTTCTGGAAGCAAGCGCCCTTGACGCAGCGTTCGCTCGAGGGGGCTGCCGGCTGCCTGTTCGCGGCCGGGGTCGGCGAGGCGCCGTTGCTGCGGCAGGCCACTTTCACGATGTGGGAGAGCGTGGCGCACATGGATGCCTACGCGCGCAGCGGTGCGCACCTCGAGGCCATCAAGGCGGCCAAGCTGAACAACTATTTTTCCGAGTCCATGTTCGTGCGCTTCGTGCCGTACGACGCCCAAGGTGTGTGGCTGGAGCGCGCCTATGGCTGAGGCCTCTCGCACGCACCGCGTGGTGGTGGTCGGCGCCGGGGTGGCCGGGTTGGTCAGCGCGCTGATGCTGGCGTGCCGCGGGCTGCAGGTCACGCTGGTCGAACGCGCCGAAACGCCCGGCGGCAAGATGCGTCAGGTGCTGGTCGATGGCGCAGCGGTCGATTCCGGCCCCACGGTGTTCACCATGCGCTGGGTGTTCGAGCAGATCTTCGAGGCGGCGGGCTCGTCGCTCACCGAGCAACTGCGTTTGCAGCCGCTGGGCGTATTGGCACGCCACGCCTGGGGCGGCGACACCCGGCTCGATCTGTTCGCTGACGCGGCGCGCTCGGCCGACGCCATCGGCGAGTTTGCCGGCCCGCACGAAGCGCGCCGTTTTGTTCAGTTCTGCGCGCAGGCCAAGCGGGTGTACGACGCGCTCGAGGGCCCCTACATCCGCTCGGAGCGCCCGACGCTGATCAGCATGGCCCGAGATCTGGGCCCGAGCGGGCTGGGTGTGCTGGGCGGATTGGGCCCGTTCGCCTCGCTGTGGCAATCGCTGTCGCGGCATTTCCACGACCCGCGGCTGCAGCAACTGTTCGGCCGCTACGCCACCTATTGCGGTTCATCGCCGTTTGCCGCACCCGCCACGCTGATGCTGGTGGCGCAAGTCGAGATGGACGGCGTGTGGGCGGTCGAGGGCGGCATGCTTTCGGTGGCGACTGCGCTGGCCGATCTGGCGCGGCGGCGCGGCGTGCAACTGCGCTTTGGCCAAGGCTGCGACGAGGTGCTGGTGCGCGGCGGCCGGGCCTGCGGCGTGCGGCTGGCGGGTGGCGAGTGCCTCGAGGCCGACTCGGTGGTGTTCAACGGCGACGCCGCGGCACTGGCGCAGGGGCTGCTGGGGCCGCAGTGCCGTCCCGCGGTGTCCGCGGTGCCGGCGGCCGGCCGGTCGTTGTCGGCCATGACCTGGTCGATGCACGCGCGCACCCAGGGCTTTCCGCTGGTGCGCCACAACGTGTTCTTCAACGCCGACTACGCGTCGGAGTTCAAGGACATCTTCGAGCGCCATCGCCTGCCGCGCGAGGGCACGGTCTATGTGTGTGCCCAGGACCGCGACGACCATGCACAACTTCCCCACACCGCAGACGGCTCACAGGCTTCGCGGCCCGAGCGGCTGCTTTGCCTCGTCAACGCGCCAGCCACCGGCGACCAGACCCCCCTCGACCCCACGGAGATCGACACATGCGAGCGGACTCACTTCGCATTGATGCAGCGCTGCGGCCTGACCATCGACCGTCAGCCGCACAACACGGTGCTGACGACGCCAGCCGAATTCCACCGGCTGTTTCCGGCGACGGGCGGGGCGCTTTATGGCCAGGCGTCACACGGATGGATGGGGCCGTTCAGTCGGCCCGCGGCGGCGAGCCGGATTCCGGGGCTTTATCTGGCGGGCGGCAGCATTCACCCGGGGCCGGGCGTGCCGATGGCAGCAATGTCCGGCCGACTGGCGGCCGAGACGCTGATGGCGCACCTCGATTCGACCAGCCGGTCGCGCCGGGTGCATATCTCTGGTGGTACGTCGATGCGATCAGCGACGACGGACAGCACGCGCTGAGCATCATTGCCTTCGTCGGCAGCGTTTTTTCACCGTACTACGCCTGGGCGCGCCGTCAGGGCGAGGCCGATCCCGGCAACCACTGCTCGATCAACGTGGCCCTTTACGGGAAAGCGGGCAAGCGCTGGACCATGACCGAGCGCAGCCGCGCCAGCGTGCAGCGCAGCGCCGATCGATTGGTGATCGGCCCGAGTCAACTGCACTGGGACGGCGAGTGCCTGACCATCGACATCGACGAGGTGTGCATGCCGATCCCGCGGCGCGTGCGCGGGCGCGTTCGCGTGCATCCGCAGGGGCTGTGCCGGTTCGTCGCTGCGCTCGACGACGGCGGCTTGCACCGCTGGGGGCCGATCGCGCCTTGCGCACGGGTGGAAGCCGAATTCGACTCACCCGGCGTGTCGTGGTCGGGCCACGCCTACCTGGACAGCAACGAGGGCGACGAGCCGATCGATCGCCCGTTCACCGAATGGGACTGGTCGCGCGCGCCGTTGAAAGACGGCAGCACCGGCGTGATCTACGACGTGCGCCAAAAGCAGGGCAACGACCGGGTGATCGCGGTGCGCTTTCAGCCCTCGGGCGAGTTCGAGCACTTCACCCCGCCTGAGCGCCAGCCGCTGCCGCAAACCGCGTGGCGCATCGGGCGCACCATGCGCACCGACGAGCGGCAGCGCGCCACCGTGACACAAACGCTCGAAGACACGCCGTTTTATGTGCGCTCGGTGGTGGCTTCGTCGCTGCTCGGCGAATCGGTGGTCTCGGTGCACGAGACCCTCAGCGTGCCGCGGCTGGTATCGACGGCGGTGCAGCTGATGCTGCCGTGGCGCATGCCCAGGGTGCGCTGAGCGGTCAGCGCCACAGCACGCGGTGACCCCGCGCTGCGCAGGGCGCGGCGCTCACTGCCGCCAGCCGCTGAGTGCCGAAGTCCGCCGCTGGCCGGCGCCGACAAATGAGCTGCTGGTGCGGTTTCTTTCCTCGATGCGCTCGAACAGGCCGATCGCCCACAGGGCACGCTCGTCGAACCTGGCGTTGCGGCCATCGGTTTCGACGGGCGCATCAATGGCCGCCGCGTCGACGAGAAACTGGATGGCGGCCAGCGGTGCGGGTTCCAGATCCCGGCCCGCCTGGCGACGCACCGGCGACACGGCGGCCGCACCCAGCGCCAGCGCCATCAGACCGAGCTTGCGCTGCGTCGAGACATAGGCGCGCCGGCCCACCGAATCGCAGCCGGCGCGTTCGATTTCGCGGCCGATTTCGGCGTACACCAGTCGGGCCGCCTGGATGGCCGGTCGGCAATCTCGCGGCAGCGCCGCAATCCCCAGGGCGGCGCGTTCGTACAGATCATCGGCCGCGACCAGCAGGCGTGCCACCACCGAAGCCAGCGCGGGGCTGAAGCTGGGCTTGAGCAGCCAGGCATCGGGATCGATCCCGGCCTCGCGCATCCAGTTGCGCGGCAGGTACAACCGACCGGCCAGCGCGTCTTCGCCCACGTCGCGGGCGATGTTGGTCAGCTGCATGGCCACACCCAGCTCGCAGGCCCGTGCCTGCGCCTGCGCGTTGCGGGTGCCCATGATGATGGCCATCATCGATCCCACCGTGCCGGCCACCCGCGCGCCATAGGCGTGCAGGTCCTCGAGGCTGTCGTAGCGGCGTGCGGTGAGGTCCCATTCGAAGCCTTCGAGCAGCGCATCGAGCAGCGCTTTCGGGATGGCGAAGCGCGCGACCACGCCGGCCAGTGCGCGGTCGGCCGGTACCTGCGAGGGCCGGCCTTCGTAGATGCGCTGCAGGCGCTGCTGAAGGTGCTGCAAGGCACCCAGCGGACCGCCGAACAGGTGGGCGTCGAGGTCGATGGTGTCGTCGGCCAGGCGGCAAAACGCGTACAGCGCGGTGGCCGGTGCGCGCACCCGACCGGGCAGCACCATCGACGCGGCAAAGAAACTCTTGGAGCCGGTGCGCATCAGATCTTCGCAGTCCTGCAGGTCGAGGCGTTGCCGGGTGTGCAGGCTGGTTTCGGCCGAGCCATCAGGGTCGGCGTTCGCAGCTTGCGCGTCGGCCATGGCGGGAGCGTGGGCTGTGTTCATGCGAATCCTGTGGGTTGAAGGGGGTCAGCTGCGGCGAGCCAGGCTCGGAGCGAAGGAAGCAACGTCAGGCACCACCGACTCGAGCGCCTTGGCCGAGCCCAGCACGCCCGGCACGCCGGCGCCGGGGTGGGTGCTGGCGCCCACCATGAACAGGCCGTCGATGTCTTCGCTGCGGTTGTGCGGCCTGAACCAGGCGCTTTGCAGCAGCACCGGCTCCAGGCCGAAGGCCGCGCCCTTGTACGACAGCAGCCGGTCATGGAAGTGCTGTGGCGTGGTCACGAGCGAGGTGGCGATGTGCTTTTGAAAACCCGGCATCACCTTGCGATCGAGCGCGTCGGCGATGGCCTGGCGGAACGGTTCGGCCTGCGCTTGCCAGTCGGTGTTGCTGTCGAGGTGCGGCACCGGCGCCAGCACATAGAAGGCATCGCATCCCGGCGGCGCCATCGACGGGTCGGACGCGGTGGGGCGGTGCAGGTACAAGCTGAAGTCTTCGGCCAGCACGTGGTGCTTGAAGATGTCGTTGAGCAGTTCGCGGTAGCGTGGGCCGAGCACCATCATGTGGTGGGGCACATCGGGGTACTGGCAGTCGGTGCCGAAGTACCAGACGAACAGGCTCATCGAGTAGCGGCCTTTCTCGATCTTCTTGTCAGTCCAGTGGCGGCGGAACTGCGGCGCGATCAGGTGCCGGTAGGTCCAGGCGGTGTCGGCGTTGGACACCACGATGTCGGCATCGAGCTGCTCGCCGCTGGCCAGCGTGACGCCGGTGGCGCGCGGCTTGCCCGCGGTGGTGGGCACGCAGTTGATCTCGCGCACTTCCGAATCAAGCCGCAACTGCGCGCCGCTGCCTTCGAGCAGTCCCACCAGCCCCTGGATCAGCGCGCCGGTGCCGCCCATCGCCCAGTGCACGCCGAACTTGCGCTCGAGCGCGGTGATCAGGCTGTACACGCAAGTCACGGCAAACGGATTGCCGCCGATGAGCAGCGGGTGAAAGCTCATCACGATGCGCAGCTTGTCGTTGCGCAGGTGCTTGGCGGCCATGCTGTAGAGGCTGCGCCAGGCGCGCATCTTCACCATCGAAGGCAAGGCATCGACCAGATCGCCCAGGGTGTCGAAGGCCACGGTGGCCAGTTCTTCGAAGCCGAGCTTGTAGCAGCGGTCGGACTCGGCCATGAAGCCGTCAAAGCCGTCCAGATCCGAGGGGCAAAAGCGCGCGACCTCGGTGCGCATCGCCTCGAGATCGCCGCTGTAGTCGAAGTGGCTGCCGTCGTCGAACAAGATGCGATAGAACGGATCGAGCGGTCGCAACTCGACATCGTCTGACAGCTTCTTGCCGCACAGACTCCACAACTCTTCGAGCATGAACGGCACGGTGATGATGGTCGGGCCGGCATCGAAGGTGTAGCCGTCTTGCCGATGCACATAGGCCCGCCCGCCCGGAGCGTCGAGCTTCTCCAGCACCGTGACCTGGTAGCCGCGCGCTTGCAACCGGATGCCTGCGGCCAGCCCGCCAAAGCCGCTGCCGATCACGATGGCGGTGGGCTTGCGCGCGCCGGTGTCGCGCCGAATGACGTCATCGGCACCGGCCAGAAAGTTGTGTTCAAGGATGGACGTTGGCTTCATCGGTGGGGTGCTTTCCGCGATTACTGCGTTGCGGTTGTGCGGGATTTCGATAGCCCGTTTCAGTGTAAGTTTAGATTGACACTCACAAGTGTCAAGCCCAGAATGACCCGCATGTCAGCCAAAGTCCTGCCCTCATCGTCTGCGGTGCCCGCGTGGCCTGTGGTGGCTGAATTGCTCAAGCCCATCACCTGGTTCCCGCCCATGTGGGCGTTTTGCTGCGGCGTGATCGCCTCGGGCATCTCGCCGGACGGGCGCTGGCTCACGATCATCACCGGCGTGCTGCTGGCCGGGCCGCTGGTGTGCGCGAGCAGCCAGGCGGTCAACGACTGGTTCGATCGCCACGTCGATGCCATCAACGAGCCGAATCGTCCGATTCCGTCAGGTCGCATGCCAGGCTCGTGGGGCCTTTACATCGCCATCATCTGGACGGGCCTGTCGCTGGCCGTGGCCGTCACGCTGGGCACCTGGGGCTTTGCTGCCGGCGCTCTGGGCCTGCTGCTGGCCTGGGCCTACAGCGCGCCGCCGTTGCGCTTGAAGCTCAACGGCTGGTGGGGCAATGCTGCGTGTGGCCTGTGCTACGAGGGACTGGCCTGGGTGACGGGTGCGGCGGTGATGGCCGGTGGCGCGATGCCCGATGCGCGGTCACTGGCGCTGGCTGGCCTGTACAGCGCGGGTGCCCACGGCATCATGACGCTCAATGACTTCAAGTCGGTCGAAGGCGACCGCCAGATGGGCGTGGGCTCACTGCCGGTGCGCCTGGGCATTCAACGCGCGGCCTGGGTGGCCTGCGTCGTGATGATGGTTCCGCAGCTGATGGTGCTGCTGCTCTTGATCAGCTGGGGCACCACGGGGCAGGCCATCGCGGTGGCGGCGTTGATGGTCGCGCAAGCGCTGCTGATGGCGCGCTTCGTCAAGGATCCGGTCAAGCAAGCGCTGTTCTATAGCGGGTTCGGCGTGCCGCTGTTCGTGGCCGGCATGATGGTCAGCGCGTTTGCGCTGCGCTCGCTGGGGGGCGCGGCATGAGCGGGCCGTCGGTGAATCACACCTTCGGCTGGGGCAGCATTGCCCGCCTGGGGCTGGTGCAGGCCTGTCTGGGCGCTGTCGTGGTGCTGACCACCTCCACGCTCAACCGCGTGATGGTGGTTGAGTTGGCATTGCCTGCCTTGCT
>CAIVGK010000264.1 GCA_903905475.1 uncultured Burkholderiales bacterium | reverse complement strand
GGCGGTGTACAGCGCGTAGGCTGCCAGCAGGTAAGGGGCGGCGGTGCCAAGCCCGGAGGCGAGCGAGCCGAGCGTGCTGCCGGTCGCGCCGGCCGCGGCGCCGGTGCTGGCCAGGCCAAGCTCGCCGAGCGCGGCGGCGGTGTAGGCGCTACCGCCGAATGCGCCGCCTGCACCGAACGCGGCCGAGACCGACGCCATCGGCCCGGCCAATAGCCCGCCGAAGGCGCCACCGATACCGCCGGTCAGTGCCGATCCGATCGACCCAAGGTTGCCCAGCGTGCCGAGGATTCCGGTGCCACCGGCGCCGGTGGCGGCATTGGCGGTACCGGCCATGCCAGTCAGCCCGAGCGCCGCGGTCAGGCCGCCGGCGATCGGTTGCACCACGGCCTGGATGATCGGCCGCAGCACCAGCGTGTTGAACATGTTCCGCATGGACGTCTTGAGGTTGTCCATGAAGCCGCGGCCGGACTCGAAGCCGCGCATCAGCGCGTCGGTCAAGCTGCTTTCGATCTGCTGCGAGGTGCGCTCCCACTCGCGGGCAGCGGCAGTCGCAGAATCGACGACCGCCTGGCGGGCGCCGCCGGCGCGGATCTCGCCTGCCATCGTGCGGTACTTGTCGACCAGCTGCACCAGCGAGTCATATTCATCGCCCAGAGCGCCGACGGTCATCAGCTGGTCAATGCGCTGATTCGTCTGCGCCGCCATGTCCTCGTATCGCTTGGCGGACAGCTCTGCGAGCTGCTCTTTAGTCAGGCCGATGGCGGCGTTCTCGTCGCGTTGCTTGTCGATCGTCGACTGCACCGAGTTAAGCTGTGCTTCGCGGGCGCGCGCATCGGCGGCGACTTGCGTCGCCAGTTCGCCCGCAATCCGCAGGCGCGTCTGATCACTCGCGATCATGTCGCTGCCGGCCTGCAGACGGTCGAGCATCGCCAGATAGGCGGCCTGTTCCGCCTCGGTGGCTCGAAGGGTGCCTGCCTCGAGGCCGGCCAGGAAGTTGGTGCGCAGCTGATCGACTTCGGTTGCGCGTCGACCGGTCGAGATCTCGGTCTCGGTGGCGACGATCTTCTTTTCCAGCGCATCGAAAAGCTTCAGCGTCGCCTCGGCGGCCTTGTCGACCTCTGGCTTTACCTCGGCGGCGCGGGCGGCCAGGCGGCCCAGGGCGGGTCCGGCGCGCTCGCTGCTCGCGGCCATCGTGCTGACAGACTCGGTCCAGGTCGCCGCAATGTTGGTGCCGGTTCTTGCGATCGTGGCGCCCGCCTCGCCGAACCCGGTCTTGAGCGTTGTCCACGCCTGCGTGTACTCGCCCTGGACGAACTGGATCAGCGCGGCGGCGGTGGCGCCGACGACAGTGCCGAGATAGCTGAACGTCCCGTAGACCACCTGGCCCACGTTGACCAGCAGTCGGAACGTGCCGGCCACAACCTGCGCGGCCACATCGAGCGCGCCGGTCTCGACGATCCAGGCGGTGAACGATCGAGTGATCTGCAACACGGTCGGCAGCAGCTCGGCCATGATTTTGTTGCCGAGGCCGGTCGAGATCATGCCCATCAGATCGAGCGAGTCGCCGACCTGGTCGGCCGCGCGGATTGTGTTGTTGTTCAGCGTGATACCCAGCGCATCGGCGGCCCGGGCGGCCTCTTCCAGCCCGTCACGGCCCTGGTTCAGGAACGGGATCAGGGCGGCCCCGGACTTCCCGAACAGTCCCATGGCCACCGCGGTCTTCGCGGCGCCGTCTTCCATCCCGGAAAACTTCTCCGCAACATCGAGCAGGACGTCCTCGGACGACCGCACCTCGCCGTTGGCGGTGCGAACTGATATGCCCAGCCGCGCGAATGTCTCGGTCGCCTCGCGGTTGCCGCCGGCTGATTCGTCGATCTTGACGTTGAGCTTTTGCAGGCCGGCGGCGAGCTGGTCAACATCGAGGCCCGACTGCTTTGCCGCGATCGAGAACCGCGACAGGCTCGCGCCCGAGACGCCGGTCGACTGCGACAGGTCGTTCAGGTGCCCGGCTGCCTCGATCGACTTTGCCGTGATGTCGGTCAGCCAGCGAGCGCCCGCCATGACGGTGGCCACGCTTGCGGCGGCGACGGCCACTGCGCCGAACTTGGCGCCCAGGCCGCCCAGAGCGCCGTCGAGCTGAGCGAAGGCCGCGCGGGTGCGGTCCTCCGCAGTGATGACAACGCGTGATTCGACGTCAGCCATCAGTGCGCCTTGGCCCGCAGTAGCGCGAGCATGTCGGATTCGAGCGTGCGCAGATCCGCAAACACCGGGCCGTGCTCGGCGCACGGAACCTCAAGCGTGGCCAGCACGAACGGGAGCGCCTCGTAGCGCAGGCCGAGCGGGCTGCCGCTTGCTCCTATGTGCCATTGCGTTGCCATGTTCTGCGCCACGATCATCGGGGTCCAGTGGTCGGGGTACACGTAGATGCTGGCGTCTCGCACCGGTCGATCGAGCGCCAGGCCAAACGCGCGCGCTGCCTCGTCCATCGCATCCCGGTCGTCAGCCCCGCCGACCAGGGCGCGCGCGATGGCGTTCAGTTTTTTCTCGCGGCCGCCGTGTGCTCGCGGAAGTAAGCCGCGGCAATTTCGCCCGCAGCGGCCGGGTACTGCTCGAGCAGCTCGACCAGCGCCTCGGGCGAGAACTCCGCGTCCGCGCCGCGCCACGAGACGATCATCTCGGGCACGATCTGGTCGTCGGTCCGCCCCGAGAGGCTTTCGCCAAAGGTCTTCAGCTGCGACCTGGTGCGGTGGCGGAACTCGAGCTCAAGCGGCTGCGCTGCGGTGCCCGGCGCTGGGATCAGCACCGTCGCCCAGAACGTCGGGTTGGCGATCAGTCGGAAAGCCATCAGAGCGCCACGATCCGCAGTTCGTCGTTGCCGGCCGAGGGCGTGAACCGGAGATCAGTCGACAGCATCGCCATCCCGTCCTGGTCGGCAACCTGCGGGTTGATCCGCTGGGCCGCCGGGGCGAAGACGATGATCTTGGCGCCAGCCACGGTCCCGTGCTCAAGGCTCACGCTGGTGAGCGTGTTCGCGTTGATGTCCGTGCGCATCGTCACTTCTTGCGCAGCGGTCAGGTCGAGGGTGAGCTTGCCGGTCGAGTCCCGATTCGTGATCAGCACCGACTCGCCGCCCAGGAGTGGCTGGTAGACGACGTTGTTGCCCAGCGATGCCGACAGGCCGCGCGAGGGGTAGGCGGTGCCGCCCGTGATGGCGCCGGCGCTGTAGGTGCCGCCGAGCTTCACGTCCCCGCTGTTCGGATCGGTGACGACCAGCGGAATTTTCCACGCGGTGAGCGTCGTCGACGGGTTCGCGGTGGCGGTCACGCCGCCATCGAGGCCGGTCAGCGAGAAGCGCAGCATCGGACGCTCGCCAATGCCCATCATCAGCTCGAAGCTGCCGCGACACCCGAGCGCCGCGTACTTCACGCCGTCGATGTGATAGTAGATCGTGAGCGACGGGAACGAGGAGGACAGCGGCACATAGTCGACCCGGGTCGAGGCGGTGACCGTCTCGGCCATGCCGCAGCCTTGCAGCAGCGGACCCCAGGCGGGCGCGGTGCCGGCGACGCCTGACGCGGCCAGCTCCACATCGAACGTCATCTGGACGCTGCGGGTGCCGACCAGCTGCTCGGAGGCGCCCATGTACGGGCGCAGGATGTCGCGGGCGACATTGTTCGCCGAGACCTGCACGCTCGCGTTGGAGATCAGCAGCGCATTCGCGGCGCCTGTCGGGGTGGAATCCACGCCGTAGGTCGCCTCGATCTTGGCGAGAATGACCGTGTTTCTGATGTAACGGTTGGGCACGATGCCTCCGATTAAGTCCAGGCGGTCAGCGCCACGCTTTGCGTGCGGTGCGTGACCTGAAGGGTGATGGTGGCGGCGACCGCCGGGGTCTCTGAGTCGTCGATCTGCCAGTCGATCGCGGGCGCAACGCGCACATCCATTGCGCCAAGGGACGCGGCCGGGAGCGTGGCCAGGCGGGCCCACACCGTCTCCAGCAGCGCATCGACCGCAGCGACCGGGTCAGCCGATCCACTGGCGGCGCGTGCCAGGCACTCGATCTGCAGCGTCGTCGTCCAGTCGATCGGCCCGCCGAGTAGCTGGTTGACCGCGCGGCTTTGCGCCAGGCGCACGACGACAGCTGATGAGGCAGACGCCGGCAGCGGGCGCGATGTATTGGCGCGGATGAGCCCACCGGCGACGGCCGGTGCGGCGGTGAGCGCCGTGATCACGCCTGTCTGGATGGCCAGATGAGCGCTCACGCGCGCTCCAGGCGGATCAGGCTAAGACCCGTCCCGTCGGGTTCGTGCGTGGCGATCGAGTAGGTGACGCTGTTGATCACGCAGGCAACCCCGATCGGGTCGGCTGCGAGTCGGGCGGTCATCACAAGCGCCGAGGGTCCGGTGCCTGACATGCCCGCAAAGCCCACCGCGGCCAGCGCCCAGGCGTTGTCGAAGATGACCGGGACCGCCACCCCGCCGATCGTCGCGGTGGTCGCGAAGTCGGCGAAGAAGGGGGCGAGGTCTTCGGTCATTTCGGCGACAGCCTGGCGCTTACGCGCTCAGCGAATCGACCATCGTAGCGAACGACTCGGTGTACCTCACGTTCACGTCGACGTCCTGCAAGGCCCGCACGCGAACCGTGCCGGCGCTCGACCCGGTGTACGGATCGGCCAGCAGGTCGAGGGTGCCCCACATGCCGATCATCAGCTGGCTGAAGTCGCCGAAGATCAGCGCCGAGCAGACCGCGCCCGAGGTGCCCTTGACCAGGTTGCTCGGCACCGCATTGCTCACCGCAGCGCGGTAGCCGTTCAGCGGGGTCGTGCCGGGCTCCCAGATAAAGCCGGCAGTGCTGGCGACCTTGCTGGTGCCCTTGAGCTTGCCGCGCGTCTGCGCGTTGACCAGGTAACCCATCGAGTCGACGTCCGCGTTGGCGACCGCGACCGCGGACTCAAGCGCCACGATGTGCGACCAGTTGGGCGCCAGGCCGTTCGTGCCGCCGATCACGCCCGGGGTGATCCGGGTGAGCAGGCCCGAGGGCTGGTTGCTCGCGCCGCTGCCGTTGATCGCGGCCTGCTGGATGGCGAGCCCCAGCACGGTGGCCAGGTCCTGGCGCACCAGCGCCTCGACATCGAGCGACGACTGCAGCAGCAGGCGGCGCGAAATGTCCGTGAACGTGCCGACCGTCTTCGGGGTCATAGTGACCTGGCCGAAGGTCTGGGTCGACTCAGTGGGCGCATTGTTTTCCGCCACCCAGTAGGCCGACGCCGCGCCGGCTTGACGGGGGATCGCGATGTTGCCGGACAGGCCGGTCAGCATCCGGGCGCCCAGCTGCGGCAGCACCATCGCATTGCGCAGCAGCGTGATGAAGTCCGACGAGATCAGGTCGGTCGAGACCATGTTGCCGCCATCGGTGCCGCCAGTCGCGGCGGTGATGTCGCGCTTCTGGACATCGGTCGGCAGGTACACGCCTCGGGCGGTCTTGCCCATGAGCTGGCCCACGGCGGCCGAGCACTCGAACTCGAACGCGGCGGCGCGCTGTGCGGCGCCGTCTTGCGGATTGGCCAGCGCGTTCAGGGCGCGGATCAGCGAGTAGCGCTGCACTTCGCGGCGCTCCATGCCGATGTCGGACGAGGGCAGCGGCTTGGTCGCCATGGCGGCGAGCGCCTCGGCCTGGAACTGCTCGACGGTCAGGCCGCGCTGGATGGCCGACAGGGCCAGGGTGGCGCCGCCCGGGATGCTGGCGGCGATCTTGCTGATATCGGCAGCGTGGTTGCGCTCGACGACGATGACGGGTTCCATTTGCGTGTCCTTGTGCGCCGGCAGAACCGGCTCGATGATTGGGGGATTGGGTTGCGTGTCGGCGCTGCGTCCGACGCCGACGGTGGCGTCGGCCGGCACGGCGACGATGCTGATCTCAAGAGGCTCCCAGTCGGTGACCCGGTAGGTTTCCACCCCACCCGATCGCCCGGTCAGTTGCGCGTCGTGTATCTGGTAGCCGACGGAGACGTTGCGGCGGATGCCGGTCAGTACGTCCTGCCAGACCTCTTCGGCTCTTGCGCTTTTCCCAAAACGCACGACGGCGCGACCTACCCGGTCGGCGTCGATCGAGACTGTTTCCACCACGCCGACGACGTCGCGCGTGTCGTGATCCACCAGCAGATTCGCCCCGCCCTGCAGTCGCGCCAGGCGCATCGAGCGCTCGGTGACATCAAGTACCTCGATGCCCCAGCTCCGCTCGTATGCGGTCTCGCTGGCGAAGGCCAGCGTGGCGGTGCGCGCCTCTTCGTTTAAGGCCGCGCGCCCAACACTCAGCGCACGGGCGGCCTGCCCCGCGGGCAGGTGATGGGCGATAGCGGCGGGAATGGGCATGGTTCATTCTTGCCCGCCGGGGTGCGACAAAAAAAGGCAAAGCGTGTCGCATGCAAAACTATTTCGGCGGGGTCGTGGCGGCTGGCGCAGGGGCGGCTGGAGCCCCGTTGTTCGCCGCGGCGGCGCCTGGCAGTTCGACGCCCGGCAACGGATCGTAGGCGGTCAGTCGCACGCCCAGTGCGGCGGCGAATTCTTGGGCTTGCGCGATCGCCGAGAGCGTCTGCTCGAAGTCGTAACCTTGCGCGGCGGCCAGGTCTTGCGGGCTCATCAGGCCGGCGCGGACTTTGAGGATTGACGCCTCGGTGTCGGACTTCGGGTCGACCCAGTCCCAGCGCCGGGGCTGCCATTCGTGCGCGGCAAATTTCTCGAGCTTGCCGGCCGGCAGGGCCGAGCCGTTGGGCATGAGGATCGCGCCGCGCATGAGACTTTGCTGCAGCCAGTCCAGGAAGATCGGGCGCATGAATGAGTCGATCAGCCACTCCTGGTCGGCCGCCCACCGGTCGCGCTCTTCCAGCGTCCCCGATCGGATGGACGAGAAGTTGACCCCCTCCAGGTCGTTGGCGAGCGAGTGATAGGCCACACCCCAGCCGCTCGAAATGCGCTGCAGCTGCGCCTTCACGAACGGGCTGAACGTCGTGTCGGGGTACTTGCTGTCGTAAGCGCTGAACGTCACACCAGGCGGGAGGACATCGTAGACGCCCGGCTGGCTGATGCTGATCTGCTCGCTGCCGTCGTCCGCGCCGACCGGTGCGACGCCGTCGGGCGTCTGGAAGAACCCGAAATGGTTGGCGCCGTGCTCGGCGGCGAGCAGGGGCCGCGAGCGAGAACTTGCCCAGGTGGTGCAGGCTCACCACGCCTGGCGCCATCCAGGGAATGCCGCGGGCCTGCTCGGCCTGCTCGCGCCGGAACACGTGAAGCATCTCGGTCATCGGCACGCGAAGGCGGGTCCGGTCACCTTGGGCTGCGCCCGGGTGCGATGCGAAAATGTGGACGGCCAGCGGGCGGCCGTACTCGCTCACCTCGACGCCCATTCGGATCGAGTTGCCGCCGCCGCGCACCGGGGCCATGTTGTACTGCGTGTCGATGCGATCGACGTCGATCAGCTGCAGCGCGAACCCGAAACGATTGCCGGCGGCTGGGCCGCGCACCAGGCGCACCAGGAACTCACCGTCGGTCGGCAGGCCGCCCACCAGCGTGGCGCAGACATCGCGAAGGGACGACTGGCCGGTGATGTCGGCAGCCAGCGACCATTCCGCCCAGGCGGCCTCGATGGCCGCACTGGCAATCCGGTCGGGTCGCCCGGGCGAGTCGATGACGCGGCTTTGCAGGCGGATGCCGCCCGGGCCGATGATGTTGGCCTGAACCATTGATCGGAACTTGCGGGCGTAGTCGTTGTTGGTGCCGAGCTGGCGGCAACGGGCGCGCAGGCGGTCCAGATCCGAGCGCAGCTCCTCATTGATCCCGACCGTCGATGTCAGCAGATCACTGGTGAAGCGGTCAGATCGCGCGCCCTCGAAGCGGCGCTGGCGAGGGACGGGCGCCGCCCGAAAGATCGAGCGAAAACGATCGGCAATGCCCATCTCAGAACCTCACGTAAACGCGGCGGGGATCGGTCGCGCCGGCGGCCACCCGAGCGGCGGCGACTTCCTGGCGAACCATCGAGGAGTAGAGCTGCTGGAGCTTCACCAGCTCAAGCAACGGGATGTACTTCAGCTCGCGCCCGTTGATCTGGTACGACGACACGCCGCTGGTGGCCCGGCCCTCGAGCTGGGCCTCGATTGCTTCGAGGGTGCGCCTGGCGTGGGTGCGGTTGTCCATCGCCGTGGCGGTGCGCGGGTTCGGGCGGATGACCAGCGTTCCGCTGTCGACGGTGTGCTCGGTGCCGGCCAGCGCCACCGAGGCGGCCCAGTCATACGAGCCGGGCGTCCAGAGCGCGGTCGTGGTGGACGCCACGATAAGCCGGTGTTGCAGGCCGTCGGGCGCGGTGGTGCAAGTCGCCGTGTACTTCGTGGCCGGTGCGGTCGCGCGGGAGATGAACCGGTACGTGAGCACCCATCCATCGGCGGGCGAGAAATCGGGCGTCGAGGTCAGCCAGTCGAGCGCATCCCCGGCAATGAGAGAATCTTGCTGCATCATCACTCCACTGCCACCGGCTCGCCGAGGCGTTGATTGTCTTGCGCGACGGCGGTGCCGACACGGTCTGTATTTCGGGCGATCGGCAGGCCGGCGCGAGTCGAGGCGCGGGCGGTGGGCAGGCCGACCCGGCGTGAGCGCGGCACCTCGCCTGGTTGAATCATCGTGCCGCTGCCGGTGAATACGTCGGCAGCTTCGACCGCGGCAAGCTGGCCGGTGGGGCCGGCGGTGACCAGGCCGGCGGCGGAAAGCTGGTCAGCTGCCTCGGTGGCGGCGAGGGCGCCGCGAACGATTACGCGGCCGGTGCTTGCGGCCTGGTCGGCGGTTTGCTCAAGACCCGCGAGGGTGCCGCGGACTGCGACCCGCCCGGTGGATGCGAGTGCATCAGAGCCTGTCTCGCTCGCCGCAAGAGGCCCTTTGACAACAACCTTGCCGGCGCCGGCCAGCGTGTCAGCGCCCGCCTCGGCCGCTGCGAAAGGCCCCTTGACAATCACCTTTCCAGCGGATGTCAGCGCGTCTGCGCCGGTCTCGACGGCCGCCATCGTCCCGGTGCGGGTTGGCACAGCGCCGCCGCTGCCAGCGAAAATGTCGGCGCCGGTCTCTGAGACAGCCAGCGATCCTTTGACGGCAACTTTCCCGGTGCCGGCCAGCGCGTCGGCGCCCGTCTCGCTTGCGGCCAGAGCGCCTCGGACAATCACTTTCCCGGTGCTGGCCAGCGCATCCGCGCCCGTCTCCGAGGCGACCAGCGGGCCGCGGACGATGACCTTACCAGTGCTGGCCAGCGCATCCGCGCCCACCTCGACCCCGGCCATCGAGCCGGCGATCGTCGAGGACGCGGTCGTCGAGAACGCGGTCGATACCGAGACGTTCGAGTTGCTCGCGCCGTCCGACCAGGCCAGCGCGACCTTATAGCTCGTCCCTGCCGTCAGCCCTGCAGCCGGCGCCCAGAACGTGAACGTCATCGTCGCAGTGGGCGATGCCTCGCTGCCCGCTGCCGTCGCCGCTGCACTCGTCGCGTCCTGCCCGAGCTTAATCTGCGCAGCCGACGGATCGGCCAGCGCGGACGGGTAGACGACGTAGTAGAGCCTGGTCGATGCCGACCAGTTCTGCGACAGCAGCGTTAGAAGCACTTGCTCAGACCAGCGTGCGCAGTTGGTCCAGCGTCAATTGCGTCTGCGCAACGTCCGCATCGATCCGCTGAATCTGCTCGATGTCGCCAACCGCAGCGGCGGATGCGCGGGCGGAATTCAGCGCGCTCAGCCGCGCCTCCATGAGCCTGATCAGTTCTGAAATGCTCATACGAGGACCACCAATTCCTGGGCGATCGTTGAAGTGTGCGACTGCATCAGCACAACGTCATACGTGTCGGGGCCGTCGAGTGCGGCGTAGCACGCGATGCGCTTGCCCGATATTCCCGTGCCCGACTGAATAAAATCGGTATTTGTGTAGGGCGAGAGCACCCGATTTTGCACATCGAATCGGAAGAACTGGTTGAGTAGCGATGCGTTGTAAGCGTTGACGTAAAACATTCTCCCCTCATTTTCAAAGGGCGAATATCCACCGCAAGTGCCGGTCAACATCGTCGTCGTGTTGCCGTCGTATGTGACTGCGGCGGTCCATGTGCCGGTGATTGAGCCGGCGATATCCAGAAGGTCCAAGACTGTTCCGCCACCCCGGAAGAAGTAGCAGGAACTGTGCCGTGCGTTGCGCGCGGCATCCGGCTGAATACCCCAGGACGGTGCCCACATTCCGCCCGCTGCATTGGCTACAGAGGCTGCGCCGAAGTAGGTGGTCGACCACGCCGCCGAAGCGATGCTGTTGGTGCCGTTGTTGACGGTGGCATCGCCGTAGTTGTAGGTGTAGACCGTCGTCGTTGCGCTGCTTCGCATCAGCATCAGATTCGGCAACTCGACCACAAACTTGGCCGAACTCGAAGGCGTCACCGTCCACGCCGTGCCCAGCGTATAAACGGCGCTCGGGCCTGCGGTATGCGAGGCGATAATCCGGCGCTGCCCGACGGCAGTCGGCGCTACCGTGTCCTCGACGATCCTGATCTGAAAGTTGCGATACTCGTTGAGCCGCACGTCGGAGTCGCCAAGCGTGGCCTGCCCGGTGAGCGTCGATGCGGCTGATGCTGTGGCGGTGAGCGCGTAGCGTGTCACCACTCCGACGTCATAAGCGTAAGCGCCCTTAATCATCCCGTCGCCGGGGCTGCAATTATATGGCGTGTACTGCTCATCCAACACCATGATGTCGGACTCGGTCGAGATCGTTGCCGGAAGGTTCGTCGTCGAAAGACCGGTCGATAGCGTGTTGCTCGCGACCTCGAATGACCGCCAGATGTTCGCGGCGAGTGTGCCTGCGCTAAGTGAGAACAGGCGGCCTGCGATGATTTCGTACCGCGCTCCGGTCGAGGGCGTGAACCCGAAACTCGACAGCACATTGATCGTCGGCGTGGTGCCGGCAGTGTTTCCGGTGATGTACCGCTCGGCCGTCTTGCCGGCGACGGTGTCGATAATCCTGAGCTTGAATCCGTATTCGCCCGACCCACCGCGATTGGCGAGCATATTCACGCCGACCGCAGTCGGGAACGCCGTCGAGATAACAGCCGATGTCGTGGTCGCGCCCGCTGCGATGGTGCCCACCAGCCCGAGACTCGGCGCGAACGCGGAAGTAGCCCCCACGCCAAACGTGCCGGCCAGTGCCATCGAGGCCATTGGCTGCCAAGCCTTGGTGACGATGTTGTAGCGATTCATGATCGTGGCGCTGACCGTCTGGTAGACGAACGGATTGCGCGACAAATCACTGCGCAGGTCCGAGGCCATTGAAGTCGCGGCGGCGCTTGCGTTGGGCGCGGGCATAACCTGCCGCCAGACCAGCTGGTCGATTACCTTCTTAAACGTGTTTGCCATTTCTGATAATCCTCAGGTAATGCGCGCGCGGACGCACTGCGCCCAGGCGGTGCGGTTGGTGTCGAAAACCTGCATCTGCGCGCTATACCCGCCGATAGCCGAGATATTGCCCAGCGTAGTGAGCGTGGTCAGCGTGGTCACGGTGGTGACGGCCGTCACGGTGCCCGACTCGACCACAACCGTCCCGCGCTGCCGGCCGAGCGCCTTGTCGTAACCCAGTGGGGCCATGAGCATCTGCAAGATTCGCATCAGCAAATTGCCGGAATGGCCGTCGGATACGGGCAGCGGCGTCGCCTCGCTGGCGTCCGTCGCAGAGCCTTCCGCACCGACGGCCAATTTGACCCTCTGGTACTTCACGCCGCCGATGTCGTCGGAGGCGATTACGTCGCCGCCGGTGCCGGGGTTCAGGGTGGTGTTATCGGCCATAGCGCCTCAGAATGTGACCGTCACGCGAGGCGTGGCAGTGGTGGAGGTGATCGATACTGCGGTTGCAGCGGAGAGGGTTGGGATGCCGGATGCGGGGAAGAAGTAGGAGACGCGGCGTTCGGGGGTTAGTATCTGCGCAGGGTTTGCAGACGCTGCCGCAATTTCTGACGTTGATAAAACCCTGTCCCAGAAAAAACAATAGTATATTTCCGCGCTTGTGGCTGCCCCAATAAACGGGGCGCCACCAATCATCACGCGGCGCTGTGAGCCAGGGTTTATTTCGTACAGTGGCGTGCCCATTGCGCCGCTGGAAACAAACCGTCCGTTTTCGTAAGTGGTCCCGGTGGTGCTGTCGGCGGTTAACGCAACGGCGGTAGGTTTGTCTCTTATCAATCCGGACGCTTCGGGGTTTGAGTAAGATCCAACCTGAGCGAGCGCGTAGTTAAACGTGCCACTATGCAAGCCAAGGCCCCAAGCCATGGCGCTAGAACCGTTACCCCTTGCAAACATATAAGCATTGTTTTGCGCCGTTGTCTGTCGAGCGACAAGAAGCGCGGTGAAAACCGTTCTGTCAAACCTTAGCGCTTCGAGCGACCCGCTTGATGCGGGAGCGCTAACCGGGAAAAGTTGCTGGTTTCTTTTCCCGATATGCGTGCCTTGGTACGGGCTGATAAAAGAGGAGGAAACGGACTTTTCCGCCGCCTGCCCCGTGACCAGATTCCCGACGTATTCGGATGCGGCCGACCACGCAAGCTGGAGTCCGCGATTGATCGGGTTAGCCCAATTAACCCCAACCGCCCCCGTCGGCTGCCTCTGCCTCGTCGCCCGAGTCCAAATCTCAGCCATCAGGCCGGTCCAACCGTCCGAGGCGTCATGATTAGCGTCCAGTTCGCGGTTACGGACTGCCCTGTCGCGTTGTTGAAGACGTAAGCTTCGCCCGCACGGGGAATGTCATACCCGACGCAACGGTACGTGTTGCCGGCTGCGGACGATGCTTTCAAAACGAACGAACCGATGTACTGCCCTTTGTAGGCGTCGGTCAGCGAACCGGTCTCCGGCGCAGGCTGGTCGGTCGTGCCGTTGATGTCGAGCGGGCGAATGAACAGATCAAGCGTCGAGCCGGCAGTAGGCGTGCCGCCGAATGAACTGCCGGTTGCACCAGCCCACACGAACACCGCATCCGGATAATCAAGCGTGTCCGTCTGCGAGTACAACGTCCCGGCCGCCGCGCTCAGTTGGTTGTTCGTGATCGCCGCGCCGTTCGCATTGGCCAGCGTTTTCGCGGTGCCGTATTTGAAGACTGATTCATTGGCCACGGAGCGCCTCGCTTATCTCGGATGCACCGACGGGCGCGGGAGTCTGCGCCAGCGCTTTGATATTCGCCGCCGACGCAGGCGCGAGGACGCCGACTGCGGCGAGAACGTCGAGCAGTTGCTGCGCCAGCGGGTCACCAATGTCGATGCCTGCGCCGCGCAGCCAGCCGACCATGCGGGCAATGCCTGCGTGCTGTGCGGCAAGCGGGCCGGATGCAGGGGCGGCCGCAAAGGCTTCGAGGGCAGACAGTGCGGCCTCGCCATCAACGACACCGAGGCACGCCATCACACCGCGCTCAGTCAGCAGGGTGGAGCGCAGGCGGGTACGGCCGACGGACAGGGCGGCAGCGCAGGCGGTGTGATCGCCCGCCGCGAGCGCGGCAGCGAATGCAGGGTCTGCAGCGGCGCGGGTTTGGATTTCTGCGAGCAGATCAGGCATGGGTGATGGTCGCCGAGTTGAGAGTGACCGTCTGGCCGGTGGTGATGCTCAAGCTGTCCAGGTTGATGTCCGACCCGGACAGCCCGACCGTCAGGCCGGTCACGATGTCGGTGCCGCCGCTGGCCGTGCGAATCCGCGCCGCGGCTGCGGTGCCGGTGTTATCCGCCGAGGTGTCGCTGCGCGGAAAGCCCGACAGGGTCAGCACCCCGCCCGAGGCGGCAGCGGCGGCCGGGTTGCCCAGCGCGATCGTGGCCAGGATGCTGGCCATTGCGGAGGTGCCGATTTCCAAGACGCCGGTGGTGCCGATGGCGGTAGTGACGGCGTCGAGACGGGCGTTCTTGACTGCGGTGGTGTAGGTGACTGCCATGGTTTCTCCGGGCGATAGGGTGGCGCGCCCGAGGGGGCGGTCTAGGCTGGCTCAAAATAACTCGGGCGGGTGCGACAAAAAAAGGCAAACGGCGTCGCAGACCGGGTCAGCCATTCGAGGAGCGCACCAGGCGCTGCACCTGGCGGCGCGATACCTTGTAGCGGCGGGCCAGCTCGGCAGGGCGATCGCCCTGGGCGTGGTCGCGCAGGATCGACAGAGTCCGCTCGACCGACTGATCGGCGCGGATGTATGCCCGGTCACCTGCCCAGCGGGCGCGGATCTCGCGCTCGACTGGCCGCAGCGACTCTCGGTCGAGCGCGGCGCGGGTGCTGATGGCGGAAAAGATCTCGTCAAGCAGGTCGGTGTTTTTCATCGTCGGTACCTGATCGCGTATTTCCCGGGGGCTTTTGCTGCCGGCTCGGCATCGGCAAGCACGGTCGCCGGCGCTGGCGCCGCGGGAGGCGGCAGGTCGAGCAGGTCTCGCTCTTCCACCCTCCCCTGCCAGCGCCGCCAGTCGTTCTCTTTCCACCGATCGAGGCCCACGAAATGCGCGGCGGCCAGCGCGTAGACCGCGCAGTCGAGCGCCTCGTTGCGCTTGCCGGGCGGCTTGACCCATTCGAGTTTCGGGTGGCCGCGGCTGTACCGGGTGACCAGGCGCTCGGCGGTCAGCTGCTCGAATATCTCGGGGGCGAGATGCTTGGACAGGTGGACGTAGCCCGGGCCTGGTTCGGCAGTCCGAAGTCGGCCGTAGATCTCGGCCTTCGCGGTGTCGGTGCCGATCAGCCAGAGTTTCACGCCGCCCTTGATTTTCGTGCCTCGCCAGTTGATGTCCTGATCAGAGGGCTTGCCCAGCACGGCCCGGCCGCCGACCGAGCTGCCCTTGACCGCGTACACGTGCGCCGACTGGTGGGCCCGCGCGTAGGCGTAGACGCTCTGCGTGTGGTGGCCGCCCGAGTCGATGAAGACGGCCAGCACCGGCACCGACTTGCCGCTCGCGTGCGTGAAGCCCGAGCGGCGCCAGGTCGTGAGCGCCGACCAGCAGCTGGACGGGTCGGCCTCGGATGCCGAAGGGTCGCCGAAGAAGACCGCGCGCTCGACCAGCTGGCGCTCCAGCCCGCGGCCCCACGCCCAGCAATAGGCCTCGATGCGGTCGCCCTGGACGTCCACGCCGACGGTGGCCACAAAGTGGCCCCAGGTCACGACCCCGACCGGGATGTCCTCTGCGCGTTTGGCCAGCGCGTGCTGATCGGCCCGGTCGCCCTGTTCCTCGAACGTCTCGGCCAACCTCGTGTTGACGAACACCCTCAGCAGGCTGACGTCACCCGACCGGGCGGCCGTCATCGCAGCGTGCCACTCGACGACCAGCGTCGACCAGCTCAGCCACCCGAGCGGGCTGTAGAGCGAGCTCAGGTGAAAGCCTCGCACGCGCCCGCCGGCGGCGCCCGGCATCTGCGCCACCCACCGGCCGGCGGCCAGCATCGCGGGCTTGTGGTACTCGCCGATCTCGGCGCCGCAATGGCGGCAGACATAGCGCACCGATTCCGGCAGAGGTGCGCCGTCCGGGTCGCGGTCCCACTTGATCCCGTGCGCCGCGTCAGCGCCCCAGCTCAGCGCCTGGTGCTCGCCGCAGTGCGGGCAAGGGACCTCGAAGTAGCACCGATCGGAGGCCAGGAACCTGGACTCGATGCGCGAGAAGTCGCGCGTGGTCGGTGTGGAGGTGAGCAGGCGTTTGCAGCCCGCGAACGTCGACTGGCGCGCCTCGGCCAGCTTGATCGGGTCGCCCTCGCCATCGACGTCCAGCGGGTAGCCGTCGATCTCGTCCATGAACAGATCGCGCACCGGCATCGAGCGCAGGCCAGCGGCAGAGTTGGCGCCGGCGACCGCCATGAATCCGCCGGCAAACTCTTTGAGCAGCGTCGTGTTCGCCTCATCGCGGGAGCGGTTTTCGTGAACCTTCACCCGCAGGGCGGGCGACTCTTCGATCATCGGCGCCAGGCGCTGGCGGCTGTACCGCTTGGCCATGTCGATCGTGGGCTGCACGATCATGATCGGGCCCGGGTTGGTGTCGATCAGGTAGCCCAGCCAGTTCGAGCCGATTGTCGTCTTGGACGTCTGGGCGCCCCACATCAGGACCACGTCGGTGACCTGGCTCTGCTGGCCCAGGCAATCCATCGGCTCGCAGGCGTAGGGCGTGCGGGCGACCCGATACGGGCCCGGCTCGGCGCTGTCCTTGCCCGACAGGATGCGGTGGCGTTCGGACCAGGTCGTGACGCTGTAGAGCGGCGGGGGTGCCAGGAACTGGCGCAGCAGCGAAGCGACCAGGTCGTCCGCATCCACGAGCTGGGCGTCATCAAACACTGGCGGCCGACACCTGTTCAAGCGCGCGGGTCACCTCTTCGCGAAGGAGCTGGTCCATCTCGATCGGGTCTGTCGTCGCGGCCAGCTGCGGCACCAGTCGGGCGGGCATCTGCAGCAGCGCCTCGCGCAGGCTGGCGACCCGGCGGCCAAGCGCGGCAACTACGGCGGCGCGGCGCACCAGGTCACCGCGCAGCTCGGCGACCTCGAGCTCTCGGATCTCGGCCGAGGCCACCGCATCGCGGCGCCGGGCCTCCTGGTAGCTGCAGGCGGCCGGCGGGGTGTCGGTATACGGGCGAGCGGGAGAAGGTGGCGCTGGCGGCGGGGCAATGAACGAGGGCGCTGGCGCAAAGACGGCGGACGGCTCGGGCTCGATTTCAGCAGCGGCGCGCTCGACGCGCACTCGGGCGCGCACGTTCTGGCGGCGCCACTGTTCGGCGGACGCCGGGCAGTCGGTCGGCATCCCGCGCTTGACCAACCGGCAGATCACCGCAGGCGAAAGATCGAGAGCGGCGGCGATTTCCAGTTGCGTCACGATTGATGTTGCCTATCGATTGCTGATTACCGATTGTCGTATTGTATAACAGATTTCCTAATCACTAGCGAAAGCGGGGGGTTCGAATTACCCGCGGTTTGGGGTGCTGGGGAGTACCTTTTCCCGGGGGTGTGGGCGGGTTACGGGCGGGTGTGGGCGGGTTACGGGCGGGTGCTGGTGGCCTGCTGCATCGCATCGCGGAACCAGGACGGGAACTGCGCGGCAGTCACGCCCCGGATTACCTCGGGCATGTTGATTCGGCGCTGATAGCGAGGTCTGCGCACGAACATCAGCATCGGTTTGATCGCGGTTCCCCACCCCGTGCTGACGGCCTTGTACACGCCCCGGCCGCGCCCGGTCGCCTGGTAGTAGTAGCGCTGACCGTAGCGTTTCTTGGTGCCCTTGGTCATGCGGTCACGGGATTTATCGTCCAGGTTTTTTCGAGTGCCACCCTCGGGGTGGGCGCGGAACCAGGCGAGTATCTGATTGACCTCAGCTCGCGAGATGTTGCCGTACTGATCGAGCGTTGCGCCGCCACCGGGAACCGCCTGTTCGTCGCCAGCCAGCAGGCCGATAGACCGCAGCAAGGCCTCGTATCCTTTGAAGCGGCGGCGCCCGCCCACGAACTCGGGCTCGATCCGCACACCGCTGTCGGCCTTGAACTTCACGTCCTTGACGAAGACGTTCGCCGAGAGCTTGGTCTTCGTGGCCGGCTCGATGAAGAGTGACGCCAGGATAAAAGGAGTCGGGCGATCGAAGCGGCGCGACATCTCCTGCCTGATCGATGCCCGGGCGGCATCGGCGGTACGCGTCAACGCCAACGCGGTGGCGAAGGGGATCTGGTCCCGATGAATCGTGGCCACCTCGGAGCGAAGGCGCTCGAGGTCTTGCGTCATAGAAATTTGGAGCATGGCTTTCAATCCTGCGCGAAGGGGTGGGGGGGGGTGTTTTGCTGGAGCGACCGCCAACGGGTCTACAGGCCTGCACAGTCGATCGGCGGGTGCGGTGCAGGGTGTCCCAAGCTCCAGGCCTGCCTCGACGGCGTGGAAGCGGTTTGGCGCACCACGCAGGCCGGCGCGGATCGACGGGTCGACCTGGTCGGCGCCGAACACCTCGCGCAGCTGGTCGATGAACGCGGCGGTGCCCGGCATCGTCTGGCGGGCGGCGGTCATCGGGCGCGCCCGGCGGGGGTTCCATACCTGCCACACCTTCCACACCTACCCGCCGAGGTATGGAACCCGGAGAGCCGCGCCAGTGCTTGCTCTTCCATACCTTCCATACCTTCCATACCTAAAATGAAAACATGCGGGCGGGCGCGCACGCGCGCGGGTGTGTGTGCGCGTGCGTGCGTGTGTAGAGTTTGGAAAGAGGTATGGAAGGTATGGAAGGTATGGAAGACCCAATGCTGGCGCGGGTCTTGGCCTTCCATACCTCGGATGGCAGGTATGGAAGGTATGGAACCCCCGGCCAGCATCGAGCGCTCAGATGGGCAGTGATGACGCATGCTCGCCCCCGTCGATGACCCGAGCCGCCTCGGCCCGCGTGTAGGCGGCCCAGTCGGGCAGCGTGTAGACGAACCGGCTGACCCCATTCCGCTTCTCTCGCCGCCCGCAACCCAGCTTCTTCAGCATGGTGCCGACCCGGGTGGTGATGTCGCGCGTGATGCGCCCGGCGTCAAGCCGCAGGGCCTCGGTCATCACGTCGCCCATGGTGAATTCAGGGCGGGTCAACTGCTCGATCCAGTCGTGGAGCTGGTCGAACAGCCCATCCTCAGCCTCACGCTGCAGCTGCTCGGGGTCGAAGAGGCGGCGCTGCTCGTCGGCCGTTGGCCAGTACCGCTCGCCGGCCTGGTAGCGGGCGTCGGCCTCGGCAAGCAGCTGGTCGCGAACCAACGCCAGGCCGTCGGTGTCGATCTCGCGGCGCACCTCGACCGGCCAGAACCGGCGCCCACCGGTGGCGTCCTTGTTCCACATCCAGTCGTTGGTGGTGCCCGCAAACACCAGCTGTCGCGGGCAGCGGATCTCTCGGCGAGCATAGGTCGGGCGGAACTCATCGACCTGGCGGGACAAAAAGGACTTCTGCCGGGTGTTCTCGGCACGGGCCAAGCTGCCCATTTCGGCAAACTCATGCAGCCACTTACCCCGGATCGCGCTCATCGCGTCCTTGTTGGCCAGGTCCAGCTCGGTGTCGCTGAAATGCTCGCCAGCCAGCACCCGAAGCGCCGACGACTTGCGCAGGCCCTGCGACCCTTCGATCACCAGGCAATAGTCAAACTTGATGCCCGGCCTGCGCACCCGGGCGATCATCGCGATCAGGAACCATCGGGCAACCCTGCGCGTGTACTCGGAGTCATCGGCGCCGAGGTAGTCGGCCAGCCAGCCATCCAGTCGCGCCACGCCGTCCCAGGCAATCGCATCGAGCTGCTCGCGCACCGGGTGGTACTCCCTGGCGCGGGCGACCACTTCGATCGCCGCATCGACATCCTGCGGCCCGGCCACCACTCGATACTCGGTTGTCAGCCAGATCCTCACCGCGCTGGTGTCGGCGTCGGTCCACTCCCCGACCGCCTCGGCCGGGTGGCCGGGCACGGGCAGGCGTTTGGTGATGCGCATCGAGAAGAGGTCAAAGCCCAGCACGCCCGACCAGGCCGGGTCGTTGCCCAGGATGATCACGAGGTTGGCCAGACAAGGGTCGACCTCACCCTTTCGCCTGAGCAGTCGATCGCCCCAGTCGCCGGCCAGCGCAGCAGCAGGGCGCGCCGGCGCTGCGGCCTTGCCCGGTGCAGGCTGCGCAGGCGTGCAGGCCGGGGCCCGTGTCACTGCCAGCATGGCCACCAGGCCGGCGTGCGAGCAACCGCCCTCGATGGCGTCGGCCACATCCCAGCCAGGCGCGGCGGCACCGGGCGCAGGGATCGAGACGACGCGCACATCGCAACCGATCCCCACCAGCGTGGTGGCAATGGCCTCTGCTGCGACGACGCCGGGCTGGCGGGCCTCGGGCAGCATGGCGCCCTCCCCGTCCGTCTGAGCGTCACAGTCGGGCCAGATCAGCACGCGCCGCCCGGCCAGCAAAGACCAGTCGACCTTGCCGACCGCCTTGCCACCGCCCGGCCATGAGACGCAGGCCCACTGGCCGGCCAGCATTGCGTGCGCTGCGTCGGCGCACTTCTCGCCCTCGACGATCAGGACCGGCAGGCCGTCGACCAGGCGCTGCTGGCCGTAGATGGGCCGCGGCTGCGTCCACTGCATCCAGCGCCACGCCCTGGCGCCTCCCGGGCGCTTGGCATACACCAACGGCAGGATTTCCTTGCCGCCGGTTGAAGTCTCGAAGCGGTAGACGAACCCAAGGGTTTCGCCCGTGACCGACTGGTAACACCACGACTGGCTCGGCCTTCCCCTGACTGGATGCGCGACTGGCCAGGCTCCCGCATCGTGCGGCACCGGGACGATCGGCACCCACTCGGTGCGGGCCTTCGGTGCAGGCGCGGCGCTCACCGGCGCATCGATGACCCCCAGCTCGTCGGCCAGCGCACGGGCGGCCTGCAGTTGCGTGACGCCGCGCAGGTACGCCGCCAGTGACACCAGGTCACCGCCTCGGTCGTCGGTCGCAAAGTCGGCCCACTGGCCAGTGGCGATCGACACTGAAAAGCTGCCGGCCTTGCGGTCATCGCGTGTCGGGTTCTTGGCCTTGTACTCGCCCCCGACGACGCGCCCGCCGGGCAACCAGGTGGCGAGCAGTTGCGGCGCCGACGACAGGGCCGCCCGCGCCACGCGGGCAATGTCGAACTGAGCGGCCACGGCTAGACGAGGCCGCGCGGATAGATGAGGCTGTCGCCGGCCAGCGAGGGCAGGCGCGACTGATCCGCACTGCCAGCTCGCGGCGGGCGGAACCGGGGCGGGGCCCAGGGACGCCACGCGGGGGCGGTGGTGCGCGGCGGTGCAATGGCCAGCAGGTCGTCGATCGGAACCCGCAGCGTTGCGTCCGACATCCCGCCACCGTGCGGCAGGCGCACCTCGGCGGACGATCGATCGATCGCCACGATCACGCCGTCATGACCCGAGGCTCGGCCGGCGCAGACCCGCACGCGGGCGCCGACAAAGATTGTCGCGGAAAGCGCCGACGCCGCGCCATTGAGTGCTGCCGCCAAGCCCGAATTGCCATTCGTCACTTTTTCTTGCCTCTGCTCAATTTCGGTGTGATGGTGACGGCGAAGATGTCAGGCCGGAGTTCTTTTGCGGCGACCCGCCCGGCGGTAGCTGCGGCGACCAGAAGGGCTGAGGCGGGGCTGATTTGGCGGGCGCCGGTCAGCCAGTGCCCGACGGCTTGGTGCGAGACGCCGGCGGCCCGGGCGAGCTGGCGGGCGCCGCCCATCAGTGCCGCGGCTCGCTGGATTGGGTTGTCAGTCATGCGGGAATTCTACACGTGTAGATTTTCTAAGGTCAAGAAACGTCGACAAATGCACTTGCCGAAGGGCAATTACGGCCCCAATCTGCAGCCATGCCGTCTACCGCCGTTGAGTTCATGGGTTACCGTGTGCGCCGCGTGCTCGCCGAGCTCGGGTGGAAGCAGGTCGACCTTTTGCAGCGCGTCCCCGGCCTGGACGCTGGCACCCTCAGCGCCTTGATCCTGAGGAACGGGAAAAGCTGCCAGTGGTCTGATGAAATTGCTGCAGCTCTCGGAGTTGAGCACGGGTGGCTGCAGCGCGGAGAGGGCAGAAAGCCCCGCGCCTCACAGGGCTGGCCATTTCGCACCGTCTCCCTCGATGCCGTGCTGGCACTCCCAGAGGCGGAGCGAGCCCGGATCGAGGGTTATATCGCGCACGCTGTTGACGTTGCGCGGGCCGTACCCCCCCCCCCCCCCCCTACCACATTCGGGAAAGCCCCGAAAGTCGCCCGGCGACCGCGGCGCGGTCCAGAAAAGCCCTAGATAGCGCTTAAGTCTCACCAGCCCAGAAAACCGACAGGCCCGCCGTGTCGGTTTTTTTTCGCCTTTTTGTCTACATCTGTTGACATAGTAAATCGACATATGTAGATTTCCTGCATCGAAAGGAAGGCGAAGATGACACACGACCAACGCAACGCCCTGTGGCAGTCGATCCACACCCGCGCCTCGGCGATCGGCGCGGCCCGCACTGAGGAATTCCGCCGCGCCGCCATTGCGAGGCTGCTGCACGACCTGCGTGCCGCCCTCGGGGTGGGCCTGTGAAGCTCATCGGACTGACCGGCCACGCGGGCGCCGGCAAAGACACCGCCGCCGACTTGATAGGCGAGGTGATCGGCGACACCTACACGATGGCCTTCGCCGCCACCCTGCGATTCGAGGTCGCGTGGCACTTCCAGGCCAGCGGTGAGCTTTTCACCGACCGGGTGCGCAAAGACACCGAGACCGAAGCGCTCGCGCTCGACCGATGCGACGTCGAGGCGTTCCGGGTCTTTGCGGCCTGCCCGCGCTTCGCGGCCGGGGCCAGCCCCCGAGCCACCATGCAAAAGTGGGGCGACTTCCGGCGGGCGTGCGACCCGGACTACTTCCTGAAGAACATTCGGGAGACGGTGCAGTGGTATCAGCGCACCGCCCGCCGCCAACCCGACGCGATCGTCATCACCGACGTCCGGTTCGCCAACGAGGCCGAGCTGGTCAAGTCGCACGGCGGCGAGGTCTGGCGGATCACCCGCCCTGGCGTTGGCCCGGTCAACGGTCACGCATCCGAGCGCACCGACCTGCTTCAGGCCGACGTCGAGCTGGCGAACGACGGCAGCATCGACGCCCTGCGCCGAAAGATCGCCGACCTCTTGAGCTCGAGCGATGCCAGCTAACGCCCGACCACGCAAGGCCTACCGGCCGGGCCTGCTCAACGCGCCGGTGACCGCCGGGCTCACGGCGCAGTTCGCCGAGTGCCTGCAGACCGCCGAGATCGGCCTGCACTTGCGGGCCCCCAGCGACGAGCACTTCACCGCCGTCGCGGCGGTCCTGAACGTCATCGGGCCGGTCGCAATGCAGCGGCTCGGCGCCCGGCACCCGGAGGCTGTCGCCATCCAGTCGGCGGCGCTGGCGATGAACGCGGCAGCCGATCGGGCGGCGGCGGGCCGTCCCCGAATGTACGACGCCGAGCTGGCGGCGGTCAGCCGTGGCATCGATGCCGCCCAGCTGGCCCTGCCGCGCCTGGACGTGCGCTCCCTCTACATCCAGCACCGCGCCGTGATGCGGCGAGAAGGGAAGATCCATGCTTGAGAACATCCAATGGCGCCCGGCCACTCAACCTCCAGATGACGACACGACTGTCCTCATCCAGGTGCCGCCTGAAGACACCCTCACCGGCGGCACTGAAGTCTGGTTTGGGTATCGAGACGGCGACACGTGGCGGGAAGTGGACGGCATGCCGGTGCAGGCCACCTGGTGGGCGGATCTGCCGGTCGGACCCGGGGTGGCAGCATGAAGGCCGGGATCATGTCCAGCGCCTGCCCGCGGGCGGGTCTGAGAGCGCCCAGGACTTTGAACGAGGCCTTCGGCCCGACCGCGGTGCTCGAAACGCGTCGCGAGGCGTTCGCCGATCGAATGGACCGCCTCATCGGCCGGCTCTGCTGCGCGATCGTCCTCGTGCTGGCAGCCGCGAGCGGGTACTGGTACGGGTGGACGCTGTGACGCGCTCCCGCGGCATCAACCGCCCGCGATGGCGGCCGACCGACGAGCAGATCGCCGTCGTGCGCGCCCGGTTCGCGACCACGCGCACTCGGGAAATTGCCGAGCAGATCGGCGCCAGGTATCAGCAGGTCGTCAAGCTCGCGCAAAAGCTCCAGCTCAAGAAAGACCCGGCCTGGCTGGCCGGCGACGAGAGCGGCAGGCTCACGGGCGTGGTCGGCATGGGCACACGGTTCACACCCGGCCACACGCCGTGGATCAAGGGCCGAAAGGGCGTCTTGCAGTCCCCGGAAACCGTATTCAAACCCGGCCACCGGCCGCACAACCAGGCGCAGGTCGGGTCGCTGCGCCTTTTCGGCGGCTACTTGCAGATCAAGACCAGCGAGACCGGGTACTCGCCCAGGGACTGGATTAGCTACCACCGCCACGTGTGGCAGCTCGCGCATGGCCCGGTGCCAGACGGGCTCATGGTGGTCTTTCGGGACGGCCAGCGGCGCACCGACCCCGACCAGATCACGATCGACCTGCTGGAGTGCATTGGTCGGCGAGAGAACATGCTGCGCAACACCTACTACCGGTTCGGGCCTGAAGTGGCTGCCATCGTGCATTTGCGCGGCGTCCTGACCCGGACCATCAACAATCGGACCAAAACATGACCAATGGACAAGACCTGAACACCCTTCGTGCGGTGCTGTTCGAGACGCTGCAGGCCGTAAAGGCGGGCGAGATCGAGCTGGACAAGGCCCGCGCGGTCAACGAGATCGGCAAGACGCTGCTCGACAGCGCGAAGGTCGAGGTCGAGTATCTGCGGGCCACCGGGCAGGGCAGCAGCCAGTTCCTGGAGGCGGCCAGCGTGCCACTGCCGCCCGGCATCCAGTCGGTTCGTCGCCATCGGCTGGTCGGGTAAATGCAGCCGGCCATGGCAAGACCCGTGAACCCGTTCTCCGACCTGGTCGCAGCGGTCACCGGCGGGCCGGTGGCCCGACCCGCTGCGCTTGCCGCCCTGCCGGTGGTCGAGGCACGTCGCAGCTGGACGGTGACTGCCCAGCGCACCTACACGCCCACGCGCGGCGTGGCGGCGATGTGCCACGCGCTGCAGGCCAGCGGCGACTGGATGACGGCTCGCGACATCTCGGAGGCGAGCGGCGTGCCGCGAGAGCGCGTGGCCAGCGTGATGCGGGCGCCGATCCGGTTCGGCATGGTGACGCGAGACGATGCGGGCAAGGTTGCGCGGTGGCGCTGGAGCTTCGAGGCATGAGCAGGCGAGCGCCAGACCCGGCAAACGAATACGTCACCGCCAGCGGCGCGGTGTACGTCGCCCGCGGAAAAGTCGCGGCGCTGCTGGCGCTGCTGACCTCTGCGGGCGGCGAGGTGGCCGGCGCGGACCTGAGCCGCGCGGTGTTTCTGTCCGAAAAGAAGACGGTCGGCAGCTTTTTCGCGGCGGCGGTCGAGATGGGCATTGTCGCGATGCGCCGGGTCGGATCACGGACGGTGTGGTGGCGGGTTTTTCCGCATGGCACCGGGACCAGCGGTGACGGCGACCGATCGCCGGCGCGGGTGCGGGTGGTCTTCGCGGGGAAGACCCCTCGCTGCACAACACCACATGCCTACAGTGCATGGCGGGAGGCGGCCTCAAGCGCGAAGCCGCTGCCCGAGCTCGGGTTCTGCGAGGACTGCACCGTAGCGCACCAGGCGCGAATGGTTCGGGCAAGCCGGTGTGAGAACCCGATGGTGTGGTTCGAGCGAGGACAGGCAGGGATCGGGCCGCGGGCTAAAGGGAGAGAGAGATGACCAAATGGAATTTTGGCCCGCCGCCGAGTCTGGGGTGGTGGCCGTGTGAAATCGTAGGCTACCCGCTCAGCGGTTACCTGCGCTGGTGGAACGGCCATTGTTGGTCATGGGCGGCTTGGCCCCATGAGTCGGCCGAGGCTGCTGCGAGGTGGGCGGGAAAGTCAGCGGAGAAAGACATGCACTTGATCCAGTGGTCCGACCGGCCCGCATCGTGGCCCGAAAGGAGCAGGACATGAGCTTCTTCACGCAAGCCTACCTGCTCGAAAAGTACGGTCCGAGGCTGCGCATTGCTGAGGTAGCCGAGGTGCTCCAGGTCGCCGAAAAAACCCTGCGGAACCGACTCAGCCAGGGAAAGGTCACGCTTCCGATGTATGAGGACCAGGGTCTGCGATGCGCAGACTATCGAGACGTTGCGGCGTACCTGGATGACTGCCGGGAGCGCGCAAGGTCTCAGGCCTGATGTGCGTGTAGCGTTCGAGGTTGCGCCAGTTCTTGTGCCCGGTGATCACTGCCACCTGCTGGATCATCAGGCCCGCCTCGAATAGCCGGCTGGTCGCCTCATGGCGCAGGTCATGAAAGTGCAGGTCCTCGATTCCCAGCGCATCACGCGCCGCGCCGAATGAGTCCGAGATGAACTCGGTCGAGAACGGGAAAACCCGCTCATCGATGCGCGGCTGCCGCAGCATGATCGACCAGGCGTCGATGCCGGTCAGCGCGGTCACCGGCACCACCATATGGTTGCCGACCTTCTTCTTCGGGTGCTTTCGGTCGCGCACCAGCACGCACCGGCGGGCCTCGTCGATGTCGGTCCACTGGATCCGCACGATCTCGCCTCGGCGCATGGCGGTCCCGATCGCGAACTGAGCGACGTCCCACATTGCCGGGCTGAGAACGGAGCTCAGGCGCTCCAGCTCGTCCGCCGTTGGTCGGCGATTGCGAGACCGGCTCGGGCCGATGAGGTTGCTGTACTCGAGCAGCGGCCGCGCCGTGCCGACGATGTCCGGGAAGACGGTATTCATCGACATGCCGACGAACTTCAGCACCGTGCCGAGCTTGCTGATCTCGCTGTTCAGCGTCGACGGGCCCGCCCCATCCTCAGCCCGAAGGCTGCACCAGTGCATGAGCCGCTTCGGGGTGAGCTTGTCGACCTCGATGTCGCCCAGTCCGTCGGCCAGGTGGTTCAAGTAGAAGTGCTCGGTGCTGGCCCGATCAATCGGCCGGGTGCCGCGGTCGCGAAACTCGCGGAACTTGGCCACCGCCTCGCCGACCGTGATTGTCTTGGTCGCCACGGTGGCGCCGCCTCGGATGCGCCGCTCGGTGGCGGCCCCGAACTTGGCAGCCTTCTCTTCTGAGTCGAACGTCCGGCATACTGCCGCGTGTCCTTTGACCCGCACCAGAACGCGCCATGACTTCTCCCCTGTCTTCGTCACCGATGCCATCGCCGCCCCCGTATCACTCGCGTATCAACCGAATCACTGCCGTATCAAATCTATCGTATCACTGGCAGGGAAAAGGGGGGAAAACGGGGGTAGTCGAGGGATGCGCGTCAGAGGAGAACGCGGTATAGTAGCCCCCTAAGCCTCCGTAGCTCAAGGGGTAGAAATCTAGATCCGGCGAGGGTCTCCGGGCGGCTGTATCAGTTGCATAGCAACAGATCCGGCGAGCCGTCGGCGGGCGAGGCGGCGGCGGGCGGGCCGCGAGAACGGATCGAGAAGGCGCGCGAGCCTACGCCACGCCCTTGATCTTCTCGGTCGTGCGCAGGACGCCGAGCCCGAGCATCCCCATCAACACGGGAAGCATCTCGGACAGGTCTGCGGGCGCCAGCGCCACCGCCGGGCCGCCAACCAGCAGCAGCGCGGCCTTGAGCATTGGCAGGCCGATCCAGTTCCAGGCACAGGCGGCGCCGCAAACCCAGCCGATGGCGGGCCGCCAGCCAGAGACAAACACGCTCGGGCTCGCCGCCTCGACCTGGTTGATCGCGAGCTGCCCAGTTATCTGCGCCAGGTCGCCCGACTGCTGCAACCTCAGGAGCTCGAGCTTCGCAGCGTCACGCTGCGCCGGGTCCGGCCAGAGCCGCTCGATGAGCTTGCCGGCGATGCCGAGTGCTGCAGTGACTGGATCCATCGCCATCACACCCCCACGTCGCGAAGATTTGCCGAGACGCGCCGCGCCCACCCGCGCCCGAATGCGGGCCAGGTCGAAAGGTCTGCCATGAACGCGAGCCGCCAGCCGAGGAAGCGCGCGACGGTGCCATCGACTGCGCAGGCCCGCGCGGCGGACAGGGTAACGGGCCCGATGACGCCGTCGTCGGCGACGCCGAGCGAGCGCTGCAGCCAGCGGCTGGCCTGCGGGATGCCGCTATTCACGGCAGCGTCGAAGACTTCGATGGCCAGCTTGTCGGGCATCTCGTCGCACTTCGCCGCTACCCAGAAATCGCGTTCGTAAATGACCCTCGCCCGGTCGATGGTCATCTCGGCGATGTTCTCGCGAGGGTAGCTGCGGCGCGAGATGCCGAACTTGGTCTCGCCGCCGGGGTCGCGAGGGTCGATGCTGTAGCCGCCCTCATGCCCAATGGTCCGCTCGAAGGCGCGCTCGAATGCGTTCATTTCGACATCCAGACAAGTAAGGCCACCGGGGCGACGATGCAGAGAATGCCCAGCAGAATGAACCAGTCGCCGAGGGTGATATTCACATCAACCCCGCGTGCTTCGCGACATACACAACCGAGCCGGCAGCGGCGGCGATTACCGCACCGTTCACCACCCTGGCCACCAACAACGCTGACGGGTGCTGCGCCTCCAGCCGCTCCAGGCGGGCGTCGATCTTTTCGAGGCTCTCAAAAGCGCGGGCGATGCTGGCAGCCGCCTGCGTCTGGCGCTCTTCGACCAGCGCCAGTTTCGTGATCGCGTCCGACACCGACCGCAAAACGGTTTTCATTTCCGCCAGGTCGCGGCCGAGCGCTTCGAACCGGGCGCCGAGAATGTCCAGGTTCATGCTCGATACTCCGGGGGCAGTTGCATCCTGTGGACTTCTTGCTGGTATGCGCGCTCGCAGTGCTTTTGCTCGGGCCATTTGCCGTATCTCAACCGGGTGAAGGTGTCCTGCCAGTAAAAGAGGGCGTCGACGACAACCCAGCTGACCCGCCAGCGGCCCCACCTGCCGTGGTGCTGGTCGATGCGCCCGAGCCGGTACGACCGAGCGCTGATCGTTTCGTCGGCGTAACCCGCCAGCACCGCGTTGACGACCTGGTCGACTGCCACGAAAACTTCGTGACCCCACGACCTCATTTTGTGGCCGCCAAAATGAACAGGGCGTCGATGTCTGCACCCGTCATGCCGAGCGCCGGCGCCAGCTGCTCGACGAAACCATTGCGCCGCTGGACGCTGTTCGAGTACTCCCACTCGATTCCCGCCGCCTCTTTCGCGGGCGAGCTGAGCGCTGCGATGGCGGACGCAACCGCGCCGAGCTTGCCGGCCTCAAGCAGCGCGAGGCGGGCTTGGCGCATGGTCACCTCGGCCGGCACCGGCTGCGGCTGCGGGATCGCCTCGTAGTCGCCCGAGGCATTGATGCGGAACAGGTGCGCAGGCCCCGGCGTGTCGTCTTGCCGGATGGTGTGGCTGCCGATCACGTTGCGCGGCAGTGTGGCGCCATTGCACATCAGGTGCAAGGCGGTCTCGACAACCTCGGCGAACGGGCCGTAGAGGCGCTCGCCGGACTTGGTGACGACGATCATGCCAACCTCAGTTTCTTGAGTGACCAGACGGTGCCGGCCTGCGGGCAATGCGAGACCCAGACCTCGGCATCGGTTGCCGCCTTTGCGACGTTCGCGGCCGAGATGGTGACCAGGCCCGGATTCGGAATTTGCTCTATGCCGCCGGCGCGGGCGGCGGCCATTAGCGAGTTGGCGGCCAGCGGCAAGGCCAGCGACTTGTCGGCGCTGGCCAGCGTGGTGCGCGGGATCTCCAGGCGCGTGGCGCAGTGCGGCGAGGGCTGGAAGGTCGAGCAGACGTCGGCAGCGCCGGCGGTGCCCGACTGGCGCCAGGTGAGAGTCGAGTTGGCCTGGCGAAAAAGCTGGCTGTCGCCGCTGGCGACCGCGGTGGCGGCCGCCCACGACTCCGAGTTGAGCGTCCCCAACGGCGCGGCGGCGGGCGTGCTTGATGTGTGAGTGCGAGCTGCCGTTGACCCGACAATCGCCCAGGTCGAGCCGTTGTCCTGCATCTGGGTTGTATAGACCGTGCCGTCGGTTGTCGTCGTCACGGTGTGCAGGTAGCCGCCTGCGCGAGTTTGCGAAGCAAAGGTGCCCGCAGTTGATGCGCCGCTTGAGGTTGCCAGACTCGAGCTTTCAGTCGCCACGTTGGCAGCCACTACGACCGACACCGCCGAGACCTGGCCGGGGGTCGCCGTTCGATACAAGCTGATGTAGCGGCCAGTGCTCAGCTTTCTGACCTGGTTGGTGGCGGCCACCAAGGCGGCCCGGCTGAGGCTCGTCCCCGCGGTGATCGTCGTCCCCGAAATCGTGAACGGCCGATGAGTGATGGTGCCCGCGCCCTGGCTGCTGGCCAGCCCGGCCGTGCTGGTGATGAGGTCGAGGTAAAGCCCTTCGGTGCCGACCTGCGCATCCTCCGCGCCGATCGTCACGACGTTCGCGGCGACCGTCAGCACTCGTACGCCAGCCAGCGGAGTCGCCCGGGTATACAGCAGCGCCGAAACGCCATTGTTCACGACCAGCGAATCGAGCGTGGTGATGTTGGCCGCCAGCGTCGCGGTGGCGACCGTATTAACCGTGACGGTGGTGCCAGACGCGCTGAGCGCCACTGCGGAAAGGGTTGTTGCCGCGACGACCCCGAAGGTGCAGAGGACGACGTTGGTCGCCTGCAGCACGGCGCGCATCTGCTTGTTGCCGGCGGTCGAGCTGACCGTCACGGGCGACCCGAAGGCGCAGGTACTGCTGTTGTAGATCACGGCCTGGATCGAGTTCGATCCGGTCGCAATCAGCATCGTGCGGTCACTATCCAGCACAACCGCCTCGAGGGCCTGGTTGCTCGCACCCAGCGCCGCGCCCAACGACACCCCGAGGTTGTCTGCCTCGACGCCGAGGATCTCGAGGTGGTCGGCGACCCACGGGCCGCTGCTGCTGGCCAGGCCGATCAGCGTCGTGCGGCCTGGCCGAATGCAGCCCAGGAACCCCCCGGCATTCGTCCGGACCCACACGTCGAAACCGCCCGCGTTGCGCACCGAGTAGCGCAGGCCGGTTGCCGCAACGGTGGATTCGAGCGGCAGCGTCACCGACAGGCCGGCGGTGGTTGGCGTCACGACGTGTACGCCGACGCTCGAGGCCGTCAGCGTGAGCGGGAGGGTCGATCCTGCGCCACCCGCGCTCGACTCGGGCGCGGCGATCGGCGCCCAGTTCGTGCCGTCCAGACTCGGGTCGGTAGTGCCTGCGCCGGCGACCTTGCGCCGGTAAGTCGAAAACGTGAGCGGCGAGTAAACGATCGCGGCCAGCGCGTAGGTCGTCCCAGACACCCACACCGCCGCCGAGGTGGCCGCCGCCGTGGCGCTTGCCGAGGCCTGGGAGGCGCTGGTGGCGGCGTTGCTTGCCTGGGTGCTGGCGCTGCCCGCCGACGCGCTGGCGGCCGTGGCAGAGGCCCCGGCGTTCGAGCTGGCCAGGTTCGTGGCGGCGATGTCCGTGTTCATCTGGCTGACCATCGTGGGCAGCGCGCCCAGCAGCGCGTCGGCGCGGCTCGCAAACAGGGTCGGGGCGTCGGCGCGCGATGGCGGCGTCGGCAGTGCGGTGATCGTCATGTCAGTCCTTCGAGGGCCAGGTAGCACTGGCTCTGGTTCGTGTACTTGATCGCGATGTCGAAGGTCTTGAAGAACCCGTACAGCACGGTCGACTCGTACTCGCCGTCGCCGATCCACACGCAAGGCGTGGCACGCACGGTGGTCAACAGCGCCGCGACCGAGTCGACCTCGTCAGAGTCCAGCAACACATCGAACGTCGCGCGGCGCGAGAACGCGCGCTCTTGAATTTCGTAGTCGCCGTAGGCGTTGACCTCTTTGCGGCTGTAGTCCTGGATGCCTAACCTCACCCCGAACTGAACGCCCTGGCCGATGTCCACGGTCGAGCCGACCGCGGCGACGCCGACCGCAACCACATCGGTCGCCGTAGCGGCCTGGAGCTGGATGCCGATCAGCGCGTCACGATAGGACGGGAGGTCGGTCAGGATCAGGCTGGAGCGGCTGCTGATCGCATCGAAAAAGTACTCGTACCAGCTGCCCGCCGAGGGCGGCGACTGCATGGAAGTGGTGCGCGAGTAGACGACCCCCTCGACCGGATCGATCACGCTCACCGTGGCGGCGGCGGCCTGCGAGACGTTGAGCAGCGCCAGGCCCCGCAGCACGCCACCCGGGCGCAGCACAGTGCTGATGCGATCCACGATGCTCGATTGGCTGGTGTTGCGCTGATCGAACATCCGCCAACGGTTCGTCGCGCCGACGACCGCCCAGGAGAGCGGGCTGGTGCTGGGCGTGTTTCCGACGTTGCCGGCGGTGAGGCTCGCGTAGATCAGGTGGTTATAGGACGCCCGGGCGGCCAGCGCGTAGGTCGTGCCGACCAGCCAGGTCGCGGGATCTGGCGTGTCGCCGGTGGCGGGCTCGGGGATGTTGGAGTAGAGCAGGCCGGTGCCTGTGGCGACATCGGCGGCGCGGGTCACCGCGGCGGTGGTGGTGGGGATGTAGCTGGTGACTTTCGGGCCGGCCTCGAGATGGAAGCCGGACACAGAGAAGTTGCGGGTGCTGTTGCCGGCCAGCTCGACGACGCCGAGGCTGGCATGGCCGTTGCTCACGAACGAGACGGCGAGACGATACAGTCCGGCGCCAATCGCGCGCACCGTCTGCGCGGCGGCGTTGGCGTTGTTGACGTTCAGGCAAAAATCAACCGCCGGGCTTGCGCTGTCACCGCAGACCGGCGCGCCACCATCGGTCATTCGGACAAACACCGACAGGGTATAGCTGGTGCCAGCGGCGGGCGTGAACGACTTGAGCGCGGTCCCGGCGCCTGTGAATGCAATGCCCGTCGTGCCAGTCAGGCCGGTGAACGCACCGCCGGCCACGGCGCCGCTCGAAGACGACAGGTCCGTCAGCCCGGCCGCGCACTCCGAGGCGGTGAGCAGGTTCGTGCCCGCAGACTCGATCAGCAGCGACCCGGTACCGGCGTTGTAATCGAACCGCGGGATGTTCGCCGCCGCAGTCTTGAGCGCACCATCACGATCGACATAGGTCGCGGTGGTGGCGCGAGTGAATGTGCCGCCGGCGTCAGTGACGGTCGAGGGGCGGATCAGGGCGAGCGTCATCGGATCACACTTCCAGGCGAGTGGCGGGTAGCCCGTCGCCGTCCCAGCGCTCGACCACGTTGGCCATGCGCACCAGGAGCGCCGCGGCGCTGGCCTGGTAGGCGCGAAGGTCGGTGGCGAGCGCGGCAAGCGTCGACTCGCTCGTCTGCGTGCTGGTGCGTGCGCCCTGCACCGCTTCGAGCTGCTGGCGTTGCAGGGCCAGCATGTCGGTTGAGATCGTGACCAGCTCGCGAACCTCGGTCGAGACCGCCGAGTAGGTGCCCGGGTCGGCGAGCGCCGAGTCGACCGCCGAAGCGGCGGCCGTCGAAGATTCCGCGGGAGGCGGCAGCAGCGCCTTGGCGGCCGAGATCACGCCATCGAGCTGGCTCGCCTGGAAGGATGCGACATCGATCGTGCGCAGGTAGTCGCGAACCGCGGCGGGCAGCTCACTTTGCTGCAGTCCTGCCAGCACCAGCTTCGCGGTCTCGTTGCCGAGCTCGGTCTGCAGGGCCGCCTCATCGCGCCCGACCGATCGGCTAATTCGGTTGTCGTAGGTGAGCGTGCCGCCTGCGTTTTGCAGGAAGCTGGCGATTCGGTTCTGGGCGGTGCCTTGCGGGTCGGTGTCATACCCGAGCCCGATCTGCAGGCCGCTCGACGAGCCGCCCAGCTCGGTGGCCAGGTTGCTGATCGAGCCGAGGATGCCGGCGCCCAGCGCCGACACTTGCGAGTCCGCCTGGTTGGGCGTGAAGAGGCGATCGCCGCCGGATGAGTTGAACGACCCGCCCGACTTCGGGCCGCCGCGGGACGGTGCCAGGGCGGTGTACAGCGCGTAGGCTGCCAGCAGGTAAGGGGCGGCGGTGCCAAGCCCGGAGGCGAGCGAGCCGAGCGTGCTGCCGGTCGCGCCGGCCGCGGCGCCGGTGCTGGCCAGGCCAAGCTCGCCGAGCGCGGCGGCGGT
>CAIVGK010000263.1 GCA_903905475.1 uncultured Burkholderiales bacterium | reverse complement strand
CGTCGATGTGGAACTGCGCCAGACGCTGTGGCAGTTCATCTCGAAGCTCAACAAGCAAGGCCACACCGTGCTGCTGACCACGCACTATCTCGAGGAGGCCGAGGCGCTGTGCGGCCGTCTGGCCATGCTCAAGCACGGCCGTGTGGTGGCGCTTGACCGCACTTCGGCGCTGCTCGCCGGACGCGCGAGCACCATGCTGCGCTTCAAGCTCGACACGCCGCTGCCGGCTGAGCTCGAGGCACAGGCGCGCGTCACCGGTCGCATCGTGCAGATCAAGACGCGCAACGCCGCCGAGGTCGAGTCGGTGCTGGCCACCTTGCGCGCGGCGGGCGGCCAGCCCGAGGATCTGGAGATCGGCCGCGCTGACCTCGAAGACGTGTTCCTCGAGATCATGCAAGGCGAACCGGCGGCGGTGACGGCATGACGCAGCTGGCCGAGGTGCCCAAGCTGCATCCGCTGTCAGGCGCGGGCACGCTTTTCTACAAGGAAGTGCTGCGCTTTCGCAAGGTCAGCGTGCAAACGGTGGCTGCGCCCGTGCTCACCGCGGTGCTCTATTTGCTGATCTTCGGCCACGTGCTGCAAGACCACGTGCCGACCATCGGCGGTCTGGGCTACAGCAGCTTCCTGATCCCGGGTCTGGTGATGATGAGCGTGCTGCAAAACGCCTTCGCCAACAGCTCGTCGTCGCTGATCCAGAGCAAGATCAGTGGCAACCTGGTGTTCGTGCTGGTCACGCCGCTGTCGCACTGGGCGTGGTTCGTGTCCTATGTGGGCGCCTCGATGGTGCGCGGGCTGGCGGTGGGTGTGGGCGTGCTGGCGGTGTCGATGGGGTTCGCGCCGCTGACGCTCGCGCACCCGGGCTGGGTGCTGGTGTTCACGCTGTTCGGGGCGGCCATCATGGGCACGCTCGGGCTGATCGCGGGCCTGTGGGCCGAGAAGTTCGACCAGATCGCGACCTTCCAGAATTTTGTGGTCATGCCCATGACCTTCCTGGCGGGCGTGTTCTATTCGGTGCACAGCCTGCCCGCGGTTTGGCAGGCAGTCAGCCACCTCAATCCCTTGTTCTATCTGGTCGATGGTTTTCGCTGCGGCTTCTTCGGGATCAGCGACGTTTCGCCATGGACGAGCCTGGGGGTTGCCGGCGCGAGCCTGATGCTGGCGTGTGGTGTGTGCATTCACCTGCTGCGCATCGGCTACAAGATCCGCCACTGAGCAGGCCTGGGCCATAATTTGACGATGTCTGATCCCACCGCGAACGACGTTCAGCACTACATCGCCGAGGGGTTGGCTTGCGAGCACCTCGAGGTGCAGGGCGACGGTCGGCATTTCTTCGCCACCATCGTGACGCAGGCGTTTGACGGCCTCAATCGCGTGGCGCGCCACCAACTGGTCTACCGGGCCTTGGGCGACAGGATGCGCGCTGAAATTCATGCCTTGTCGATGAAGACGCTGACTCCCCACGAGTGGAGCACCAGCCCCGACCGAGCCACCCTGCCTCACCACTGAAAGCCGCTGCGGCGTTGGCTGCAGCTGGCGAGCCCCGTTGATCGGGCTCGTTCGTGCCGCAGTCGCCCACCCAAGCTCATGGACAAACTTCTGATACGCGGTGGTCGCCCTCTCCAGGGAGAGGTGACGATTTCCGGAGCCAAGAACGCCGCGCTGCCACAGCTGTGCGCGGCGCTGCTGTGCGCCGAGCCGTTGACGCTGAGCAACGTGCCGCACCTGCAGGATGTGAACACCACGCTCAAGCTGCTGCGCAACATGGGTGTGGTGGCCGAACGCAGCCCGACGCGGCCCGACGAGGTCACGCTCGACGCATCGGCGGTGAACCTGCCTGAAGCGCCATATGACCTGGTCAAGACCATGCGCGCGTCGATCCTGGTGCTCGGCCCGCTGCTGGCGCGCTTCGGGCGGGCCCGGGTGTCGCTGCCCGGCGGCTGTGCCATCGGCTCGCGACCGGTCGACCAGCACATCAAGGGCCTGCAGGCCATGGGCGCGGCCATCACTGTCGAGCACGGTTACATCATCGCCACGGCGCCTGTGGGTGCCGACGGGCAGCCGCAACGCCTGCGCGGCGCGCGCATCACCACCGACATGGTCACCGTGACCGGCACCGAGAACTTGCTGATGGCCGCCACCCTGGCCGATGGCGAGACGCTGCTCGAAAACGCCGCGCAGGAGCCCGAGGTGGTCGACCTGGCCGACATGCTGGTCAAGATGGGCGCGCTCATCGAAGGTCAGGGCAGCGGCCGCATCCGCGTGCAAGGTGTCGAGCGACTGCATGGGCTGGCCCAAGCGGCCAGCCACCGCATCGTGCCCGACCGCATCGAGGCCGGCACCTTCCTGTGCGCGGTGGCGGCCACCGGCGGTGATGTGGTGCTGCGTGGTGCGCGTGCCGATCACCTGAGCGCGGTGATCGACAAGCTGCGCGAAGCCGGCGTGACGATCGAAACCGGCGACGACTGGATTCGCGTGTGCAGCCGTCAGCGCCCGCGCGCGGTGAGCTTTCGCACCAGCGAATACCCCTTGTTCCCGACCGACATGCAAGCGCAGTTCATGGTGCTCGATTGCATCGCCGAGGGCACCGCCACGGTGACGGAGACCATCTTCGAGAATCGCTACATGCACGTGAACGAACTGGTGCGCCTGGGTGCGCGCATCGATGTCAACGGCCCGCTGGCCGTGGTGCACGGTGTGCCGCGGTTGTCCGGCGCCACCGTGATGGCCACCGACTTGCGCGCCTCGGCCAGCCTGGTGATTGCCGGACTCGTGGCCGACGGTCAGACGGTGGTCGATCGCATCTATCACCTCGACCGCGGCTACGACCAGATGGAAGCCAAGCTGCGTGCCATTGGCGCCGACATCGAGCGCGTCACCTCAGCCCTCCCCACATGAAAGCACTGCCGTGATCACCCTCGCGCTGTCCAAGGGACGCATCTTCGAAGAGACCTTGCCGCTGCTCAAGGCGGCCGGAATCGAGGTCTCGGAGGATCCGGAAAAGTCTCGCAAGTTGATCATCGGGACCAACCGCCCTGATGTGCGGGTGGTGCTGGTGCGCGCCAGCGACGTGCCGACCTACGTGCAGTACGGTGGCGCCGATCTCGGCGTGACCGGCAAGGACACGCTGATCGAGCACGGCGGCTCGGGCCTGTACCAGCCGCTCGACTTGAAGATCGCGAAGTGCCGCATGAGCGTGGCCACGCGCGCCGACTTCGACTACGCGAACGCGGTGAAGCAGGGCTCGCGCATCCGCGTGGCCACCAAGTACACGCTGACCGCGCGCCAGCACTTCGCCGACAAGGGCGTGCATGTGGATGTGATCAAGCTCTACGGCTCGATGGAACTGGCGCCGCTGACCGGCCTGGCCGATGCCATCGTCGACTTGGTGTCCAGCGGCAACACGCTCAAGGCCAACCACCTCGTCGAGGTCGAAGAGATCATGCAGATCTCGGCGCGCCTCGTCGTCAACCAGGCCGCGCTCAAGCTCAAGCGCGAGCCGATCCGCGCCATCATCGACGCCTTCGCCAGCGCCATTCCGTCATGACCGTTCGCATCCGCCATCTCGACACCCGCGCCGCCGGCTTTGCTGCCGACTTCGAGCGCGTGCTGCACTGGTCGGCCGAAACCGACGACGCGATCGAGACGCGGGTGGCGGCCATCGTGGCCGATGTGCGCACGCGTGGCGATGCCGCGGTGCTCGAATACACGCAGCGCTTTGATGGCGTAGAGGCCGCTTCGGTGGCGGCTTTGGAGATCGGGCAAGACGAGCTGCAAGCCGCGCTGCTCGCCATCACGCCGGCGCAGCGCTCGGCGCTGCAAGCCGCGGCCGACCGCGTGCGCAGCTACCACCAGCGCCAGCTCGAGGCGTGTGGGCGCTCCTGGATCTACCGCGATGCCGACGGCACCTTGCTGGGCCAGAAAGTCACGCCGCTCGACCGCGTGGGCATCTACGTGCCCGGCGGCAAGGCGGCCTATCCGTCGAGCGTGTTGATGAACGCGGTACCCGCGCAGGTGGCCGGCGTGGGCGAAATCGTGATGGTGGTGCCGACCCCGGCACGCCGCGATGGGTCGCCTGAGTCTGCCCGCGGCGAGCGCAACCCGCTGGTGCTGGCCGCAGCTGCCGTGTCTGGCGTGAGCCGGGTGTTCGCGATCGGTGGCGCGCAGGCGGTGGCCGCACTGGCCTACGGCACGGCCACGGTGCCTGCCGTCGACAAGATCACCGGTCCGGGCAATGCCTATGTGGCCAGCGCCAAGCGCCGTGTGTTCGGCAAGGTGGGCATCGACATGATCGCCGGCCCGAGCGAAATCCTGGTGCTGGCCGATGGCAGCACGCCGCCCGACTGGGTGGCGATGGACCTGTTCAGCCAGGCCGAGCACGACGAACTCGCGCAAAGCATCCTGCTCAGCCCCGACGCGGGCTACATCGCGCGCGTGCAGATCGAGATCGACCGCCTGATCGACGCCATGCCGCGGCGCGACGTCATTCGCGCCTCGCTCGAAGGCCGCGGCGCGCTGATCCTCACGCGCAGCATGGAAGAGGCCTGCGAGATCAGCAACCGCATCGCGCCCGAGCACCTCGAGGTCAGCTCGAGCGAGCCGCACCGCTGGGAGCCGCTGCTACGCCACGCCGGCGCGATCTTCCTGGGCGCGTACACCAGCGAAAGCCTGGGCGACTACTGCGCCGGGCCCAACCATGTGCTGCCCACCTCGGGCACGGCGCGCTTCTCGTCGCCGCTGGGCGTCTACGATTTCCAAAAGCGCAGCAGCCTGATCGAAGTCAGCGAAGCGGGCGCTCAGTCGCTGGGCGTGATTGCCGCCGAGCTGGCTTACGGCGAGGGGCTGCAGGCCCACGCCCGCGCCGCCGAGCTGCGACTGAAGAATCGGGGCTGAGAGGACATTGCCGTGAGCCGTTTCTGGAGTGACATCGTCTGCACCCTGACACCGTATGTGCCGGGCGAGCAGCCCCGCATCGACGGGCTGGTCAAGCTCAACACCAACGAGTGTCCGTATGGCCCGAGCGAGCGGGTGCTGGCTGCCATTGCCGCGGCCAGCGGCGATCCGTTGCGCCTGTACCCCGATCCTCAGGCCAGCGCGCTGAGGCAGGCGATTGCCCGCCACCACGGGTTGGACGCCAAGGAGGTCTTCGTCGGCAACGGCTCGGACGAGGTGCTCGCGCATGTCTTCCTGGGCCTGCTCAAGCACGACGCGCCCTTGCTTTACCCGGACATCAGCTACAGCTTCTACCCGGTCTACGCGCGGCTCTACGGCATCGAGGCGCGCGAGATCGCGCTGGCCGAGGACTTCTCGCTGCGGGTCGATGACTACCTGCAAGCCGGCCCCAACGGCGGCATCATCTTTCCCAACCCCAATGCCCCGACCGGCGTGGCGCTGCCGCTTTCTGAGGTGCGCCGGCTGCTGATCGGCAACCCGGACTCGGTGGTGGTGGTCGATGAGGCCTATGTGGACTTCGGCGGCGAATCGGCGGTGTCGCTGGTGCGCGAGTTCCCGCAGCTGCTGGTCGTTCACACCCTGTCCAAATCACGGGCGCTGGCCGGTCTGCGCGTGGGCTATGCGGTGGGGCACCCGGACCTGATCGAGGCGCTGGGCCGCATCAAGGACAGTTTCAACTCGTACCCGCTGGACCGGCTGGCTCTGGCAGGCGCGGTGGCGGCCATGGACGACGACGACTGGTTTCGCGCCACCTGCCAGAAGGTCATCGCCACGCGCGAGCGCATGGTGGCCGGGCTGCACGAGCGCGGTTTTGAAGTGCTCCCGTCGGCCGCCAACTTCGTCTTCGCCCGTCGCCCGGGCCGCGATGGCGCGGCTCTGGCGGCCGACCTGCGCGAGCACAAAGTGCTGGTGCGCCACTTTCGCCAACCCGAGCGGATCGCGCCCTTCCTGCGCATCAGCGTGGGCACCGAAGCGCAGACCGACGCGCTGCTCGCGGCACTCGACGCCGCATCAACACCAACGCCCCTGAAGTGAGCCTGCGATGAGCACATCAGCCCCCACGTCATCACCCCGCCGCGCGGAGGTGACCCGCAACACCAGCGAAACGCAGATCCGCGTGGCGGTCGACCTCGACGGCACCGGCGTTGCCAAGCTCGCCACCGGCCTCGGCTTTCTGGATCACATGATCGACCAGATCGCCCGCCACGGGCTGATCGACCTCGAGATCGAGGCCAAGGGCGACTTGCACATCGACGGCCACCACACGGTCGAAGACATCGGCATCACCCTGGGCCAGGCGGTGGCCAAGGCGCTGGGCGACAAGCGTGGGCTGCGCCGCTACGGCCACGCCTACGTGCCGCTCGACGAGGCGCTGTCGCGCGTG
>CAIVGK010000262.1 GCA_903905475.1 uncultured Burkholderiales bacterium | reverse complement strand
TCACGCCGGTCACGGCCTCGACAGCCTCGGGCGAGTTGTCAGGCCGGGCCACGAACTCGCGCCAGGGCGCGAAGCTGCGCGCGTCGCAGCGCTCGGCCACATAGGCTTCGTGGACCAGCCCCTCGGTGACCACCACGTGCGCCATGGCCGTGATCATCGCCACGTTGGTACCCGGCCTGAGCGCCAGATGGTGCTCGGCGCGCACGTGCGGCGCGTCGACCAGATCGATACGCCGCGGGTCGATGACCACCAGCCGGGCACCCTCGCGCAGCCGGCGCTTCATGCGCGAGGCGAACACCGGGTGCGCGTCGGTCGGGTTGGCGCCGATCACCACGATCACGTCGGCGTGGGCCACCGATTTGAAATCCTGCGTGCCCGCCGACGTGCCGAAGGTCTGGCCCAGGCCATAGCCGGTGGGCGAGTGGCACACCCGCGCGCAGGTGTCGACGTTGTTGTTGCCAAAGGCCGTGCGCACCAGCTTTTGAACGAGGTAGACCTCCTCGTTGGTGCAGCGCGATGAGCTGATGGCACCCACCGAATCGCGGCCGTGCGCGGCCTGGATGCGCTTGAATTCGGCAGCCGCGTGGCCGATGGCCTCGTCCCAGCTCACCTCGCGCCACGGGTCGGTGATCTGGTGGCGGATCATGGGGCGCGTGATGCGGTCGGGGTGGGTGGCATAGCCCCAGGCGAAGCGGCCCTTCACGCAGGCGTGGCCCTCGTTGGCCTGCCCGTGCTTCCAGGGCACCAGGCGCACGACGGTGTTGCCTTTCATCTCGGCCTTGAGGCCGCAGCCCACACCGCAATAGGCGCAGGTGGTGAGGGCGCTGTGCTCGGGTTGACCGAGCTCGATGAGGGTCTTGTCCTGCAGCGTGGCCGTCGGACAGACGTCGACGCACGCGCCGCAGCTCACGCATTCGCTGTCCATGAAGGGCTGGTTCTGGCCCGCCGACACCTGGCTGTCGAAGCCGCGCCCGCTGATCGTGAGCGCGAAGGTGCCCTGCGTTTCTTCGCACGCCCGCACGCAGCGGTTGCACACGATGCACTTGCTCGGGTCGAAGGTGAAGTACGGATTCGACTCGTCTTTGGCTGCCTGCGTGTGATGAGCGCCGGCCACGCCATCGACCACCGCACCCCCTACGCCGTAGCGCACCTCGCGCAGGCCGGTGACGCCGGCCATGTCCTGCAGTTCGCAGCGGCCGTTGGCGCTGCAGGTCAGGCAGTCGAGCGGGTGGTCGCTGATGTAGAGCTCCATCACGCCCTTGCGCAGCTGCTGCAGCCGGGGCGTTTGCGTGTGCACCACCATGCCGTTGTCGGCCGGCGTCGTGCACGAGGCCGGGTAGCCCTTGCGATCGTCGATCTCGACCAGGCACAAGCGGCACGAGCCGAAGGGCTCGAGGCTGTCGGTCGCGCACAGCTTGGGCACCTGGATGCCCGCCTCCGACGCGGCGCGCATCAGCGAGGTGCCCTTGGGCACGGTCACGCCAACGCCATCGATGGACAGGGTGACGGTGTCGGTCGAGGTGCGCGCCGGCGTGCCGTGGTCGATCTCGGGCGGCAGGTGTTGGAGCATGGGCAGTCTCCTCAGTCGGCCTGCGATTCAGCAGTGATGCCGAAGTCAGCCGGGTAGTGATCGAGCGCCGACAGCACCGGGTACGGCGTCATGCCGCCCATGGCGCACAGGCTGCCGTGCAGCAGGGTGTCGCACAGGTCGCGCAGCAGGCGCACCTGCGCTTGCTGCTGCGGCTGCCCGCCGCTCAGGCCGGTGATGCGGTCGATGACCTCGACGCCGCGTGTCGAGCCGATGCGGCACGGCGTGCACTTGCCGCAGCTCTCGATCGCGCAGAACTCCATCGCGTAGCGCGCCAGCTGGGCCATGTCGGCCGTGTCGTCGTGCACCACGATGCCGCCGTGCCCCAGCGTGGCACCCATCGCCGTGTAGGCCTCGTAGTCGAGCGGCACGTCCCACTGCGATTCGGGCACATAGGCACCCAGCGGGCCGCCCACTTGCACCGCCTTGATCGGCCGGCCGCTGCGCGTGCCGCCGCCAAAGTCGTGCAGCAACTCGCGCAACGTCAGGCCGAACGCCTTTTCGACCAGCCCACCGTGGCGGATGTTG
>CAIVGK010000261.1 GCA_903905475.1 uncultured Burkholderiales bacterium | reverse complement strand
GTGAAGCCGTTGATGCTCAGGCCCGGAAACGCCACCGAGGCGTGCACGCCGGGGATGCCTTCGGCGATGTCGCTCATCTGGCGGATGACCGCCGTGGTGCGCTCGAGGCTCGCGCCATCGGGCAGCTGCGCGATGCCGATCAGGTACTGCTTGTCTTGCTGCGGCACGAAGCCGGTGGGCACCTGGGTGAACATGAACACCGTGAGGCCCAGCAGCGCGGCGTAGATCACCAGCGCGAGCGTCTTGCGCTTGACCACCGTGGTGGTGACCACGCGGCTGTAGCGCTGCGCGTTGCGGCCGAAGAAGCGGTTGAACCAGCGAAAGAAGCGGCCGAACAGCGCGTCCATCACGCGGGTGAGACGGTCTTTCGGGGCGCCGTGCGGCTGCAGCAAGATGGCGCACAGCGCGGGCGACAGCGTGAGCGAGTTGAACGCCGAGATGACCGTCGAGATCGCGATGGTCACCGCGAACTGCTTGTAGAACTGGCCCGACAGCCCGCTCACGAAAGCCAGCGGCACGAACACCGCGCACAGCACCAGACCGATGGCGATGATCGGGCCCGAGACCTCCTGCATCGCCTTGACGCTGGCGTCGTGCGGGCTCAGACCGGCAGCGATGTTGCGCTCGACGTTTTCGACCACCACGATGGCGTCATCGACCACGATGCCGATGGCCAGCACCAGCCCGAACAGCGTGAGCGTGTTGATCGAAAAACCCAGCATCAGCAGCACCGCGAAGGTGCCCACGATGGACACCGGCACGGCCAGCAGCGGGATCAGCGACGCGCGCCAGGTCTGCAAGAACACCACCACCACGATGACCACCAGCAGCACCGCTTCGATCAGCGTGGAGATGACCTTTTCGATCGAGGTCTGCACGAAGCGCGTGGGGTCGTAGACGATGTCGTAGTCGACGCCGTCCGGGAAGTCGGCCTTGAGCCGCTCCATGGTGGCGCGCACGTCGCTGGCGAGTTGCAGCGCGTTGGAGTTGGGCGCCTGGAAGATGGCGATCGCCGAGGCTTCCTTGTTGTTAAGCAGCGAGCCCAGCGAGTAGGTGTTGGGGCCGAGCTCGACGCGCCCGACGTCCTTGATGCGGATCAGCGAGCGATCGACCGGGTCGGCCTTGACGATCACGTCGGCGAACTGCTCCTCGGTGGACAGCCGCCCTTGCGTGTTGATGGCCAGCTGGAATTCGGTGCCCTGGGCGGCCGGCGTGCTGCCGACCACGCCGGCGGCGACCTGCGCGTTTTGCTCGCGCAGCGCGGCCACCACATCGGCCGACGTGAGGTTGCGCGCGGCGAGCTTTTGCGGGTCCAGCCACACGCGCATGGCGTAGTCGCCCGAGCCGAACGCCTGCACCGAGCCCATGCCTTGAATGCGGTACAGCGCATCGCGCACGTTGAGCAGCGCGTAGTTGCGCAGGTACAGCGCGTCGTAGCGGTTGTCGGGCGAGACCATGTGAACCACCATGGTCAGGTTGGGCGAGCTTTTCTCGGTGGTGATGCCGATCTGCCGCACGATCTCGGGCAGCCGCGGCGTGGCCCGCGTGACGCGGTTTTGCACCGCGGTTTCAGCGGCTTCGGGGTTGGTGCCGATCTTGAAGCTCAGCGTGAGCGTCATCGCGCCATCGGCGGTGGCCAGGCTGCTCATGTAGAGCAAGCCGTCGATGCCGTTCAACTGCTCTTCAAGCGGTGTGGACACGGTCTCGGCGATCACCCGCGCATTGGCGCCGGGGAACTGCGCGCGCACCACCACCTGCGGCGGCGTGACCTCGGGGTACTCGGAGATCGGCAGCACGAAGATCGCCAGCGTGCCCACCAGCGTGACCACGACCGACAGCACGGCCGCGAAGATCGGCCGGTCGATGAAAAAGCGCGAGATGTTCATCGTGGCGGCTTCAGGCGGCTGACGCGGTGGCGGCGGGCGCCGCAGGGGCGGAGGCTGCTGGTGGCGCCGATGCCGGAGCAGCCGGCGGGGCACCCGGCGCGGGCGGCGTGGATGCCGCGATGGGCATGCCGCGCTCGTCGGTGTCGACCTTGAGCGGCGTGACCGGGGCACCCGGGCGCACGCGCTGCAGGCCGTCGACCACCACCAGCTCACCGGCCTTCAGGCCGTTCGTGATCACCCGCATGCCGTCGATCAGCATGCCGAGTTGCACCTCGCGCGGTTGCGCCACATGGCCTTCGCCGATCACGAACAGCAGCTTCTTGCTCTGGTCGGTGACGATGGAGCGCTCGGGCGTGAGCACCGCGGCGTAAGGCACGCCACCGGCCAGCTGCAGCCGCGCGAACAGGCCCGGCGTGAACTCGCCGCGGGCGTTGTCGAACACCGCACGCATGCGGATCGAGCCGGTTTGCGCGTTGAGCTGGTTGTCGATGAAGTCGATGCGGCCTTCGTGCGGGAAGCCCGCTTCGTCGGCCAGCCCCAGGCGCACTTTGCGCAGGCCGGGTTCGCCCTTGCGCAGCCGCAGAAAGATCTGCTCGCTGCCATCGAAGTAGGCATACACGGTTTGCGTGGCCACCAGCGTGGTCAGCACGCTTTGCGGCGTGACCAGGTTGCCTTCAGTCAGCACGGCGCGCGACAGCTGCCCGGCGATCGGCGCGGTGACCCGGGTGTAGCCCAGGTTGAGTTGCGCGATGCGCAGCGCGGCTTCGGCCACGCGGATGTCGGCGCGGCTGGTGGCCGCCCCCGAGGTGAGCTGGTCGAACTCCTGGCGCGACACCGCCTTGGCGTCGAGCAGCTGGGTGGCGCGGCTCAGGTCCTGCGTGGCCAGTTCGGCGCGCGAGCGCGCGGCGGCCAGCTGCGACTGCGCGCGCGCCAGTTCGGCTTCATAGGGCTTGGGGTCGATGGTGAACAGCGGCGCGCCGGCGGCCACGCGCGCGCCATCGCGAAAGTGCACCCGCTCGATGGTGCCGCCGATGCGAGGGCGCAGTTCGACCCAGCGCGGCGCTTCGAGCCGGCCGGTGAATTCGTAGCTGTCGCCCACCGTGCGCTGCACCGCTGCGGCCACCGACACCGGCGCCGCGCC
>CAIVGK010000260.1 GCA_903905475.1 uncultured Burkholderiales bacterium | reverse complement strand
GCACCGGATCATGTGCAGCATTTCCTCACCCAGGCCCCAGTGGCGCGCGACGGCGGCCCCGAGCGCCTCGATGTCGATCCCGAGCACGGCGAAAGAGGCCTCGGATTCGCTCCATCCCGGCCGCGGCGGCGCACCTGGGCTCGCGTCCGGTGCCGCAGGCGGGCTTTGCATCAGACGCCGGATCTGTTCGAACTCGTCAGGAAAGTGGTACTGAGCCAGCAGCCGCCCCAGGTTTTGCAGCACGGTCACCAGATAGACCACCTCGCCGTCATAACCCGCCGGGCGCAGCGCCTGCGCGGTGTAGCCCGCCAGACGCACACGGTCCATCAACGCCCTCAGGGCCTCGGCGTTGCCTTCGGACAGCGGGCCGGGCCATTGCCGCAGCGAATGGGCTGCCCGGCGCACGCCATTGAGTCCCATCAGCGCCATCGATCGGCGGATGGTGAGCACCGGTGCGACCGCGCCGCCCTGCGCGTTTTGCACTTGCGCCGAATTCACCTCGCGCAACAACTCGAACGTCAACGCCATGTCCTGCAAGATGTGATGCGAGATCTCCTCGGTGTGCTGACCATCCATCCCGGCCAATCGCTCGATGCGCGAGCTGATGCCAGGGCCGGCTGGCAACACGCCAACCGTGCGCAATCGATCAAGCATCAATTCAAGCGGTCCATCACTGCCGAGCGCCTCGGCATCCATCCAGCCTTGCAGCGCCCTCAGAAAACTGCGGGCATTCACAAAGTGCTGCGTGGGCTGGCTGGACGTGCTGCGATTGGCGATGGCGCGCAACGCCTCGGGGATCGGGTGCGGCGCGCTCCAGGGCAATCTAAGGAAATCGTGGCCCAGCGGCGGCAACCGCCAAACGGCTTTCGTGACATCGGACTCGTCGAGCGGCGCGACCCCCGTGAGCAAACGGTGCAAAAGCACCCCGCAGGCCAGCACATCCCGACCAGCCGCGTCCCGATGGGCTCGCAGGGCGTCGGCTTCTTTGAGTTGCGCACGGTCCGCACCGCGCGAGGCCGACGCGGCCGGTGCGGCCTGGGGTCCGTGGGCCGCGCTGCTGGCTCCCAGCGACATCACCTGCACCCGGCCGGAATCGCTGATCTGCAGGCTGTGGAGTTGCAGGTCGTGGTGAGCCGAGCCCGAGTCGTGCGCAAAAGCCAGCCCCTCCAGCGCCTGGCGGATCCAGCCGACCACCTCGACGGGCGCGGGATGCGGATGCTCTGCCAGCCACTCGTTCAACAACACACCGTGCGAGCGATCGACGGCCAGGTAGGGCCAATGCTCGTGCACCGCCACCTCGATACCTTTAGCCAGATGGGGGTGTGCCAGGCGGCTCGCCTGACGCACCTGCACCAACCAGCCCTCGAGCGCACCGGGATCAACCGGCTGCACCCGCGGAAGGGTCAATACAAGCTGCTGTTGCGTGCGCGGGTCGTTGACCAGCCACACCATGGTGCCTTGACTCTTGCCGAGCAGGCGCAGCAATTCGAAACGGCCGAAGTGGGGACCGGGTTGGGCCGGCTGTCCGGCGGCGGAGGAAGCAGGTGCCGTCATGGTGAGAAATCGCGATTCATGTCGATTGCAACCGGAGTGAGTCCCGGGAAAGCCCAGAAATCAAAGGCGTTTGCGGCTCAATTGGTGCGCTGACTGTGACTCCCGTCGTGCTTGTCGCAACCCGTGCCCAACCCCACGGTTCACCTTGACTCCGGCACGAACGAAAGTACCCACGACGACGCGCACCGCAAGGATGATTCCTGGCGCCCGCGAAAAGCAATCTTCATCGCATCGATAGACAAGCAGTGACTTGCCTGGCCGGTGCGCAACGCAGGCGCGGCAATCTGATGTGTCAGAATCTTTTCAAGTCGTGGATCATTTTTCGGTCCGGCGCGTAATGAGGATTCACCATGAGCAGCGAACTGATCAAACACATTTCTGACGCATCGTTCGACGGCGACGTCATTCAGTCCTCACAGCCCGTTCTGGTGGATTACTGGGCCGAATGGTGTGGCCCTTGCAAGGCGATTGCCCCGATCCTGGACGAAGTATCGAAAGACTATGCCGGGCGCTTGCAGGTGACCAAGATGAACGTCGACGAAAATCGCGATGTGCCGGCCAAGTTCGGCATTCGCGGCATCCCGACCCTCATGCTGTTCAAGAACGGACAGCTCGCCGCCACCAAGGTCGGCGCGCTGACCAAGGCCCAGTTGACCGCGTTCATCGACGGCAACCTATAATCTCCTCGTTCGGGGCTCTCCGCTCCGAATTCCCCAGATCGGCAGCAGCCTGTGACACGGGCACCGGCT
>CAIVGK010000259.1 GCA_903905475.1 uncultured Burkholderiales bacterium | reverse complement strand
CTTGGCCCCGAAAGCGCCATTTATCGGCTACGGCGGGCAGTTTGAAGGCTACGAAGACAAGTGGAAGACCGCAAATACGACCAACTGGCCGTATCTGGAGGTCAACCCAGATGTCACAGACGGCCAAGGCGCTGTTTTGCCACTGCCAGCTAGAGCGCAGCCACCGATGGCCTCCAGCGGTTTGCTGCAAGCCAAAGCGGGCGCATCGGAAGACATTAAGTCCACAACCGGCCAATACAACGGCCCCGATCCTGGACAAGCCCCTCACGGGAAAGGTGCAAGACACAAGGAAGCGCGGAACGATATGACCACCGTTTTTCACTCAGCGGCCGAAGTCCGCGTGCTTGTGGGCTACTTGGCAGAACAGCAGGCTGCTTGGTTCAGCAGCCAGTTCTTCGGCCCGCGCGCACCTGCTTTTCTCGGGCCGGTCTTCGCGCGAACTGCGTTCCAGGCGCAGTGCCACGGCGTCACCGCGGCAGCGGCGCGAGTGCACGAAGATGCCATTGGCATTGGGCGTACTCACCATCTGTTTCGCCTGCCAGAAGTGCTTGAGCAGGGAGCTGCCACCGCGCTTTCAGACGATCCGTTTGTAGAGCAGTTACGTGCCCAACTGACTTCGCCAGACGTTGCTCTTCGTCGGCTTGAAGCCCTGGCGACACCGGGCGTGGCACATGAGGGTGCGCAAGTCATGACCGGCGACTTTGTTGAAGGTACAGAAGCGCTGCTTCGGGCCCTTGCCGGCGTGTACGTCGACGCATTCCGAAAGGGTATCAAGGCCTTCCCTTTCGTAAGGGAGGCATAGTGGCTCGTCCGAAGTACTACACCACCCAGTTGCAGGCAGGCGCGGGCCTCGTTGAAGAGACCAAGTTACTTTTGTCGCTTTACGAGCCAGGCATGGAGCCGCAGACCCTACTGGCTCGCGCGCTTGAATCGGGCCTCTTCCCGCGCGTCACGGCTCGCCGGCTTCGAAACGTAGTCCTTGAGTGCTTTGCGCCGCGCTACCTGCGCGAGCCTGATGCCGCCTGGATGCTCAAGCGACTTGCCCAGCACGTAAGCCGGGCCGAGCTACTGCAACTGTTGTTGCTCTACACAGCGCGCGCGAACCTCGTCGTGAGTGATTTTATTACGCAGCTCTACTGGCCTCGGTATGCATCAGGCCGCGAGGGGCTGACGACGGAAGACTCCAAAGAATTTATCCTTGCCGGCATCCGCGGTGGCCGCACCCAGAAATTCTGGTCGGATAGCACCATACGCCGGGTGTGCAGCTACCTGCTCAGCTGCTGTGCCGACTATGAACTACTGACCAAGAACATCCGCGGCCCGCGAAAGATCCAGGCGCTTCGTGTCCAGGATCGTGTAGCGGCCTACTTGGCCTACGATCTCAAATTCCAGGGGCTAGCCGATAACCAGATCGTCGTGCATGAAGACTGGCAGTTACTCGGTCTCCAGCCCAACGATGTACGTGACGTCTTGAAGCGACTGTCGCTGCAGGGCTACCTGATCCTCCAGGCGGCCGGCGATGTGGTGCACATCGGCTGGACCTACAAAACCAAAGGGGAGTTGATCGATGTCCTCGCTCGATCATGATTTCAAGGAGCTGATCGAACGCGTCAAGCACGGGCGCGAGTTCGGTCACGCCAGCTTCGAGCCCATCTTCTACCTGGTCTTCCATCCAGAGCAGATCTTGGACGTGAAGCGTCGCCACGTCGCGTGGGAGAGTCGCCTGGCCAATGAAGGCTGGGACGTTCACACCTTCTCAATTGCCAAAGAGGTGGCTGAGATTCTGGCCAACGCCCCCATGCGAAAGATCTGGGTGACTGCTGACCAGAAGGCTCCGCAGTCCTGGGAGAAGACCAATAAGTCGCTTGCCAATGCGGTGGCTAATGGAGCGCTGCAACAGCGCCTTGAAGCACGTCTTACCGAGTTGGAAGGCAAGCCCAAGTCCATCCTTCTAGTCACCGACCTGGAGGCCCTGCACCCCTACATGCGCATTGGAGTCATCGAGGGCCAGTTGCAGGGCAAGTTCCATGTGCCCACGGTATTCCTGTACCCCGGTGTGCGCACTGGCAAGACCCGTCTGAAATTCCTCGGCTTCTATCCCGAGGATGGCAACTACCGGTCGGTACATGTTGGCGGCTGAACCTGAGCGATCTAAGTCATGAACATCAAACAGCTTTTTGATCCGTCCAAAGACATCTACCGCAGCATCGAGAAGGTCATCGCCTACGGTGTCTCGCAGGAAGAACGCCTGAAGAAGGAAGTCTCTGAATACGTCGTAACTGACAGCATTGACGAGCAGTTCAACAAACTGCTTCTCAAGATGCAGGCGGCCATGGACGCCGGTGGCGAGAACGAAGTGGGTGTCTGGGTCTCGGGCTTCTATGGCTCCGGTAAGAGCTCATTCACAAAGTACCTGGGCCTGGCGTTTGACGATCGCATCCAGATCGATGGCGCCCCGTTCCGCCAGCACCTGCAGGATCGCCTGAAGCGCACCACTACGCGCCAACTGCTCAGCACCGTGGCCAAGCGTTTCCCGGCTGCCGTGCTGCTGCTAGACCTTGCCAGTGAGCAGTTGGCGGGCGCCACCATGCAGGAAGTCTCCACGGTGCTGTTCTACAAGGTGCTTCAGTGGGCGGGCTACTCGCGCAACCTCAAGGTGGCCGCCCTGGAACGTCGCCTGCGCCGCGAAGGCCGTTACGACGAGTTCCTGAAGCTGTTTGAGGAAGCCACCGGCGGCGAGCCCTGGTCCCAGTACCGTGATGACGACCTGGTGGTGGACAGCCTGGTCCCCGGCATTGCCCATCAGTTGTATCCCCAGCTGTTCAAGACCGAGTCGTCGTTCACCACCGAGACCAGCGATGTGGTTGTCTTTGAGAACGACAGCGTCAAAGAGATGTTGGCCATCGCCCGTGAAGCCTCGGGCAAGGACTACATCATCTTCATCATCGACGAGGTGGGCCAGTACGTCGGCTCGCGCCAGAACCTCATCTTGAACTTAGACGGCCTGTCCAAGAACCTCAAAGCCCTGGGGGGCGGCAAAGTCTGGATCATCGGCACCGCACAGCAAACGCTGACCGAGGACGACCCCCGCGCCGCGCTCAACTCGCCCCAGCTCTTCAAGCTGAAAGACCGCTTCCCGATCCAGATCGACCTGGAAGCGAACGACATCAAAGAGATCTGCTTCACGCGGCTGCTGGGCAAGTCGCCCCAAGGGGCCGACGCGCTGGGTGCGCTGTTCG
>CAIVGK010000258.1 GCA_903905475.1 uncultured Burkholderiales bacterium | reverse complement strand
CCAGACCGATCGCGAGGCCGCCCGCCAGCGCGATCCACAGCGACTGGCGCCGCGACGCCCCGGCCATCAGAGCGCTGAGCTCCTGGGCATCGAACACCTCGCGCGCGGCCTTGTCGACGATGCGCCGGTCAACCACCACCTGGCCCGCCGCGTAGGCACCGAGCAGCGCGCGGTCGCACAGCAAGTTGATGCGCCGCGGCACGCCGCGGCACAGCCGGTGGATGCGCCGCAACGTGTCATCGAGAAAAGGGATCGGCCCGGTCATGCCGGCCACCGCCAACCGGTGGCGGATGTACTGCGCGGTCTCGGGCTCGGTGAGCGCTTCGAGGTGAAAGCGCGCGATCACCCGCTGCGCGAGCTGCTGCAACCCCGGCTGCGCCACCATCTCGCGCAGCTCGGGCTGGCCGATCAGGATGATCTGCAGCAGCTTGCGCTCGTGCGTCTCGAGGTTGGTCATCAAGCGCAACTGCTCGAGCACGTCGGCCGACAGACTTTGCGCCTCGTCGATGATGAGCACGTTGTTCTGGCCCACGCCATGGGTGCGCAGCAAGAACGCATTGAGCGGGTCGAGATAGTCGGTGACCGTGGCCGTGCCCGGCGCGCGCTCGGGGTAAGGCACCAGGAATTCATCGCACACCGAGCGCATCAACTCGCCCACGGTGAGCTTCGGGTTGAAGATGTACGCCACGTTGCAGCGCTTGGGGATCTGCTCGAGGAAGCAGCGGCACACCGTGGTCTTGCCCGCGCCGATCTCGCCGGTGAGCAGCACGAAACCACCCCCGCTGCCCAGCCCGTACAGCAGATGCGCCAACGCCTCGCGGTGCCGCTCGCTCATGAAGAGGTAGTGCGGATCCGGCGCGATGGAAAAGGGTGGCTGCTTCAGGCCAAAGTAGTCGGCATACATGCAGCGGAGCATAGCCGCGGGAAACGTCGGCAAGGCCGCCCACCGCGGTGGGCGGGCTCCACCGACAATCGAGGCCTCGCCATGCGCCCTGCGGGTGCCGGCCGATAGGCCCGCACTGCCCTTGATGTCCAACGCCTTGCCCCTCGTCGTCGATCTCGACGGCACGCTGACACCCACCGACACGCTGCTCGAGTCCATCTTGCAGCTGCTGCGCCGTTCGCCGTGGGACGTGTTCGCGCTGCCGCTGTGGCTGCTGCGCGGACGCGCCTTCTTCAAGGCCACCATCGCCGAGCGCTGCGCGTTCTCGGCCGAGCTGCTGCCGCTGCGCGAGGGTCTGCTGGCGTACCTGCGCGTGCAGAAATCGCTGGGCCGCAAGCTCGTGCTGGCCACCGCGGCCGACCGGCGCATCGCCGACGCCGTGGCCACGCGGCTGGGCCTGTTCGATCAGGTGCTGGCCAGCGAACACGGCGTCAACCTCAAGGGTCGCCACAAGCTCGCGGCCATTCAGGCGCAGGTGGGCAGCGACTTCACCTACGCCGGCGACAGCGCGGCCGATCTGCCCATCTGGAAGGCCGCGCGCTCGGTGATCGTGGTCGACGCCTCACCCGGCGTGGCGCGCGAAGCGCTCGCGTGCAATCCGGTCGAGCTGGTGATCGAGCCGGCCCAGTTCACACCAAGGCTGTGGGTGCGCCAGCTGCGTGTGCACCAGTGGGCCAAGAACATCTTGCTGTTCGTGCCACTGCTGACCTCGTTCGCGTTCGCCGACATCACCCGCATGGCGCACTCGACGCTGGCGTTCGCGGCGTTTTCGCTGGCGGCCTCGGCCACCTACGTCTTCAACGATCTGTGGGACCTCGACAGCGACCGCGCCCATCCGCGCAAGCAAAACCGCCCGCTGGCCAGTGGCGCCATCCCGATCGGCGTGGCGGTGGCCGTG
>CAIVGK010000257.1 GCA_903905475.1 uncultured Burkholderiales bacterium | reverse complement strand
GCGGCAAGGCCTGCGCATCGCCGGTGGCCGCGGACAACACCATGCGATAGGCCTGCATGCGCATGCGACCGGCCTCGTTGACGGAGGCCGCGCCGCCTTCGAGCTCGAGCGACATCGACACCAGCACGGCGATGGAGCACAAGGCCAGCAGCAAGAACGGGGCGGCGACCAGCGCGAGCTTGGTGCCCAGGGGCCAGTGACGAATGGTGCGCATCGCGCCGATCATGCGCCTGCCCGCCACGGACCCGACGCGCCGGGCGCGACGCTGAGGCGGGCAGGCGCCGCCAATGCCAAACTCCCCGGCTCAAAGGAGCCCCCCCGTGACCTATTGCGCCGGCTGGAAGTACAAGAACTCGGTGTGCCTGCTGGCCGACGCAGGCGCCGTGAATTACGTGGCGAGCGTCAGGCACATCGCCGTCGATGACGAGTCGCCTGACGACATGGCCGACGGCCATGTGGCGGCCTCGCCGTTGCGGCTGGTGGCGCTGGCCAGCGGCGTGGCGGTGGCCTATGCGGGCGATGTCGAGCTGGCCGGGCAGCTGCTGGCGTTCTTGCACGAGCACCAGGCCCACGCCACCAGCCACCGCGAGCTGCTCACGCGGCTGACGCTCGAGCTGGGCCCGTTCGATGCCGCTCGCGAGGTGGCGCTGCTGCTCGCGGCCTCCAGCCCCGAGGGCGAGGCCGAGCTGCTGCACTGGACCACCGCCGACGGGCTCGACGCGAGCGCCGCCGACTTTCACCAGATCGGCACGCCCACGGCGCACCACAGCGCGCTCACGCCCGAGTTGCGCGGCGCGCTGGCGGCCGGCGACCTGACCACCGAGCGGCTGCTGCCCATCCTCACGGCGGTGGTGCAAGCGCACGGCGAGCATGTGGTGTCCAAGGGCTTGCAAGTGGGCGATCTGATCTTCGGGCTGCGCACCGAGCACGGCGCCATCGCCTGGCAGGACGACACCCACGTCGTGCTCTACGAGCCCGAATTCGCGTTCAGCACCCATGTGTCGGTGCGCGCGCGCGACCACGCCATCGCCGCCCATTCGGCGTTCAACAACGAGGTCAGCGTGTTCGCGCCAGCGGCCCTGGCGGTGACGCCGGCGCACACCCAGCGTCTCGACGCCTGGCGCCGCGCCGTGCACGCCGCACGCGACCCAGACCGCTTTCGACTCTGGGTGTTCATCAGCGCCGGCGAGAAGGTGGTCACGCTGGTCATCCGCAACGAACTCGAGCGCGAGAGCCGCCTCGTGCGGGTGGCCGGCATCAACCAGGGCAAGTTCGACCTGTCGCTCAGCCCCGAGCTGACCGGGCTGTTGCTGCGCCCGCTGCACAACCGCGACCGAGGCCCCGTGCCGCTGCACCTGAGCGTGCGCGAAGACTGATCCGCCACGGCCCTTAGACTGCGCGCGCCGGGGCATTGCGTCGGACCCATCATCGCCCATGCGGCCAGGAGTTTTTTCGATGCGAATTCAATGGAAATGGCTGGCGCTGGGCGCCGCAGCGTTCATCGCCTCATCGGCCAACGCGCAAGAGCTGGTGGTGCGCATCGGCCACGTGGCAGCCACCAGCGGCAACTGGGCGCACTGGGGCCGCGACAACGAGATGGGCGCGCGCATGGCGATCGACGAGCTCAATGCTCAGGGTCTGCTGATTGGCGGCAAGAAAGCGCGCTTCGAGCTGCTGACCGAAGACGATGCCGGCGACCCGAGGCAGGCCACCGCGGTGGCGCAAAAGCTGGTCGACTCGGGCGTCAACGGCGTGGTCGGGCACCTGAACTCGGGCACCTCGATTCCGGCCTCGCGCATCTACAGCGACGCCGGCATCCCGCAGATCGCGCCCAGCGTGACCAACCCCAAGTTCACCCGCCAGGGCTATGCCACCACCTTCCGCGTGGTGGCCGATGACGTGCAACTGGGCAACGTGCTGGGCCGCTACGCCGCGGTGACGCTGCAAAGCCGCGCCATCGCCGTCATCGACGACCGCACCGCCTATGGCCAGGGCCTGGCGCAGGAGTTTGAAAAAGATGCCGTGGCGGCCGGCGGCAAGGTGGTCTCGCGCCAGTACACCACCGACAAGGCGACCGACTTCAGCGCCATCCTCACCGCCGTGAAGGCCGCCAAGCCCGACATCGTCTTTTTTGCCGGCGGCGACTCGCAAGCCGGCCCGATGCTGCGGCAGATGAAGCAGCTCGGCCTCAACGTGAAGTTCATGGGCGGCGACGGCGTGTGCACCACCGACCTGCCCCGGCTCGCCGGCGGCGCGATCGCTGACAAGCAGGTGGTGTGTGCCGTGGCCGGTGGCGTCGAAGGCGCGCAGAAAAAGCGCTTCGACGACTTCCGCGCCGCCTTCAAGGCGAAGTTCGGCGTCGAGGTGCAGGCCTACGGGCCCAACGCCTACGACTCGGTCAAGCTGATGGCCGCGGCGATGGCCCTGGCCGGTTCGGCCGATCCGGCCAAGTACCTGAGCGCGCTCGCCCGCACCGAGGGCTACGCCGGCGTGAGCGGCATGATTTCGTTCGACAGCAAGGGCGACCTCAAAAACGGCGCGCTCACGCTGTTCACCTTCAAGGGCGGCAACCGCGCCGAGCTGGCCATCGTGCGCTGAGCGGGCGCGCCGCCGCGGCGGCGCAACCGTGGCGGCGATCGGGCTACAGCCGCACGCTGGCCTGGCCGATGCGCTCGAAGGCGACCTCGACCTCGTCGCCGGGTTCGGCGTGCAGCAAGCCGCACCAGGTGCCGGTGGTCACCACGCTGCCGGCCGGCACCACGGCGCCGTGGCGGGTGGCGTGGCGCAGCCAGGCGCTCAGCACGAACACCGGGTCGGCCACCGGGTGCGTGCCGCGAAACACCTGCGTGGGCTGAGTGCCCACACGCACGCGGCAGACCTGATCCGACCAGTCGCGCTGCGCATCAAAGGCCACCCAGTGGCCGAGCACCAGCGCGCCATGCGAGAGCACATCGGCCAGCTTGGCCAGCCGGTTGGCCTGCAGCCGCTCGGCCCAGCGCGAATCGACGATTTCGATCGACACGCACATCGCATCGACCAACCCGCGTGCGCCCTCCAGATCGAGCGTGGCCGCGCGCTGCGCATCGACCGGCTGGCCCAGACGCAGCGCGATTTCGGCCTCGATGCCGCGCAGCGTGAGAGGCCAGGC
>CAIVGK010000256.1 GCA_903905475.1 uncultured Burkholderiales bacterium | reverse complement strand
GTTTGTATCCAGCGTTCCGACGCGCCGTGACAGGCCTCGCAGCTCACGCCATCGCTCACCTGAAACTTCTCGCCACGCTGCTCGGGCGCCGGGTGGTGGGCATGGCAGTCGAGGCACAGCTTGTTTTCGTGCGCGGGCTGGGGCGCTCTGAGCTTTTTGGTGATCTCGCGCGAGCGCTCGCTGAGCAGCACCGAGTAGGCGCGGGCGTGCTTGTCCTGGCGCGACCAGGTGATGTACTCGTTTTGCAGGATGGGCGAATCCTTCCAGGGCTCGACGGCGCCGTGGCACAGGCTGCTCGCGCAACTGCCCACGCCCAGCGACTTGTGCGACGCCGGCAGGTCGGCTGCGGCCGCTGGCGCCGCGAGCGCGTTCAGACCGACGAGCAAGGTGATGACGGCGAGGATCCACCGAACGTTGTCGGCGCGCGGGCGCAGGCGGGCGAGTCGTGGGGTCATGGCTTGCTCACAGCGATCGAGTCGACGTGGTCTTTCACCGTCCAGGGCGTGCCGTCCGGCCGCAGGTAGAGCCGCCGCTGCTCCTCGAGCGTGAACGGCCGCGAGCCGATGCGGCCGAACACGGCCACCTGCCCGCCGGTCTCGTCGACGGCGCGGTCGCGTTCCAGCGCGCGCGACAGCGACAGCGCCGGGGTGCGTGTCTTTCGAGACGCGATCAGCACCGGCTTGGGCTCGGGGCTGAAGCCGTAGAACTTGGGTTGCGTGTCGGGCGCCGTGAGCTGGATCACCCGCAGGCCGTTCTTGCCGTCGGCGACGTAGGCGAACGCCGACGCATTGGTGGAGGCGACCGTCACGTCGCGCACGTCGTTGAGCGCGCCGTCGGCCGTGAACAGCGAGTACAGCTTGGGCGCTTCGGGTTTTTCGATGTCGATGATGGCCAGCCCCTGGCGGCCTGCGGCCACGTAGGCGTAGGTGCGGGCGAGGTGAATGCGCCCCGCATCTTCGAGCGGCACCCAGGCCGAGGCCACGATGCGCGCTCGCTCGGGCACCGTGACATCGATCATCCGCAGCCCGGTGGCGTCGGTGACGGCCAGGTAGCGGAACTGCAACGCCGTCGAGCGCGCGCCGGCCAGCGGCACCACCGCCGCGATGCGCGGCTTGAGCGGGTCTTTCAGGTCGACCACGACCACGCCTTGCGCCGCCGTGATGTAGGCGTAGGAGCCGCCCATCGTGATGTGCTGCGCTCCCTTGAGCGCGCCGCCACCATCCCAGGTCAGGGACCGCTGGAGGAAGTTGTTGCGCGGGTCGCCGTCTTGCAGCGTGTTCACGTTGACCAGGATCAGGCCTTCCTCGGCATCGGTGATCAGCGCGTAGTTGTAGATCGGGTGCATGGCCTGCTCCTGATTCGTCACGCGCATCAGCTCACCCTGGTTCTTGGCGGGCGCCACCGGCTGCGTGGTGGGCAGCACGACGCAGGTGGCCTTGCGGCTGGCGATGTGGGTGCCCTGGCCGAGCGCCGAAAACGGCGACGACACGATGCGCTGCGACACGCCCTTGTTGGCGATCGAGGCGACGTCGTACACGCGCATGCCGCCGGCACCTTCGGCCACGTAGAGGTATTCACCGCGCAGCTGCAGGCAGCTGGCACGACCCTCGGTGCCGTGGTCGTGCGCCTCGGGCAGGGTCCGGCCGCGGGCCTCGTGCGCGGCGTACCAGTCCGGGTAGGCGTGGCGGTGCAGGTAGCTGCCGATCACCGCCTGCGGCTCTTCCCACTCGGTGACTTGCACCGCCTCGATGTGCCGCTCCTCGCCGACCCAGGCGTTGTAGCCGATCAGTCCGATGTAGCCGGTGCCGTGCAGCAGCGTTTGCGCCACGATCGCGTTGTTGTTCTTGTCGGCCGACAGGTGGCAGTCGCTGCAGGTCTTGGTCTCGGTCTTGCGCTCGGTGTGCGGGTAATGCGGCGCGAAGGCCTGGCTCGAAAAGCCGCTCGAGGCGGTCGGCGGCTGCTGGATGTAGATCTTTTCGCGGTTGGCATTCGTCGACGACAGCACCAGCGCCGAGGACGAGCGCACCGGGGTGATCTTGCTGCCCTTGACCGGGCCGTGGCGACCCAGGTGGAACATGTCGTCACGCAGCACCTGCGGGTTGTAG
>CAIVGK010000255.1 GCA_903905475.1 uncultured Burkholderiales bacterium | reverse complement strand
CAAGCTGCGCGAGCTCGAGTTCGTGCAGGCGGCGGTGGCGTTTGGCGTGGGGCCGTGGCGCATCATCTGGCGCCACCTGGTGCCCAACGTGATGCACCTGGTGCTGATCACCACGGTGCTCGAGTTCTCGGGGCTGATCCTGTACGAGGCCGTGCTGTCGTATGTGGGCGTGGGTGTCGATCCGTCGATGAACAGCTTCGGCGGCATGATCAATCTGGCGCGCAGCGAGATGAGCCGCGACCCGGTGGTGTGGTGGTCGTTTGCGGCGGCGTTCGGCTTCATGGTCACGCTGGTGCTGGCGGCCAACTTCTTTGCCGATGGCGTGCGCGATGCGTTCGATCCGCGCGCCCGCGTGTACCGCGCACGCCGTCCGGTGGCGGCCCCTGCGGCCGCGCCCAACGCCAGCACCGACTGAACCGCCATGCTGAACATCGACAACCTCGGGGTGGTGTTCGACGCGGACGCTGGTGTGGTGCGCGCGATCGACGGGCTGTCGCTGGCCATCGAGCGCGGCGAGACCTTCGCGCTGGTGGGCGAGTCGGGCTGCGGCAAGAGCTTGACCGCGCTGGCGCTGATGCGCTTGCTGCCCGACGCCGGCCACATCAGCGACGGGCGCATCGGCATCGACGGACTCGACACGCTGGCGCTGCCGGAAGCGGCGATGCGCCGGCTGCGCGGCGGGCGCATCGGCATGATCTTTCAGGAGCCGGCCACCAGCTTGAACCCGATCATGCGCATCGGCGCGCAGATCGTCGAGGCGATCGAGGCGCACACCGCGCTGCGCGGTGCGCCCGCGCGCGCCAAGGCCATCGAGTGGTTGGGCCGGGTGGGCATTCCCGAGCCGGCGCGGCGCATCGACGATTACCCGTTTCGACTGAGCGGTGGCCAGAAGCAGCGCGTGATGATCGCCATCGCGCTGGCCGCCGAGCCCGACTTCCTGGTGGCCGACGAGCCGACCACCGCGCTCGATGTGGTGATCCAGGCGCAGATCCTCGAGCTGCTCAAGGACTTGCAGCGCGAGCAGGGCATGGGGCTGCTGCTGATCACCCACGACCTGGCGGTGGTGGCCGGCATGGCACAGCGCGTGGCGCTGATGTACGCGGGGCAGATCGTCGAGGTGGCGTCGGCCGCCGAGTTCTTTGCCGACCCGCGCCACCCGTACGCGCGGCTGCTGCTGGAGTCGCTGCCCGGGTACAGCAAGCGCGGTGAGCCGCTGGCCGCGATCGGCGGCAGCGTGCCGCCGCTGTCGCAGGTGTTCACCGGCTGCCGTTTTGCGCCGCGCTGCGACCGGGCATTCGATCGCTGCCACCGCGAGGCGCCGGTGCTCGCGCCGCTGGGCGCGGTGGACGGGCTTGAGGGCGGCGAGCGGCCGCGTGAAGTGCGTTGCTGGTTGCACGTGCCGTCGCATGGCGGCGCTCGCGGGGCCGAGCCGGCGAGTGGCAGCACTCGTCCGCTGGCGTGGTCGAGCACCGTGGGTCGACCCGCCGGGTCGTCGGACGACGGCTTGATGCCCGCTTCGCCGTCGGTTGCCGCTTTGGCCAGCCCTGTGTCGCGGGACGCGAGTCGCAGCTTCACGCCAACGCTCGCCGCGTCAGCCGCTCAGGCCACACCGGCACCGCTGGCCGAACCTGCGCTGCTGCTTGACGTGCAGTCGCTCAGCGTGCGCTTTCCGATTCGCACCGGGCTGCTGCAGCGCGTGACGTCGCATTCGGTGGCGGTGGCCGAGGTGTCGCTTCAACTGCCTCGCGGCCGCACGCTGGCGCTGGTGGGCGAGTCGGGCTGCGGCAAGACCACGCTGGGCAAGGCGATCGTGCAACTGCTGCGTGGCCAGGCGGTGATCGAAGGCCGTGCGCTGCTCGACGGGCAAGACCTGTTCGGGCTGCACGGCGAGCCGCTGCGGCTGGCGCGCCGCTCGGTGCAGATGATCTTTCAGGATCCGTATGCCTCGCTGAACCCGCGCATGCGGGTGTACGAGGTGCTCGAAGAAGGCCTGCTCACGCTGCGCCCCGAACTCGACGCCGACGCGCGGCGCCAGCGGCTCGAGTCGCTGATCGAGCGCGTGGGCCTGCGCCCTGATGCGTTGCAGCGCCATCCGCACGAGTTCTCCGGCGGGCAGCGCCAGCGGCTGGCCATCGCCCGCGCGCTGGCGGTCGAGCCGCGGCTGATCGTGTGCGACGAGCCGACCTCGGCGCTCGATGTGTCGGTGCAGGCGCAAATCCTCAACCTGCTGCTCGAGTTGCAGCGCGAGCTGGGGCTGTCTTACCTGTTCATCACCCACCACCTCGGCGTGGTCGAGTACATCGCCGACCACGTGGCGGTGATGCAGCGCGGGCGCATCGTGGAGGCAGCCCCGACTGGCGCGCTGCTTGCTAACCCCCTAGAGTCGTACACGCAGGAGCTGCTGGCCGCAGTGCCAAGACTCGTGTAGCCCCCCCACGCACTCACTGTTGGAGCCGCGATGCAGTACCCCCGAAACCCCGTCGCGGTTGTTCTTTGCAAGACAGGATGGGCGCTGTGCGCCACGCTGGTGCTGCCGATCGCGCAGGCCCAGCAAACGCTCGAGCGCGTCGAGATCACCGGCTCATCGATCCGCCGCATCGACGCCGAGTCGGCGCTGCCGGTGCAGATCATCAAGCGCGAGACCATCGAGCGCAGCGGCTACACCTCCACGGTCGATCTGCTCAAGAACCTGCCCGCGCTGATGGGCGGCAGCGCCGAGTCGGGATCGGTGGGCCTCGAGAGCTACGGCTTTGCGGGTGCGTCCATCCACAACATCGGCGAGACGCGCACGCTGGTGCTGCTCAACGGGCGGCGCCTCGCACCGTTTGGCGGGCAGTCGCTCACCGGCTCGAACAACGCGATCGACCTCAACAGCATCCCGATCTCGGCCATCGAGCGCATCGAGCTGCTCAGCGATGGGGCGTCGGCGCTGTACGGGTCGGACGCCATCGCCGGCGTGATCAACTTCATCACCCGGCGCAGTGGCACCGAAGGCACGGCCACCGCGGGCGTGTCGTTTCCGCGCGGCGGTGCGCGCGAAACCCACGTCAGCATGACCAAGGGCTTGGGCGACATCGAGGCCGACGGCTTCAGCGTGGTGCTGTCGGCGAGTGCCGACAAGCGCACCTCGCTGGCGGCGAAAGAGCGCCAATTCGCGCGCAGCGGCGAGTTCTTCTTCACCGAAGGCGGACAGAAATACCGCTTCCAGACCGCATCGAGCCGCAGCATCCCGGCCAACGTGTACGACCAGAACTACAACCGCTTCAACCCCTATCTGCAGGCCAACGGCAAGTGCCCGACGCACCACTTTGCGGTGTCGAACGCTGACGAGCAGGCCTGCACCTACGACTTCGCCAGCGACCTCGAGATCTACCCCGAGCGCGAACGGCAAAGCCTGACCGCGTCGTTCGAGCGCAAGCTCGGCGACGGCGGCGCCACGCTGTTTGGCGACCTGGTGTACACGCGCAGCCAATCGCTGTCGACCGTGTCCTACAACCCGAGCGAGGTGGTGATCTCGCCGAGCTCGCCGTACTTCAATCAGGCTGTGGCCGCCGGCGGCTACAACGACGCTGAGTTGGGCGGCGTGCTGGCGAGCTACCGCTTCACCGACCTGGGCAAGCGCGTCACCGACGACCGCGCCGAGTCGCTGCACATGGTGCTGGGCATTGAAGGCCGGCTGGGCTCATGGGACTACAACCTGGCCTACACCCACTCGCAAAGCGTGGTCCGCGGCGCCCTGGCCGATGGCTACGGCTACAACAACCGGGTGCTCGATGCGCTCAACACGGTGGTCGACCCGTTCGCGCTGCCGGGCCAGCAAAGCGACGCGGCGCGTGCGGCCATCGCCAACGCCAGGTACACCGGCTACTGGAACGGCGGCAAGTCCATGCTCGACGGCATCGAGGCACGCGGCAGCACCGAGTTGATGGCGCTGGCCGACGGTCCGCTGCAACTGGGCAGCGGTGTGAGCGTGTTTCGCGAGCAGTACACCTACCAGCCCAGCGCCCTTGCGCAGGGGCTGGGCGGCGACACCCGGTTTGGCGATGACGCAGCCGAGGTGCCGCTCAAGGGCTCGCGTCAGATCTATGGCGCATTTGCCGAGTTGGTGGCACCGGTGGCCAAGGGCGTCGAGTTGACGGCGGCGCTGCGCCACGACCACTACTCGGACTTCGGCGGCACCACCAACGCGAAGCTGTCGGGCCGCTGGACGCCGATGTCGGGCCTGCTGCTGCGCGGCTCGGTGGGCACCGGCTACAAGGCGCCGTCGATCTCGCAGGTGAAGGCGGGTCGGCAAAAGTACGGCGTGAGCGGCGGCAGCCTCGACTGCACGCTGGCCGACGGCAACGGCCTCACGCTTGACGACGTGGCCCGCTCGCTGGGGCCGGACGTGAGATGCTTTGACGGCGCACAGGCCGACGTGATCGCCTCGGGCAACGCCAAGTTGAAGCCCGAGCGCTCGACGCAGGCCACGCTGGGATTCCGCATCGAGCCGGCTCAGTCGTTCTCGTTTGGCGCCGACCTGTGGGCGGTGGGCATCCGCGATGCGATCGGGCAGATCGACCAGAACGCGATCCTCAGCGACTACCGCAAGTACGCTGGCAGCTTCACCAGCTCGGTGAGTTCGGCCACGGGTGAGACCCTGTTGGCGCTGTACCAGCCCAACGTCAACCAGGGCAAGGAACTGCGCACGGGCATTGACTTTGATGTGGCCGGGCGCGCCAGCGTGGCCCGCGGCGTGGATGTGACTTCGCAGCTCAACGCGACGTGGATGCTGCGCGACAGCTACCAGACCCTGAAAGACGGCGCCTACGCGTCTAGCCTCGGGCGCGTCGGTGACAACGGCAGCGTGACCTTCCGCTGGCAGGCCCGCTGGGTCAACACGGTGTCGGTGGGCGACTGGTTGCACACGCTGGCCATGAACTACAAGTCCGGCTATCACGACTTCGACGTGGCCGCGTCAGGCCTGGCCGACGTCAACCTCGTGAATGCCGATGGATCGATTGGCGACTTGGTCGATTCGCTCAAGCGCAATGTGTCCGACCACATCACCATCGACTGGCAAACGAGCTGGCGCCTGTCGCGTGGCTTGCACCTGAACATGGGCTTGCTCAACGTGTTCGACCGCAACCCACCGCGCTCGCTCACCGTGGGCGGTGCCAACCAGGGCTTTCAGACCGGCTATGACGACCGCTACTACGACCCGCGTGGGCGCACCGTGTACGCCAACCTGGCCTATGGTTTTTGAGCGACGCGCCTGAGTTGCCCTTGCGCACTGCCAGTTTTTGTTAGCCTCCTTGGCTTTGCAGCGCACGGGCCTGGATTCGATGGATTTTTCAACGCGGCAAGACGACTCGCGCCGCCGCTGGACGGGCTTTGCTGCGGTGCTGCTGTTCCACGTGTTGCTGGGTTGGGCTTTGATGAACGGGCTGGCGCACAAGGTGGCTGACAGCGTGAGCGTGCTCGTCGAAACGCGGATCATCGAAGAGGTCAAACCACCGCCACCGCCCCCGGTGAAGCCGGCGGCACCCAAGCCCGAGGTGGCACCGAAGGCCGTGGCAACGGCCCCTCAAAAGACGGAGCCGGCCCCGCCGCAGCGCGCGCCGATGCCGGCCTCGCCGGTGCCCATGCCGCCGGCGGCACCGCCCGAGGCGGCACCCGCGCCCGTGGTGCGTGAGGCCGCGCCCGCGCCAGCCGCACCTCCCAAGCTGGTGGGGCCGGTGGCCGCGGGCATCGCCTGCAGCCGCACGCCTCCGCCGCAGGCGCCCAGTGTGTCGAGCGAGGTGCGCGGCAGCATCTTCGTGATCGGCACGCTCAAGGGCGGCCGCGTGGTGCAAGTCGAGGTGGAACGCACCTCGCTCAAGGGCGTCACCGACCGTCGCGTCATGCGCGCGTTCGTGCAGGCCATCGAGACGGCCATGAAAGAAGGCTACGTGTGCGTCGGCGACGATGTGCAGATCCGCCAGGAGTTTTACTTTGACATTCGCTGACCTTCGGGAGATTCGCCCCACCATGCTCAAGATCATCAACAACGCTTGGCGTGCCTTGCCGCGCACAGGCCGGGTGCTGGCCGCCTCAGCGCTCCTGGCACTGCTGCCCACGCAGCCGGCACACGCCCAGAACTCAACGGCTGCGGCCGAATCGGTGGCGGTGCCCGGCGGTAACGTGACGATCGCACCGGTGGTCGCACCGAGCGTCGACAACCCCTACGGGCTGGGCGCCCTGTGGGATCAGGGTGACTTCGTGTCCAAGACCACCTTGACCTTCTTGCTGCTGATGAGCCTGGGCAGCTGGTACGTGCTGGTCACCCGGTTGCGCACGAGCTTGCAGCTCGACAGCGATGCGCGCGAGGCGCGAGAGGTGTTTTCTTCGGCACTCACCTTGCACCAGGGGGCCAAGAGCTTGCGAGACGGCAGTGCTTTTCGCTACATCGCCGAGGCCGGTCTGCAGGCGCGCGAGCGGCAGGCCGGTTCGCTCACCGCGAGCATCGACCGCGACACCTGGCTCACCATGAGCGTGCAGCGCGGGGTTGAACAGGTGCAGTCGCGGCTGCAAGAAGGCCTGGCGGTGCTCGCCACGGTGGGTTCCACGGCGCCTTTCATCGGGCTGTTCGGCACCGTGTGGGGGATCTATCACGCGCTCACCGCGATCGGCATCGCCGGCCAGGCGAGCATCGACAAGGTGGCCGGCCCGGTGGGCGAGGCACTCATCATGACCGCCATCGGCCTGGCGGTGGCCGTGCCTGCGGTGCTGGGCTACAACTGGCTGGTGCGCCGCAACAAGGTCACGATGGATGCGGTGCGCAGCTTCAGCGCCGACATCCACGCGATCCTGGCCAGCACCAAGGGCGCGGGCTGAAGCCGGTATCACGCCATGGCCATCGAGTTCGCCTCAGCCGACGATGACGACGCCGTCATCAGCACCATCAACACCACGCCGCTGGTCGATGTGATGCTGGTGCTGCTGATCATTTTCCTGATCACCATCCCGGTGGTCACGCAAACGGTCGCGCTGTCGCTGCCCAAGGAAACCAATCGGCCGCGCCAGACCCGGCCTGACAACATCGAGATCTCGGTGGACCGAGACGGCGGCGTCTACTGGAACGCGCAGCGGCTGGCTGATCCCACGGCGTTGGGCGCGCGGCTCGAGCAACTCGGCGCGCGTCAGCCGCAACCCGAGGTGCATGTGCGCGGCGACGAGGCCACCCGCTACGAAGCGATCGGACGCGTGGTGCTGGCCTGCCAGCGCGCCGGCATCATGAAGGTCAGCTTTGTCACCCAACCGCCAGCCAAGGGCTGAGGCGCACATGCACCGAACCGCCCATCAGGAACTGCCATGGCGATGAATCTCGGCTCAGGCGACGGCGATCCCGAGGTGATGATGGACATCAACACCACGCCACTCATCGACGTGATGCTGGTGCTGATCATCATGCTGATCATCACGATCCCGGTGCAGTTGCATGCCGTCAACATGAACCTGCCACAAGGCAAACCGCCGCCGCCGAACAAGCCGCCGGTGGTGGTGACGATCGACATCCACGCCGATGGCACCGTGCTGTGGGACTCGGTGGCGGTGGCCGATCGGGCCGCGCTGGATTTGAAGTTGCGCCAAGTGGCGCTGGCGGCCGATCCGCCCGAGGTGCATTTGCGACCAGACGGCCAGGCGAATTACGGCGCGGTGGCCGGGGTGCTGGCCAGCGCGCAACGGCTGGGGGTCACCCAACTGGGTGTGGTGGGCAACGAGCGGTTCGCGCCCTGAAGGCCTGAGGCATCAGGCCGCCGCTTCTGGATGGATGGCTGTGTTTGCTCTGGCGCGCACGGGCGCCAGAGCCGGAGTCGGAGCGCGAGGCCCCGACCCGAAATCAGCCCAGCGCCTGGAGTGCGCGCGCGGTGATTTCTTCGACCGTGCCGGTGCCGCTGATCTTGCTGCAACGCGGGGCGATCGGATCGCCCGACGCCGACCAGTCGGCGTAGTAGGCCACGAGCGGTCGGGTCTGCTTTTGGTAGACGTCGAGGCGCTTGCGCACGGTTTCTTCCTTGTCGTCGTCGCGCTGCACCAGCGCTTCGCCGGTGGCGTCGTCGATGCCTTCGACCTTGGGCGGGTTGTACTTGACGTGATACGTGCGGCCCGATGCCATGTGCACACGGCGTCCGCTCATGCGCTCGATGATGGCTTCGTCAGGCACGTCGATTTCGAGCACGAGGTCGAGGTTGACGCCGGCCGCCTTCATGGCGTCGGCCTGCACGATGGTGCGCGGGAAACCATCGAACAGGAAACCGTTGGCGCAATCGGCCTGGGCCAGGCGTTCCTTGACCAACCCGATGATGATGTCGTCACCGACCAGACCACCGGAATCCATCACCTTCTTGGCGGCGACGCCCAGCGGTGTTCCGGCCTTCACGGCAGCGCGCAGCATGTCGCCGGTGGAAATCTGGGGAATGCCGAATTTCTGGCAGATGAAAGTGGCTTGCGTTCCTTTGCCCGCGCCGGGAGCACCCAACAGGATCAGTCTCATCGGTGTCTTTCTTGTCTTGGGGGTTGAAATCGCGGATCGCCTCCGCGGTGATCTTTCAGAATAGCATGGGCTCCCGAGGCGTCGGGGGCCCTCATTGGCCTGTCACTTCAGGAGTTGGCGCACTCGCTCAAGGTCTTGCGCCGTGTCCACGCCGACGCCCGCGGGCAACGCACTGCGGTGCACCGCGATGCGTTCGCCGTGCCACAGCACGCGCAGCTGTTCGAGTGACTCCACGGTTTCCAGCGGGCTGACTTCAAGCGTGGGAAAGCGCCGCAGGAAACCGGCCCGAAAGGCGTAGATGCCGATGTGGCGCAGCGGGGCGACGCTGCCAATGCCCGGCGCGCCCGGCCCGCTGCCATCGCGCCACCAGGGAATGGGTGCGCGCGAAAAGTACAGCGCCCGGTCGTGCCGGTCGCACACCACCTTGACCACATTCGGGTTGGCCAGATCGAGGGGGTCGCTCACGGCATGCGCCGCGGTGCCCACGACACAGTCCGTGCGCGTGTGCATGAGTGCGGCCACCGCGTCGATCAGCGCGGGTTCGATGAGCGGCTCATCACCCTGGACATTGACGACCACATCGTCACCGTCGAGACCGAGCAGTTCACAGGCCTCGGCCAGCCGGTCGCTGCCGGTGACGTGGTCGGTGCGCGTGAGCACCGCGGCCACCTGGTGCGCGGTGCACGCGGCGATGATTTCGGCGTCATCGGCAGCCACCACGACTTGCCTTGCGCCCGACAACGCAGCGCGTCGCGCCACCCGCACCACCATGGGCAGCCCGGCGATGTCGGCCAGTGGCTTGCGTGGCAGCCGGCTCGACGACAGCCGCGCCGGGATCAGCACCGAATAGCTCATGTCGGGTCGGCGGGGCCTGTGGCAGCCGGCTCCTCGAGCCTGGAGTCAGGGAAGACCGACGGCGCCGGTGGCTCTCCACCGAGCGCTCGGGCCTCGCTTTCCAGCATCACGGGAATGCCATCGCGCACCGGAAAGGCCAGCCGGTCGGCATGACAGACCAGTTCATGGCGCTCCTGGGCGGGAGGGCGCCAATGATCCAGCGGGCCCTTGCAGATCGGGCACACCAGCAAGTTAAGCAGTCGGGTATCCATCGCGAATCCTGGTCGTGGGAGGTGAGGGCAGCAAGGCCCGTAGTGCCGCATGGAAGCCTGCGTCGCACTGAAAGTCTAGCGGGGCGACCCAGATCTGCGGGAGCGCGCCGGCCTGTGCCCAGCGCTCGGGGCGCAGCTTGACCGCGTCCTTCTCGGTGACGATCACATGGGCGGTGCTCGCAGGCCAGGGTGGCGTCGGGTAGTCGTGGTGGTCGGGCAGGGGCAGCGGCGTGAAACGCAGGCCGGTGGCGCTCAGCATGTCGAAAAAACGTGGTGGGTGGGCGAGTCCGGCTGCCGCCGTCAGCGGTTCTCCGCTGTCGGCAAGCGCGCGCAACGCCTGTGCCGT
>CAIVGK010000254.1 GCA_903905475.1 uncultured Burkholderiales bacterium | reverse complement strand
TACATGCCAGCAGAGGGATACGCCCCGGTTCGATCACTCGTCCTGGATCAAGACCGCGCCTGGAAAGAGCTGTTCCGGGTTGTCTTGGGCTTCGAGTCCTATCCGCCGACCGAACTTGACCTGCTGAAATGGGCCGGCGATGCCCAGCGGCGAGAGCAATTCAAGGCACTGGAAGACACCGCCCGTCAGGAGACAGTCCAACGGTTACGTGAAGCGCTGGGCGACCTGGTGAGCTTTGTCTTCGCGGCCATCGACACGGGCAGCGCAGATGAACTGGTCGCCATTGCCATGCTCTGTGAAGCCCTGGAAGACAAGACCGCTGGCACGGAGGCGAGTCGGGCAAAGGTGGCTGCCCGACTGGAGGTGCTGTTCGATGGACTGACGATTTCGGTACACACCACGCACCAACTGGCTGGCGCAGCTGACGCCTGGTTCGACCGCGCCCCAGAGGCAGCCAAACAGCAGCAGGTTGCACGCTACGAGTCGCTGGTGACACAGCTGAAGGCTGAGTCGCTGGCGGCGCATGCACGGTATGGGAGCGCAGCACTGCGCGAAAAGACAAAGGCCTTCGCGGGCGCACTGAACGAACTCAACCTGTCCGAGGCCATTTCGCGATTTGGGCGTCTGATGGCCCACCGTGGGCCGGTTCTGAACAGTCGCTCGGAGCTTCGGTGCAAGATGGCTGTGCGGCTGGTGAGCTGGCTCACGCAAACTGCCAACTCATTTCCGTCGGCATTGAATGCGCTCGCTGAGCAATATCGGAACGAAATCGCCTGGGTTGATTGGGCGCAGACGGTACTGCTGGAGGGCGACGACTCTGCTGACTTGGCGAACGCCTATGGAATTCTGCGCGAGAACACGCGCGTTCGAAGGGACTTGTTTGACCGTCGGTTCGCCGAGTCACTGTCGGCCGATCAGCCAAACGGGACGACGCTGATTCCGATCGAGGACGCGCTCGACAAGTGCGTCGCACCGGTTGCGGTGGCTGGTCGCAGCTTGCTGATCGTGGTGGACGGGATGAGCATTCCCGTTTTCCTTGAGCTGCATCACAGCCTGACAGATCACGGCTGGGTTCAGTTCGAGCGCGCGGAGGGCTCCTGCTCGACGCTGTTGACCATGCTGCCGTCTACAACAGAGGCATCCAGGACGTCGCTGCTTTGCGGTACTGCTTGTGCTGGCTCAGCGTCGACGGAGAGGTCAGCATTCAGTGCCTACCCGTCGCTCGTTGCCCCGTCTGTTGCTGGCAAGCCGCCAGCCATTTTTCACAAGCGAGACTTGCTCGACAGTTCTGGCGTCACCCTTTCGGATGACCTGAGAACGGCCCTGAGCGACACACGGCAGCGGGTCGTTGCGGTTGTGATCAATGCGGTGGACGATCACTTAATGAAGTCTGACCAACTTCGCCTTCGCTGGGACATTGCACAGTTCAAGGGGCTGGACGCACTGCTGGCGGAAGCACGGTCATCCGACCGGGCAGTGATCTTCACAAGCGACCACGGCCATGTGCTCGACCAGGACACCACGATGCAGGGGGCGAGCCCCAATGCTCGATGGCGAGAACCGAATCTGGAAGCCTATCCCGGCGAGATTGCCCTGAAGGGCAAGCGAATCAAGGCTGCCAGTGGAATGGACGAGGTTGTTCTGGCCTGGAACAGCAAGTTGCGCTACGCCAGCAAGCGAAATGGCTACCACGGTGGCTGCGCGCCTGCCGAAGCGCTTGTTCCGTTCGCAACCTACCGCTATGGCACCAAAGCTGCGGAAGGTTGGAGCATTCGAGACGAATCCGCACCCGCCTGGTGGCAGGCGCGATGAGACGCGATTCAGGGATCAAGGAATGAGAGCATGGCACGAATAGAAAACCACAAATACAGCATCGAGGAAGCCTTCAGGGAGTGCTTCTACATCGTCCCGGACTACCAGCGCGAGTACGTCTGGACGGACAAAGAGGTCCACCAACTCCTTGAGGACATCAACGAGCAAATAGACGCGGGTTCGACCCGGGAATACTTCATCGGTACGGTGCTGGTGTCGCCGACCGATCAGAAGAATCACTATGAGGTGATCGACGGGCAGCAGCGCCTGACAACTTTCTTCCTGCTGCTCTGCGCCTTGAAGCATGTGTTCCAAGCTGAACCACAGAGGCAGACCGTCAGCGGTTTGATCTCGACCAGCTACACCGACAGCGACGGCGAGACGAGGACCAGTCTGAAACTGGAGCCGCGCTACGAAAGCGCAGGCGAGGTCATGGCCAAACTGGTGGAGTTGGACGCCGACCCGCAAGCCGTGCGTGCCGGTATCCAGGCAGCAGGTATCGCCAGCTTCGGATCGCTGGAAAACCTGGTCAACGCCTACGGAACGCTTCACCGCTACCTGAAGGACAACTACGACGACGCAGCCAAGCTGAAGAAGTATTGGGGCTACCTGGCCAACAACGTCGTGTTCATCCAGATCTCGACGGATGTGAGTAGCGCGTTGAAGATCTTCGAAACCATCAACGAGCGCGGTGTCGGGCTGAACCCCATGGACTTGCTAAAGAACCTGCTGTTCACGCAGGTCAAGCAGATCCAGTTCACCCAGCTCAAGGATGAGTGGAAGAAGATCACCAAGCCGCTGGAGAAGGAGAAAGAAAAGCCGCTGCGGTTCCTTCGCTATTTCCTGATGGCCAACTACGTCATCAAGAACGAGCGTGGAGACGCAGTGGTGCGGGAAGATGAGATCTACGATTGGTTCGTCGACAAGGACAACGCTGCGTTGTGCGACTACGCGAACAAGCCGTTTGAGTTCGTGCGGAAGGTCATTCGCAGCGTCGAGCACTACCTCGCCTTCGGCAATGGCCTTGGCAACGATGGCAAGCCGAGTCTTGCGATGGACAGTCTCAAGCGGTTGGCTGGTGGCGCTTTCAGCTTGCACTACGTCTTGCTGCTGGCAGCGGCTGCTTTGCCCAAGCCGCTGTTCGATCACTTCGTCGCCCAGCTCGAGAGCTTCCTGTTCTATTACATCTTCACCAAGACGCCGACCAAGGATCTGGAGCGGAACTTTTCGGTGTGGGCCGACGAGCTGAGGGCGATTGCTGCGGTGACGGACCCGGTAAAGCAGCGGCTAGCTCTGAACGCGTTCGTGGCGGACCGATTTGAGAGCAACATGGCAGCGAAATCGCCGGAGCTGTCAGATGCGCTCAAGCGCTTCTCGCTGTACACGATGCAGCAATACCGGACCCGGTACCTGCTGGCACGGTTGACCCAGCACGTCGACATGGCGTTCAGCGGCGTCAAGTCACCGGGCAGCCTGGAGCCATACACCAATCTCGAAATCGAGCACATCCTGCCGGACACGCCCACCGCAGCGCTGCGGGGCAAATGGGCCACGGAGAACCCGGGCGCTGCGTATGACGACTACAAGAACCGGCTGGGCAATCTGACTCTGTTGGAGAAGCCGATCAATATCGTGGCTGGGAACGATTTCTACGCGACGAAGCAGACCGAGTACCGTAAGAGCAGCAACTACCTCACGCGCAGCTTGGTCGAGCTGACCAGCGTCGGGCAGAACACGTCAATCTCCCGGATCAACGAGAAGTTGGAAGCCTTCCCCTCCTGGGAAGCCGCATCGATCGAAAGGCGGCACAGCATGCTCATGGCGCTGGCTCGGGATGTCTGGAAAACGACGCCCATCGAGGTCTGACAAGGGAGCGCAATCACGATGTCAAATCCAAACACCCCCCCAGCGATGTGCGCCGACTGCGATGCATTGGTCGGCGCCTCCCGTAGCACCAGGCCGCATGCGAACCTTGAGCACCAGGACAGCCGGAAGGTCTCGTCGATGATGGGCGCCGCTGACGAGGCCTACTACCGGTGCAAAGTCTGCGGCCATGAATGGCTGCATGAGACGGGCTCTTGCGGCATGGGCTGGGTTGCATAGGAGCCGCCTCACACGGTCAGCAAGGCCACCTCGGCGCTGCGCCGCGTCACAAGACCCGGCAGCACTTTCCCGCCGCCATAGACCCACCGCCGCAGCTCCTGCCCGACTGCGATCCAGTCCTGCTGATTGACCCTCCGCCGTAGGGTCGATGTCTGTAGCCGCCCGGCGCCGAGGTTGAACGTGAAGTCGACGATCGCCGCGAGCCGTCCCTCTGGCTGGGTAGCCAACACGGGGCAGAATCGCAGCGTCGCATCGAGCGCGGTCACAAGGTCCCGCGTCAGATAGGCTTCCCCCTCGGCCTGAGAGATCGGCGGGTGCGTCTGGACACAGAGATGGCCGTAGCCGATGGTCCAGAACCCGGCCGGACAGACGTAGGGATGAGCTCGATCGGGATCGGACTTCGGCACGCGGTGGAAGCCCTCGAATCGCTTGGCCAGATCGACCGCTGCCTTCGGCACTCCGCTCACGGACGCACTCGGTCGAACACACGCCCGAGGAACCAGAAGTTCAACACCCCGGCCCACAGCGCCTGATCCGCTTCCGTCCAGGCGTGCAGGATGGCCGTGCCCCAGCCAGCGCCAGCGGTGACGGCAGCCGCGAATGCCGCCGTCTTGGCCGCGCAGTACAGCGCCATGAACCAGTAGGTGATCACCGGTCGCACGCTGCACGATAGTGCGTCGGCCCAGCGCACCCCAGTGCGCTGCCCTTGCGCGGCCACCGACTCCCGAAGAGCCTCGATGGCGCCGACGTTCCAAGCCGCGTCGGCACTGGCGCCGATCTCAGACATGCGTTGCGCGCCGCGCAGCTTCTCGAACTCCAGCGCCTTGTCCTGCATCGCCAGCTCGTGGCCACGCTCG
>CAIVGK010000253.1 GCA_903905475.1 uncultured Burkholderiales bacterium | reverse complement strand
GGCCGCGATCCAGCCGCCCATCGAAAACCCGATCACGTCAACCGGACCCAGTCCCGATTCGCGCAGCATCCGCGCATAGAACGAAGCCACATCGCGTATCGAGGTGAACCATTCCACCCGCTCCGTACGCCCAAAGCCGGGCTGCAACGGCACGATGAAACGATGATCACCCGACAGCGCCTGATTCCACTGCATCCAGCCCGGAAAACCAAGCTCGTCGTGCAGCATAAGCAATGGACGGCCCGAACCGCCCTCCAGCGTCACAACGCCAACCCCGCCGACATCGACAAGTTTCTCACTCAATTCCACTGGCTGACTTATCACAGGCTGACCTCTCAAACGCACGCGAAGTTATCGACGGGCCCCGGATTGATATTTTTTGCGCCACCAAACCGAAGGGGTCGTGGAGCGCTCGCTCCATTCCCGTTACCTGCAGCAATCCAACCCGTCAAGACGGTAACGATTCTTGCTTGCATCCAGCATTTGGCATCTAAGTCAAATCCAGGTCTGCCAAAGCGATAATGCGCGCCGCGCTCCGAGACCTTATCAAGAATACGTGGCAGCGCCCTGATGGCCAAGTCTCCCCGATTGAAGGGGGCAAGCATGACACGACGACGCTACGAACTGACGGACCGGGAATGGACGATCATAGCGCCATTGTTGCCGAACAAGCCGCGCGGTGTGCCTCGAGTGGATGATCGGCGGGTGTTGAACGGCATTCTTTGGCGGTTCCGCACCGGCTCGCCTTGGGCGGAAATCCCGGACCGCTATGGCCGACCGACGACCTGTTACAATCGGTTCGTTCGCTGGCGCAAAGCCGGGGTATGGGATCGGCTGCTAACGGCTGTTTCCGCTGCCTTTGAGGGCGATGTCGTGATGATCGACTCCACCTGAGTCCGTGTCCACCAGCATGGTGCGACCGGCAAAAAAGGGGGTCTGGTGATCGCGGCATGGGACGTTCCCGTGGCGGCCTCACCAGCAAGATTCACGCGCTCGTGGACGCTGAGGGCCGCCCCATCGAGTTGCGACTGACTGGCGGGCAGGTCCACGACGCTTGTGAGGCGGAGGCGCTGATCGACGCCATGCCCGAGGGGGCCACACTGCTGGGTGATAAAGGCTATGTCGGTGTCCGCCAAACCGGCAGCAGGCCACCGCCGTCAAGCTTATCTTCGCCCGACCTTGGTGCCAGCGGTAATGTGGCGACGGCTTAGCTTAAGGACTCTTGACGTAACGGTGTAACACTTTAAAGCGATGGGTAGCGAGCGCTACAATGAGGAGGTTGGCCCATAAGCCAACAATACTTTTCAGGGAGGCAACCATGAGATCGATGAAAATTTCGCGGCCATACATTTTGGCTGCCATCGCCATTGCACCAACATCCAGCCTAGCACACGCAGAAGTGCTTCAGGCTTCAAGCTCCGCTCAGGCCAGTGCCGATGAAAAATCGAACACGGAACAAGCCAGCGATCAGGGACTCGCAGAAATCGTTGTTACCGCACAACGACGCGCAGAAAATCAGCAAAACGTCCCCATCGCGGTGACGGCCATAACCGGAGCGACCGCAACCCTTCTGGGCGTGATCAACCCGCAGGGTCTCACGCAGGTCGTGCCGGGCTTTCAATTCCAGCGCAATTCGAGCGGTGCGGTTCCGTTCTTGCGCGGCGTGGGTACATCGGGGTCCACGATCGGCAACGAACCCTCCGTGGCGACCTTCCTAGATGACGTCTACATCACCTCGGGCAAGGCGGCGATCTTCGAATTCAACAACGTTTCGTCAATGGAGGTGCTGAAAGGCCCACAGGGAACATTGTTCGGCCGCAACGCAACGGGCGGCGTCATCAACATCCACACCAAGGACCCCAGTCTGAACAAGGCCACGGTCGACCTTGACGTTGGCTATGCCAGCTATTCCACCAAGTCGG
>CAIVGK010000252.1 GCA_903905475.1 uncultured Burkholderiales bacterium | reverse complement strand
TCAACCACCGCCGCGCGCAGCCACCACAGCATCAGCAACGCCGGTGCGGCCAGCACGGTGGACACCACGAAGAATGCCGGCCAGCCGATCGACTCGACCATCACCCCGGCGAGCGGTCCCACCCAGACACGACCCACCGAGGCGAACGCCGACAGCAAGGCGTACTGCGTGGCCGTGAAGCGCTGGTTGCACAGGCTCATCAGGAAGGCCACGAAGGCCGCGGTGCCCATGCCGCTCGACAGGTTCTCGACCGCAATCACCATCAGCAGGCCGCCGTCGATGTCGGTGGCCTGCGCCAGCTTCACGAAGCCCCAGTCGAACGCCGGCACCACCAGCCCGGGCCACATGCCCTTGCCGTTCACCGCCAGCCACCAAAAACCGAGGTTGCTCAGCATCTGCAAGACGCCGAACACCAGCAACGAGCGCCACAGGCCCAGGCGCAGCATCAACGCGCCGCCCAGCAGCGCGCCACCGATGGTCAGCCACAGGCCGATCAGCTTGTTGACCACGCCGACTTCGGCCGGGCTGAACATCATCGACTTGAGCAAAAACGGCGTCATCAGCGAGCCGGCGAAGGCGTCGCCCAGCTTGTAGAGCACGATGAACGCGAGAAACGCCGCCGCCCCGCGCTGCGAGAAATAACTGCGCAAGCCGCTGAGCAGGGTTTCGAAACGCGCCGCGCGCGCCGCCCACGCCGCCAGCGGCAAGGTGAACGCCAATCCCAGCATGAGCGCGAGCAGGTCGATCCACTTGGTCTTGAGCGCAGCGGCCATCGGGCTGGCGTCGAACCACGGCGCGAGCAGCGCGCGGGCGATCGGCGGACCGAGGCGGTCGCTGACCACGAAGCCCACCGCCACCGCCGCCAGCAACGCGGCGAAGCCGATCAGATCCTGCCGCGCCACGCTGGAGCGGTCGCCCAGCGCGCGCACGCGCGGCAGCACCAGCGCCGACAACACCGCCGCACCCGCCATCAAGCCCGCCATGAACCGGTAGACCGCCGGCCACGTCCAGCCGCCGCCCGGGCCGGTGGCGTTGCTCGGGTCGACCCAGATCAGCGCAATGCCGCCCGACAGCACCATCGCCAGCCGGTAGCCCAGCACGCTGAGCGATGAGCCCAGGCCGCGCTCGCGCACGGCGAGCAAGTCGGTGCGGTAGGCGTCGATGACCACGTCCTGCGAGGCCGCCACAAACGCCACCAGCACCGCCAGCAGCGCGAACGCCTTGGTGGACGCGGTCGGTGAGGTGTCGGCCATCCACAGCAAGGCGCCGGCCAGTGCCAACTGCGTGAGCACCAGCCAGCCGCGACGCCGCCCCAGCCATGGCAGCTCGAAGCGGTCCATGAGCGGCGCCCACAGGAACTTGAACGTGTAGGGCAGCCCGACCAGGCTGAGAAAGCCGATGGTGGCCAGATCGAGCCCCTCAAGGCTCAACCAGGCCTGCATGGCTTGGCCGGTGAGGGCCAGCGGCAGCCCCGAGGCAAAGCCGAGAAAGGTGACCGCGGCCAGACGGTGCAGCGCAGCAGCATCGAAGCGGGCGGGTGCGGTGCCTGCGGGCGCGCTTCGGTGGGGGTCGGTCATGCCGAATTCTAGGGACGGCGCTCGGCCAGGCGGCCCGGCGCACTTCATCGAGAATTCACCCATGAATCCGATCCCCTTGGCACTGCCGCCCAGCTTTTCGAGTGCCGACTTCCGCGCCGCACTCAGCACCTTCGCCACCGGCGTGACGGTGATCACCGCACGCGACGAAAACGGCGTGCGGGTGGGGCTGACCGCCAGCTCTTTCAACTCGGTATCGCTCACGCCACCACTGGTGCTGTGGAGCCTGTCGCGCAGCGCGTCGAGCATGCCGGCCTTCAGCCGCGGCTCGCACTACGCCATCAACATCCTCGCGTCCGAGCAGCGGCACATCGCCGAACGCTTCGCGAGCAAGGACATCGACCGCTTCGAGGGCATTGCCCTGCGCGAGGGCACCCGCGGCGCGCCCATCATCGAAGGCGCGATGGCGGTGTTCGAGTGCTTCAACCGCAGCCAGTACGCCGAGGGCGACCACATCATCTTCGTGGGTGAAGTCGAGCACTGCCAGCGCCGCGAAGACGCGCAGCCGCTGATCTATCACGGCGGCCGCTTTTTCACCGAGCTGCCGCTGTAGCGGCGACGGGCGTTTGTCCTGGACGCGGATACGCCCACGCCCATGAGCCCCTCCGACAGCGGCAGTCACGCCGTGCAGGAGGCGTCTGCGCCGCCTGCCCCCACGCTGGCTCAGGCGCTGAGCTTCTGGCTGCGGCTGGGCTGCATCAGCTTCGGCGGTCCGGCAGGACAGATCGCACTGATGCACACCGAGCTGGTCGAGCGGCGACGCTGGATTTCCGAGGGGCGCTACCTGCACGCGCTCAGCTACTGCATGTTGCTGCCCGGGCCCGAGGCGCAGCAACTCGCCACCTACCTGGGTTGGCTG
>CAIVGK010000251.1 GCA_903905475.1 uncultured Burkholderiales bacterium | reverse complement strand
CGGCATCGAGGAGCAGCGCCGGCAGTTCGACAAGCTTCAAGAACTCCTCGCCCCCTACGTCCAGGCTGGCACGCCCGCGCTCCAGGCGCAGCAGGCTCTGCTCGGGCTCGGTGGACCCGAGGCGCAGCAGCAGGCCATCGCTGGGCTCGAAGGCTCTCCCATGTTCCAGGCGCTCGCGCGTCAGGGCGAGGAGGCCATGCTCCAGCAGGCCAGCGCCACGGGCGGGCTGCGAGGTGGGAACCTCCAGGGCGCGCTGGCGCAGTTCCGGCCGCAGATGCTGGCGCAGGCCATCGAGGATCAGTACAGCAGGCTCGGCGGCATGACGGCGATGGGGCAGCAGTCCGCGGCCGGCGTCGGCTCGGCGGGTATGCAGTCGGCGGGCCAGATCGCCGGGCTGCTCGGGCAGCAGGGCGCGGCTCGGGCCGGGGGTACGCTCGGGCGTGCGGCTCCGTTTGCGCAGCTGTTCAACATGCCGGCGCAGTTCCTCGGGATGCAGTACGGCATGGGGAAGACGCCGGGGTTCGGGTCGCTGTTCAGCGGTGGCGGCGCTCCCGTGGAAACGCGGTATGTTCCGCCATCGCCCGCGATCCCGGGGAGGCCGTGACATGGTTGCACCCATCGACTACACCCTCCAAGGCGTTCAATCGCCGTTCCAGGCGCTCCAGCAGGGGATGCAGTTCGGCGCTGGGCTGGCACAGGCTCAGGCCCAGCGGCAGCAGTTCGAGGCTCAGGCGGCACTGGCGCAGCAGAAGGCGGCAGCAGAGCAGGCTGCGATGGAACGCCAGCGCCAGATCGGCACCGCCATGAGCGCGCTGATCGCGAATCCCAACCGCACCGCTCAGGATTACGAGGCGGTGGCGTCGATGCTGCCCGAGAAGGAGGCCGCGAGCCTGCGCGCCAACTTCGAGATGCGCACCAGGGAGCAGCAGGGCAAGGATCTGGGATTCGCCATGCAAACCATGTCGGCCTTCGACGCCGGCGCGCCGGATGTGGGCCTGCGGCTGCTGCGCGAGAAGGCCCAGGCGGAGCGCAACTCCGGGCGCGAAGATCAGGCCAAGGCATACGAAACCTGGGCCAGTATCGCAGAGCAGAATCCGCAGGCTGCGAGCGCGACCATCGGCACGCTCGTCTCTCGGCTCCCGGGCGGGAAGGAGGCGATTGATGGGTACGCGAAGGTTCGGGAGGAGCGCCGACTTTCCGCCAAAGCGCCTTTTGATCTGCGATCCGCTGAGGCATTGGCCAAGAAGGCAGAGGCTGATGTGGACGAGGCGCAGATCAGACTCAAGCGTCTTGATGCTATTCAAGAGGCCGAACTTCGCAAATCAACCAGTGAAGCTGATGCAGCCACCATTCGCGCAAAGTTTGCCGAACGGCGAGAGCGTGCGGAACTTGATTTGAAATCTGCGCAATCTGCGGCGTCTAGGGCATCGACGGAAAAAACCAACTTCGAGGTTCAGGATCTCAAACGCAAGGCCGATGAGGGTCCGACTCCTGTATATAACGCTCAAGCGGGTGGGTTTGTCGTTGCCCCCACTAAAGCCAACCCTCGCGGTGGATTTATTCCGCTTAATTCTGCCGCAGACGCGCAACAGCAACAGGCGGCATTGCGAGCTTTGAAGTCTGTCAACTATGACCCAGTAACCGGAGAAGACGACGTATCCAAGCTGATTCCGAAGTCCACTAGTGGTGGAACGGAAGCCCTGTTTGCAAAAGCGTTGCGAGGGATTGGTGTTGGCACATCGGGAATGCGAGCCATCGCCGCTTTGGAAACAGCCGCGGCTACCATTACTCTCGAACTGTTGAGCAACCGCCTTGGTGCGGGTGTGTCGAACACTGACCGAGAGTTTGTGCTGTCCAAGTTGGGTGACATCGCCAACCCGAACAAGACTGCCGAGGAGCGACTTGCTGGATGGATATCAGCCAAAAACCGCATGCTCACATCGGGCATGTTGCCGCCACCGGGTTCTCGAAACGAACCGTCGAGCACTGCCGACGGGTTGTTCAATGAAGCTGATGCTATTCTTCGTGGGGGTAGGTGATGGCTTCCGCACGCGAATACGCACAATGGATTGTCAAAAATCAAGACAAGCAAGGCACTCCGGAATTTGACACCGTTGCGCGGGCATATCAGCGGGCAAGAGAGATCGAACAGCAGGCTCCGGGTACGATTCCCGGAGCAGCGCCTGGTCAAGTCTCGCCTCCGTCAGACTTGGTCGGACCTGAAACCACTACAGCCGGTGTAGCCGGCGCAATGACTCGGGCGTTGGCGCTACCGGTGGCCGGCGGTACTGCGGGGTTTGTTGCTGGCGGCCCTCCCGGAGCGGTTGCTGGTGCCACCGCTGGCGTGCTTGCGCCCGTTGTAGCAGACCCGTTGGTCAGTCTATTCAATCGCACGTTTGGCACCAGCGTTCAGCGTCCATCGGAAGCTCTGTCGCAATTGTTCACCCGCATGGGCGTGCCGATGCCGCAGAGCGGTGCGGAGCGGTTTGTAGGCGAGGCCACTCAAGGTGTTGCGGCTGGAGTTGCGTTACCCGCCCAAGCAGCGCGAACAGCAATTGCTTTGGCACAAGGTACTCGTGCAGCACCGGTAGTAAACCCAATTGCTGAGGCCGTTCGCACTGGCGGGATGGGTCCAGCGGGCGGCGCGACGATGTCGCAACGAATCGGCGCTGGTATGACAGCCGGAGCTATCGGCGCAACCCCTGTTGCCAAAGACCCTGTTGATGTAGCCATCGGAAGTTTGGGCGGCGGTATTACCCCGCCCGTGGCTAAAGTCGGCAAAGAAGCAGTTTCGCAAATCTGGAGCGCGGTTGTAGACCCACTGCGCCGCCCTGCTGTGGTCGCCGAACGGCAACTCTTTCGTGCAGTTGGTGGAACACCCGGCGCTGCGGAACGCACCATCGCCGAGATCGAAGCCGGTCGGCAAGTACCTACCACGCCAGGCTTCCAACCTACGCTGCCAGAGCTTGTCGTGGCGGGCGGGGGCGAGTCTCCATCTACGCTGGCGGTGCTAGCAGAGCGCATAAGGGGCGCGTCGCCTCAACAGGTGCGCGAGATTGAGCGTTTAATGAACCAGCGCGTAGGCGCGTTGCAATCTCAATTGGCTCGCGTTAACCAGCAGATCGATCAGCAAGGCGCGATGTTGCAACCTGGCGCGCTTGACGAGTTGACGCAAACCCGCGATTCCATTCTGCGCAATCTTGAAAGTGAACAGGCTCAGATGGAATCTGTGCTGCGCACATCCGCGGGTCGGCTACCAACAGGCCCCCAGGAATCGGGCGCCGCTATTGTCACCAGAGCGCAAGATCTGTCGGAAAACCTCAGAGCAACCGAGGTTCGACCGGCGTACACCCGGGCGCAACAGGCCGCAGGTAACACGCGGATCAACATCGACACCGTGGTTGCTGAGGCTGAACGAGTGCTGGGGCGTCCGTTATCGTCGTTTGCCCCTGACACCGCACCGGCGATTGTGCGGCGCATCCGTGCCCTGCGGCCTGCGGAGCCCGAGGCGCAGCCCCTTGGTAGTGGATTGGTATCGGGCCGGCTGCGGCGCGCTCCTGCGGGACCGCCTGAGCCCACCACGGCCACACTCGCCGATCTAGACGACCTGCGCAAGGCAATCAACGCCGATGTCGTTGCGGCAGGGCGTGGCGCTGGTTCGCTGGCTGGTGTCGAAACGCGCAACTTGCTCGCGTTGCAGCGCACCATCGACTCAGCCATTGACGGCTCCGATACGTTACCTCAGCAGGCTAAAGACCTCTACGGAGACGCGCTCAGAACCTACCGCGAGTTGTACGCACCACGCTTCCGCGAGGGTGAGACAGGCAAGATCCTCAAGCCCGGTATGTTCGGCGAGATGCGGATCGAGCCGTCGCAGGTCGTTCAGCAGTTCACCAAAGACACCGACGCGGCCAGGCAATTCGTTACCACGTTCGCTGGTGACCCGCAGGCGTTCGCTTCGTTGCGCAACGGCATCTTGGGTCAGTTCCGACTGGCTGCGGTCGATGCTCAGACGGGTCTGGTTGATCCGGGCAAGGCAGCAAACTTCCTGCAAAAGAACGCCGAGCAGTTTGCAGTGCTTGACAACGCCGGCCTTGGCATTCGCAGATCCCTACAACAGTTCGAACAGGAGGCAATCCAAGGAAATGAGGCGCTGACGCGATTGACTACCATCGGTGGCGGCTTCAGAAACAAGACCCCCGATCAACTCCTGAGTTACATCCTCGACAGCGGCGACCGCATGGGTGTCGCACTGGCTCGTTCTGACACCGCAGGCAAAGATGCAATCCGGCGCGTGGTGCAGACACGTCTAAACCAGATGCTCACGCAGACACCGGGTGGTTCCCCATTGACCGAAGCCGATGCGATGCGTGTTGTGCGAGAGATTACCGACCCCACCGGCAAACTTAAACCGGCCTACGAGCAGGCGCTGGGACGCACACTGGCCACCAAGTTCGCAGACAGGGCCAAAGGTCTTCGACTGGTCATCGAGACTGGTAAAGACCCGATGCTCAAAAACCCGAACGCCATCGCGCCGATGTTGCGCGCTCAAAACTTCACGCCTGACCAACTCACTGATCTTCAGGTCGTGATCGACGACATCCAACGCGCCAACAAGGTTGCGGAAGCTGCTCGCGCAGCGCGAGCTTCAGCGCGCCCGACAGGGCGGGACATTGTTGGTGAAGAAATGGAAGAAGGCGTGGCCCGTCCAGATAAACTACAGTTGTTGAGCCGGCCGTACACCTTCTTTAGAAACGTCTTTCTAGGCGTCAGAGATCGGATAAACCCCAAGATTTCTGCACAACTTGCCAACATGATCTACAACAACCCTGACGCGGCTATAACCGCTCTGCGCAACGAAATAGCACGCGCTCAGAGCAGAGCCGCACCAGCAGGAGTCAGCCGCGCCATTGCACCGGCATACGGCGCCGCGTACAGTGGCATGTCAACGCAGAACGTAGACGTGCTTCGTTCCGAAGAGGAGTAACCATGCCCGCCCTTTCCATCCAGCCCCCGTTTCCGATCTTCACCGACATCGACGGTCAGCCGCTGGAGGATGGTTTCATCCTCATCGGCGCGGCCAACCTCGACCCGCAGGGCAACCCCATTGCCGTGTACTG
>CAIVGK010000250.1 GCA_903905475.1 uncultured Burkholderiales bacterium | reverse complement strand
GGTTCATGCCGGCGGCAACCGCCTTGAGGCCCTCGCGGACCATGGCCTGGGCCAGCACAGTGGCCGTGGTGGTGCCGTCACCGGCGATGTCGCTGGTCTTGGAAGCAACTTCCTTGACCATTTGCGCGCCCATGTTCTGGAGCTTGTCCTTGAGCTCGATTTCCTTGGCGACCGAGACACCGTCCTTGGTCACCGTGGGGGCGCCGAACGAGCGCTCGAGCACCACGTTGCGACCCTTGGGGCCCAGCGTGACCTTGACCGCGTTGGCCAGGATGTTCACGCCTTCGACCATGCGGGCGCGGGCTTCACCGCCAAAAATTACGTCTTTTGCTGCCATGTGTTTTTCTCCTGAATCGTTGGAATGGATGCGTCGCGGGAGAAGAAATTACTTCTCGACCACGGCGAAGAGGTCTTCTTCGCGCATCACGAGCAGTTCATCGCCGTCGACCTTGACGGTCTGGCCGCTGTACTTGCCGAACAGGACGCGGTCACCGACCTTGACATTGAGGACGATGAACTCGCCCTTGTCATTGCGCTTGCCCGGGCCGACAGCCAGCACTTCGCCCTGATCGGGCTTTTCTGCGGCGTTGTCAGGAATGACGATGCCCGAGGCGGTCTTGGTTTCTTGTTCGAGGCGCTTGACGATCACGCGATCGTGCAGAGGACGAAGTTTCATAGCATCTCCTGGAGGTGTCGGAATGGGATTCAATGGACTCAGGCCTTCGGCTGCGAGCGAAACCGCCAGCGGGGGCGGACAGCAAACGCCTGTCACTGAGTTCGTTAGCACTCAACACTATCGAGTGCTAGCAAACAAATTATAGGGGCCGGTTTCCGGATTTCAAGGCTAGATTTCGCCGGCGTCCGGCTCTTCGGTGCCCGGAGCCGACTCGACCCGGTAGCCTTCGCTGGCCCATTGACCGAAATCGTTGTTCTTGCAGCGAGCGCTGCAAAAGGGGCGCGACGGGTTGTCCTGTGAGTAGACGCTGTCGCCACCGCATGCGGGGCAGCGAACGATTCGCGGGGCGATCGTCGGCTCGGTCACGCGCACAAGGTCAGCTCGAAGCTGCTGTCGGCGCTGTGCGGGCGAAGTCGGCCTTCGGCATCCTGGTTCATCAGCCTGACCGACACCATCAGGCGATGGCCGGTGATTTCGGGAACGAGCCCCTCTGCGGCGCTGACCCGAACCCTCATCAGGTGATAGGTCCGACCCGGGGGCAGGCTTTGCTGGAACTGACCGCCCGGGGCCGACACGCGTTGCGTCACCCCGGAGTCACGCAGCAAACCCAGCAGGACATTGAGCGCTTCAGCCAGGGGCAGCAGCAAATCAATCCAGCGCGAGAGATCCGCCCGGCGCCGCACCGGGTCGAACTGCTGCCAGGCGTAATAGGCAGGCAGATCGAATTCGCAGGTGCCCCCGGGGATGCTGATGCGGCTGCGAATGCTCATCAGCCATTCGTTGGAGGTGAGCGCCTGCCCGACCTTGCCCGACGACTGGTTCAAGCCGCCGTAGGCGTGGTCGATCTTCCTCACCACGCTGTCGAGCGCATCCTCGGAGATCGACGGGTTGCCTCGGTAGCTGTTGAGACGCGCCTTCTGGCGCTCGAGATCCTTGAGCAGGTCTGACTTCAGGTCAGCCCGCGAGCCCACCTCCATGATCTCGAAGATGGTCGCGATCGCGTGGTGGTGGTCTATGGCGGCATCGCGTGGCGCCAACTGCCCCAGCCGGTCGAACAAATGTTCGAGCCGAAGCATGGTGCGGATGCTTTCGTTGAACGGGTGCTCGTAGAGAACCAAAGGGGCCTGCCTTCGACCTGGGGGACTGTCTGTCGGGGTGCGGGAGCACCGGCGAGGCCAGATTGTTTCACACGGCGCGCGGCCCCAACGTCTTCCACGAGTCCCACAAGGCGTCGACTCGGCGCTCAAGTTCGGCTTCGTCAATGCCGTCATTGACGAGAACATCGTCTGCTTGCAGGCGCCGCTGCTCTCGGGTGGCCTGAGCTTCGATGACCGACTTCACGGCTTCGGCCGTCCACCCTGATCGACGCATCACCCGTGCGATTTGCGTGGGCTCGCTGCAGTCCACCACCACGATGCTGTGCACCAGATCACGCCAGCGACCGGATTCCACCAGCAACGGCACGTCGAACACGACGACCGGCGCGCCAGACGCCGCGGCAGCCTCACGCAGCGCTGCGTCCGAGATCATCGGGTGCAAGATGGATTCGAGCCGCCGACGCATGTTCGCGTCGGCAAACACCAGTTGACGCATCTGCTCCCGATCGAGCCCGCCGTCGGGACGAATCATGGCAACGCCGAATGCCTCGCGCAGTGCCGGGATGGCCGCGCCGCCGGGTTGCGTCAGGCGGCGCGCGATGGCGTCGGTGTCCACCACAAGAGCGCCACGGTTGGCCAGCAACCGCGCCACCGTGCTCTTGCCGCTGCCGATGCCGCCGGTCAGCCCGACGCGCAGGCGGTCACCGCTCAGACGGGCGGCAGCCACAACTGCGTCACCTGCTCGCCGAAGAACAGTGCGGCGATGCCGCCGCCGGCGAGGTAAGGGCCGAACGGGATCGGCACATCACGGCCGTGGTTGCGAAACAGGATCAGGCCGATGCCCACCAGCGCACCCACCGACGACGACAAAATGACGATCGACAAGATGGACTGCCAGCCCAGCCAGGCCCCGAGGGCGGCGAGCAACTTGAAGTCCCCGTAGCCCATGCCCTCCTTGCCGCGGATCAACCGGAAGGTGTGGTGTGCGATCCAGAGTGACAGGTAGCCCGCCACCGCGCCACCGAACGACGCCTCCAGCGTGACCGGCAACCAGCCCGCCGCGGCCGACACCATGCCCGCCCACATCAGGGGCAAGGTCAGGTCATCGGGCAGCAGTTGGGTGTCCAGATCGATGAACGCCAGAGCCACCAGGGTGGCCACCAGGCCACACCACAGCAAGGTCTGCAGGTGCGCGCCGAAGTGCCAGCCGCATGCCGCGAACAGCAGCGCGGTGAGCAGTTCGATGGCCGGGTAGCGGAACGAGATCGCAGTTTTGCAGGCCGAGCACTTGCCTCCCAGCCAGAGGTAGCTCAGGACCGGGATGTTCTCGTGCCAGGCGATCGCGTGACCGCACTGGGGGCAGCGGGAGCGGGGCGTGGACAGGGTGATTTCGGGTGCCAGGGAGACCGGCACACCGAGCATCTCGGCGCTATCGGATTGCCAGGACCTTTCAAGCATCAGCGGCATCCGGTGGATGAGCACGTTCAAGAAGCTGCCGATGCACAGACCCATCAAGGCCAGCGCCCAAGGCGTCAGAAAAATGCCTGAGAAGGACCCGTCCATGCCGTCGGGCTCAGACCACTTGACCGAGCTTGAAGATGGGCAGGTACATCGACACCACGATGCCACCGATCATGGTGCCCAAAATCACGATGATGAATGGCTCCATCAGGCTCGACAGGCCTTTGACGGCTTCATCGACTTCGTCTTCGTAGAACTCGGCGGCCTTGCCGAGCATCTGGTCAAGAGAGCCGGACTCCTCGCCGATGGAGCACATCTGCAAGACCATGTTGGGGAAGACGCCCGTCGTTTGCATCGATGTGGTGAGCGACGATCCCGTTGACACATCGCGTTGAATGGCCTCGGTGGCCTCGGCAAAGACCGCGTTACCCGATGCGCCGCCAACGGAATCAAGCGCCTCGACCAACGGAACGCCCGCCGCGAACATGGTCGACAGCGTGCGTGTCCAGCGGGCGATGGCCGATTTGTTGACCAGATCACCAAAGACCGGCACGCGCAGCAGCAGACGATCCATGGTCCTTTGCATGCTCTCCGAGCGTTTCCAAGATTCGAGGAAGAAATAGATCCCGCCCCCGATGGAGCCGAAGATGGCCCACCAGTAGCTGACGAAAAATTCCGACATCGCAATCACGATCAAGGTGGGCGCAGGCAGGTCTGCTCCGAAGGAGGTAAAGACGTCCTTGAACGCCGGGATCACGAAAATCATGATCACGGCCAGCACCACGAAAGCCACGACCATCACTGCGACCGGGTAGATCAGGGCCGACTTGATCTTGTTCTTGATGGCCATCGTTTTTTCTTGATAGACGGCCAGCCGGTCGAGCAGGGCCTCAAGAATGCCGCCGGCCTCGCCGGCCTCGACGAGGTTGCAATACAAGGCATCGAAATACAGAGGGTGCTTGCGAAACGCGGAGGACAGGCTGGATCCGGTTTCGACATCCGAGCGAATGTCGGTGAGCAGCTTGGTCATGCGCGGATTCGGGCTGCCGCGAGCCACGATGTCGAACGACTGGATCAGCGGCACGCCCGCACGCATCATGGTCGATAGCTGTCGGGTGAAAACCGCGATGTCTTTCTGTTTGATGGAACGTCCACCGCTCGTGCGACGCTTCTTGATCTTGGTGATCAGGATGCCTTGTCGGCGCAGGCTGGCACTGACCATCGCTTCGCCACCAGCACGCATTTCACCACGAACGAGCTTGCCGTTTTTGTCTTTGCCTTCGTACTCGAAAACGACATCTCTGCCGCTCTTTGTGGCCGATGCAGTCGCCATGGTGCCTCCGGGAAACGATCCACCCACCGTGTTATCGGCCGGATTGTGGTTTTATTCAGTGCGAATCAATCGTTGGTGACGGCGATCACCTCTTCAAGCGTGGTGACGCCAGCGCGAACCTTGATCAAGCCCGACTGCCGCAGGTTGCGAACGCCTTCTCGCTGGGCCTGCTCGGCGATGTCCATGGCGGTGCCCTCAGCCAGGATGATTCGCTGGATCTCATCGGTCACGGGCATCACTTGGTAGATGCCCACACGCCCACGGTATCCGTTGGAACAGGCCGAACAACCGACCGCGCGAAACGGCTTCCAGGATCCGTTGAGATCGCTTTCGTCGAAGCCAGCCTTGCGCATGGCCTCTCGAGGGTAATCGGCTGGGACCTTGCATGACTCGCACAGCTTGCGTGCCAGGCGCTGTGCGGTGATTAGCAGCACGCTGGAGGCGATATTGAATGGCGCCACGCCCATGTTCAGCATGCGTGTCAGCGTGGTCGGCGCATCGTTCGTGTGCAGTGTCGACATCACCATGTGACCGGTCTGCGCGGCCTTGATGGCAATGTCGGCGGTTTCCAGGTCGCGGATCTCGCCCACCATGATGATGTCCGGGTCTTGCCGCAGGAACGACTTCAGCGCCACGGCGAAAGTCATGCCCGCCTTGTCGTTGACATTGACCTGGTTGATGCCGGGAAGGTTGATTTCGGCCGGATCCTCGACGGTCGAGATGTTGACGCCTGGCTGATTCAGGATGTTCAGGCAGGTGTAGAGCGATACGGTCTTGCCAGAGCCGGTCGGGCCGGTCACCAGCACCATGCCGTAGGGCCGTTGAATGCACTGGAGCAGGCGGTCGCGCTCGATCTTTTCATAGCCCAAGGCCTCGATGCCCAGCTTGGCGCTCGAGGCGTCCAGGATGCGGATCACGATCTTTTCGCCGAACAGCGTGGGCAGCGTACTGACCCGAAAGTCGATGGACTTGCTGCCGAACTTCAATTTCATCCGGCCGTCTTGCGGGACCCGTTTTTCTGCGATGTCCAGGCGCGAAATGACCTTGATGCGGGACGAAAGCTTGTCCTTGATCGCGATCGGAGGCTGGGTGATCTCGCGCAGTTCCCCGTCGATGCGAAAGCGAACCCGGTAGTGGTACTCGTAGGGCTCAAAATGAAGATCGGATGCGCGGGCGTTGATGGCATCGATCAGCATCTTTTGCAGGAAGCGCACGACGGGTGCGTCCTCGACCTCGGCTGCAGGCTCTGCGGACTCCTGTACGCCGACTTCCTCGGGGGCGTCGAATTCAAAGTCGCCGGACGCCATCGACTCGAGGGTTTCGGTGGCGCTCGCCCCGCTGCCCTCAAGGATTTTGGAGAGCTTGTCGTGCTCAACGATGACCCACTCGGGCGTGAGCTGCGTCGCAAACTTGATGCGTTCGACGACTTCTTGGTCGGTAGGGTCTGCGCCGCCAATGAAAAGCCGACCACCGCGCTTGCCCAAAACCAGCACCTGGTACTGCGAGGAGAGCTTGCCGTCGATGATGCTGCGCGGCAGCTTCTGCGGGTCAATCGCGTTCAAGTCCAGCAAGGGCAGCGCCAGCGCGGTCGACAAGGTGTGCGCCAGATCGGCCGGGGACACCGCCCCCGCCTTGATGAGCGCGGCCACAAAACTTGTTTTCTTTTCGCTCGCTGACTGCACCAGACCTTCGGCGGCCTTTTCGGTGAGCTTGCCCGCGTGCACCAGCACACGGGCGACTCCAGAGAGCGCGGAGTGCGGCGTTTCGGCGAGCGTGTCAGCCATCAAGATCCCTGACTCAAAGAGGGCCACACGCGAATTCGGGCGTCAGCGGCGGCAAGATCCCCGGCGCGCTTTATCTGCGAGATCCAGCGCGGAGATGCACCGGACAGGCCCAATGCTGGGCGCTCGAGTTCGTGGGAGTTGGACTTCTTTGAGGGCAATCGGTGCTCCAGCCACAAACCTTCGGATGGTCGGGGTGAGAGGCTTGTAACCTCCGGCCTCTACGTCCCGAACGTAGCGCTCTACCAGGCCAAGCTACACCGCGGCTTTGAACAGCCGAGTCCGGTTCTGCGCCGAAAAACTCAGGCCGAACGCTCAAGAGATCGGCTGCACAACTCTATCAGAGCGTCCTTGTAGGCTGAGTCTTCGAGACTGACCAGGCTTTCCAGCGCTCGCATCGTTTGCTCCCGAGCGGACTCACGTGTTGCGTCGATGGCGCCCGTGCGCCTCACGATGGCAATGACCTCCGCCAGTTGCTCGACCTCGCCGTTTTCAATGGCCTTTCGGATCAGCGTGCGCTCGTCGTCGGTGCCGCGCTCCATGGCGATCAGCAATGGCAGCGTCGGCTTGCCTTCTCGAAGATCGTCGCCGACGTTTTTTCCCAGCTCG
>CAIVGK010000249.1 GCA_903905475.1 uncultured Burkholderiales bacterium | reverse complement strand
GCCCCCCCCCCCGCCCCCGCGCCCGCCCCCGCAGCCGTGGCGGCCAGCGCGCCAGCGCTCGCCGTGGCGAGCGTTGCTCCGCCGGCGAGCGCCGAGCCCGCCGGCGCCCACCCCGCGCATGAGCCGACCGCGCCCAAGGCCGCCTTGCCACATGCCTCGCCGGCGATTCGCAAGATCGCCCGCGAACTCGGCGTGCCGCTGGGCGAAGTCAGCGGCAGCGGACCCAAGGGCCGCATCACGCAGCAAGATCTGCACGGCTTCGTTGCCCGCGTGATGGCGGGCAGCGTGACCACCCGGGCGGCCGCTGCGGCAGCCTCGGCGTCTGGCGGTGCCATGCCCGGCTTGTTGCCGTGGCCGCAGGTGGACTTCGCCAAGTTCGGCCCGATTGAGCGCCGCGACCTGTCGCGCATCCAGAAGATCAGCGGCGCCAACCTGCACCGCAACTGGGTGGTGATCCCGCACGTTACCAACCACGAAGACGCCGACATCACCGAGCTCGAGGCGTTCCGCTTGCAGCTCAACCGCGAGAACGAAAAAGCCGGGATCAAGGTCACGATGCTGGCCTTCCTGATCAAGGCCTGCGTGGCCGCGCTCAAGCAGTTCCCCAACTTCAATGCCTCGCTCGAGGGCGAGCAGCTGGTGCTCAAGCAGTACTTCCACATCGGCTTTGCCGCCGACACGCCGCACGGCCTGATGGTGCCGGTGATCAAGGACGCCGACCGCAAGGGCCTCTTGCAGATCTCGCAGGAGATGTCCGAGCTGGCCCGCAAGGCGCGCGAGGGCAAGTTGAGCCCTGGCGAGATGACCGGTGGCTGCTTTTCGATCAGCTCGCTGGGCGGCATTGGCGGGCGCTATTTCACGCCGATCATCAATGCGCCCGAAGTCGCGATCCTGGGCGTGTGCAAGAGCGCCATGCAGCCGGTGTGGGACGGCCAGGCCTTCGAGCCGCGGCTGGTCCTGCCGCTCAGCCTGAGCTGGGATCACCGGGTGATCGATGGCGCTTCGGCGGCTCGCTTCAACGCCTGCCTGGCGCAAATCCTCGGCGATTTCCGCCGGGTGCTGCTGTGAACGGGCGCTGAGCATGAAAGACGATCTGGATTGCGATGTGCTGGTGCTGGGCGCCGGCCCCGGTGGCTACTCGGCGGCGTTTCGCGCGGCCGACCTCGGGCTCAAGGTGGTGCTGGTCGAGCGCTACCCGACGCTCGGGGGCGTGTGCCTGAATGTCGGTTGCATCCCGTCGAAGGCGCTGCTGCACGTGGCCGCCGTGATGGACGAGGTGTCGCACTTCGAAGCGCTGGGCATCACGTTCGCGCCGCCCACCATCGATCTGGCGCGGCTCAAGGCGCACAAGGACAAGGTCATCGACCGCCTCACCGGCGGCTTGGCGGCGATGGCGAAGATGCGCCAGGTGACGGTGCTGCAAGGGCGCGGCGAGTTCGTTGATCCGAACCAGCTCAACGTCGAGCGCGCCGATGGCCAGACGCAGTCCGTGAAGTTCAAGCGCGCCATCATCGCCGCGGGCTCCGAGGCGGTGAAGCTGCCTTTCCTGCCCAAGGACGATCCTCGCGTGGTCACCTCGACCGGGGCGCTCGAGCTGCGTCAGGCACCCAAGCGCATGCTGATCATCGGCGGCGGGATCATCGGCCTGGAGATGGGCACGGTCTACTCCACGCTCGGTGCGCGGCTCGACGTGGTCGAAATGCAGGACAGCCTGATGCAAGGCGCCGACCGCGATCTGGTCAAGGTCTGGCAAAAGATGAACGCGCCGCGCTTCGATCACATCTTGCTCAAGACGAAAACCGTGAGCGCCGAGGCCACACCCGAAGGCATCAAGGTGAAGTTCGAGTCGGCCGATGGCACGCCCGCGGCGCTGCCCGAGCAGACCTACGACCTGGTGCTGCAAGCCGTGGGCCGCGTGCCCAATGGCAAGAAGATCGCGGCCGACCGCGCCGGTGTGGCGGTGAGCGATCGCGGCTTCATCAACGTCGACATCCAGATGCGCACCAACGTGCCGCACATCTTCGCGATTGGTGACGTCGTTGGCCAACCCATGCTCGCGCACAAGGCGGTGCACGAGGCCCATGTGGCCGCTGAGGTCATCGCCGGCGAACTGCTTGGCGACGCCCAACTGAGCCAGTCGGCCTTCAATGCCCGCGTGATCCCGAGCGTGGCCTACACCGACCCCGAAATCGCCTGGGTCGGCCTCACCGAAGACGACGCCAAATCGCGTGGCATCAAGGTGAAAAAGGGCCTGTTCCCGTGGAGCGCTTCGGGCCGCGCGATCGCCAACGGGCGCGATGAAGGCTTCACCAAGCTGCTGTTCGACGACAGCGACGAAGCCCATGGCCACGGCCGCATCCTGGGTGGCGGCATCGTGGGCACCCACGCCGGCGACATGATCGGCGAGGTCGCTCTGGCCATCGAAATGGGCGCCGACGCGGTGGACATCGGCAAGACCATCCACCCGCATCCCACGCTGGGCGAAAGCATCGGCCTGGCCGCCGAAGCCTTCGAAGGCGCCTGCACGGACTTGCCGCCGGCGCGCAAGTAGAGCCGGCGCTTTGGACTCCGCCGCAGGGGTCAAGCGCTACCGCCCCGCCGATGGCCACGTAGCACGGTGGCCATCCAGACGGTTGATGTCGCAGCGCTGCTTGACGCTGTCTGGCAGCGCATAGAAGGCATCGGCTGCTGCGTGCACCGCGTCGATGGCGTGCTGCGCGATGCCGTGGTTGACGATGTACATGAGCCGACATCGCCACACGCCGCGCCCACGGCGTCGGCCACCGCTTGCCTGCGCGCGAGATCGGGCGACAACAGATCGCCGACAGGGATCATCTGCAGGCTGCCCGAAGCGGGCCGTGCGTGCGTCGAGATCAGATCGATCCAGGGTGAGGGTGCGCATCACCGAGCCCGTCGAGGGAAAGACCGTGCCCCTGTGAGCGCGGCATGGGTGCGCCTCGCAAGTGAACATGTCTGTCCAAAAGCAAGTCAGGCGCTAACGCCTGCTGGCGACTTCAGTGCGCGTGCATTCCCATCGCCCCGCGATGTCAGGGGGCCGGCTTTGCGGGTTCAGCCAGAGGGGGCACCCGGCTGGCAAGCGCCTCAAGATCGATCGCCGGCAGCGCGATGGCGTCGGCAGGGCAGCGGTGCGGAGCGTCCTCACCCAAAGACCAGCCCTGGCTTTCGTCACCCAGGCTCGTCGGCTTGGCGATGCCCAGCTGTGCCGTCAACTGGCTCATGCCAGCGTGGGTGCGGGCGAAGGCCAGTGCCCGGTCGTACTCGGCGTTGGCGTAGGCACGGCGCGCCGTGTAGAGCTCGTTTTCGGAGTTCAACAGATCAAGCAGGCTGCGCTGGCCGATGTCGAACTGCTGCCGGTACGCGTCACGGGCCTTCTCGATGGCAATCGTGTTGCGATCGAGCAGCACGAGTTGCTCGGTCAGCTTGCGGGTGTCGTTGAAGGCGATGGCCGCGGTTTGGCGCACGTCGCGGCAGGTCTTGTCGCGCAGGTCTTCGGTTTGGCTGATCAGGTTGACTTGCTGGCGCACGCGTGCACTGTCCGAGCCGCCGTTGTAGAGGTTCCAGTTCAGCACCAGCTCGGCGGAGCTGTCACGCCGCTGGTCGCGAATGCCGTCGAAATTATTGCCAAAACCGCTGCGCACGCGAGCTTCGACCTTGGGCTGGAACGCCGCTTCACGCACCTGGGCCGTCAGGCGCGCCGCGCGCACCGATTCGACCGTGGCGCTGATGGCCGGGCTTTGCACCACGGCGCGGTCCAGCACCTCGGCTCCGCTGCCGGGCAAGCCGAGGTGGAGCACCGGCAGTGGCCCCAGCGCCTGAGGTGGCACTTCGCCGATCACGCGCAGGTAGCGCGCCATCACGTCATGCAAATTGGCCGTCTCGGTGGTCAGGTTGGACTCGGCCAAGGCCAGACGGGCGTTTGCCTGCTCGAAGTCGACGCCGCGACCAACGCCAGCGCGAAAGCGCGCCTGAATCTGCTGCGATGCGTAGCGGTGCTGCACGTAGTTGTCCTCGGCGAGGGCCACCAGCCGACGAAAGCGCAGCACGTCGTAGAAGGCCCGGGTGGCCTCCAGCGAGGTCTGTTCGGTCATCTCGAGCAGGTCGAAATATCGGCTGAGGCGGTCATGGCTGGCGCGGTCCACGTCGCGCTTCGAACCCAGGCCGTCCCACAGCAGCTGGGTGAGGCTCAGGCCGAGCCCGGTGCGCCGCATCGATTCGGGTTCCGGGCGTCGCGAGGCGATTCGGTTTTCATCCGTGCCGACATTGGCGTTCAAATCCACCCGGGGGCGCAGCGCGCCGTTTGCCACGTCGACCGCGTCGCCCGATGCACGATAGGCATTGAACTTTGCGCTCACTTCCGGGTTCGACTGCAGGGCCTTTTCCACGGCGAGCCGCAACGGGTCTGAGGCGGCGCCAAGCGCCTGTGCTTGAGCACCCCACGAGTGCATCAGCAGGGACACGGCGACGATGGTCAATGGGCTGCGAAGGCGCATGGGTGCTCACTCGGGAAGTGTTTGACTGCGGCGGACCGGTGAAGGGTCTACATGCTGTCGACGTGACCCTGGACAGCGGTGGGCGAGTTTAATTGGCACAGGGTGAGCGACTGCGCAACCAGCGAGCCGCAAAGCGTGCACTAGTGGGCGAAGCGCCCATGCTCAGCTCAAGTTTTGGCCTGCCAGGACGACAACGAGTGATCAAACCTCATTCCATCTGACGCCCGTACCGGCTGGCGTACCGCTCCCGTGACCCAGTGTGTTTCTGAACCGTCCTCGCTGATGCGAGCTGCCTCACGGCCGAATCACGGTTCGCGTTGGGGGCGGTGGAGCGCGCTGGTGTGTCTGGGGCTGACGGCTTGTCTGCTGGCGGTGACCACCGCACCGCTCGCGTGGGACGCCGACCGCATGAGCCTGGCAGCGCAGATTCGCGGGCCGCGGGCCGTGGCAGGCCTGAAGGCGCTGCTGCCGGTGCTGTCAACGACGGCCAGCGCCGATGAAATCGCGCGCTTGCACAGCATCAACGAGTTATTCAACCGGCGCATCCTGTTTCGCGACGACATCGAGATCTGGGGTCAGGCTGATTACTGGGCCAGCCCGCTCGAGATGCTCGACAAGGGCGAGGGCGATTGCGAAGACTTCGCCATTGCCAAGTACTTCAGCTTGTTGGTCAGCGGCGTCACGGCCCCCAAGCTGCGGCTGGTCTACGTGCGTGCGCAGCTCGGCGGCCCCGAAGGCCCGACGCAGGCCCACATGGTGCTGGCCTACCACGCCCAACCCGGCGCCGAGCCGTTGATTCTCGACAACCTCATCACCGAGGTGCGGCCGGCATCGCGTCGGCCCGATCTGTCCCCAGTGTTTAGTTTCAACGGCGAGGGCCTGTGGCAAGGCACCGGGTCGCAAAATTCAGGGGACCCGGTGGCACGCCTTTCACGCTGGCGCGATGTGCTGGCCAAGGCCCGCGCCGAAGGGTTTCAGCCATGACGCCACATTGCCAACACTTCAGCCTTAAGGAGCGCCCATGTCGCTGATTCGCCAAATCTGGCTGCTGCTGCTGGCCACCGTGTTGCTGGCCTTTGCCGGCAGCGTGTTGATCGTCACCCATTCGGCGCGCGAGCTGCTGCAAACCCAGCTGCGCTTGAAAAACAGCGACAACGCCGCCTCGCTCGCGCTTGCCTTGTCGCAGCAAAAGGGCGATGCCGAATTGATGGGCCTGCTGATGTCGGCGCAGTTCGACACCGGCTACTACCGGCGAGTGCAACTGGTCGCACCCGATGGCCAGGTGGTGTTCGATCGCGAGGCCGAAGCGCAAGCGGCACGTGCTCCCAGCTGGTTCGTCTCATCGGTTCCGATCGAGTCGAGGCCGGGCACCGCGCAGGTGTCCGACGGCTGGCGCGCGCTCGGTCAGGTGGTGGTGCAAAGCCATGTCTCGTATGCCCACGATGCCCTGTGGTCGAGCAGCTTGCGCTCGGCACTGGCGATGGCGCTGGTGGGACTGATCGCTGCGGGCGCCGGTACGCTGGTGGTGCGCCGCATCAGCCGCTCGTTGAGCACCGCGGTGGATCAGGCCAAGGCGCTGGAGCACGGCGAGTTCTTGCAGGTGGTGGAACCTCGCGAGCCAGAGCTCAGGCGGCTCACCCGCGCGATGAATTCACTGGTCGATCGGCTGCGCGTGACTTCCAGCGCGCAGGCCGAGCAGATCGATGCCTTGTACCGGCAGGCCAATGGCGATGCCTTGACTGGCCTGTCCAACCGAAAGCACTTCCTGATCCAGTTGGCCACCGCGCTGCAGCGCGAGGATGGCCCCGCCGAAGGGGGCTTGGTGCTGCTGCGCGTGATGGACCTCGGCGGCCTGAACCGCCAGCTCGGCCACGCGGCGGTGGACCGTTTGCTGCTGACGATGGCGCAGTCGCTGCGGCCCTACGCAGATCAGGTCCGGGGATGCTTCCTGGGTCGTCTCAATGGGTCTGATTTCGCGCTGTGCCTGCCCGCTGCAGGGGTGGCCCATGAAACTGCCCTGGCCCTGGCCGAAGCGTTGCAGCTGGTGTTGCCAACCTTCGGTGCCCATGCGGCGGTGTGCATCGGCGCGGTGGAAATCGACCGCGATCTGCCGCCCGGTCAGGTGATGGCCACGGCTGACACGGCACTCGCGCGCGCGGAACTCAGGGGTGCTTTTGCCGTCGAGATGGGCAGCGGCCCGCTGGGTTCGCTGGCCGTGCTGGGCGAGGGCGCCTGGCGCCAGCGCATCCGGCATGCGCTCGACGGGCAATGTCTGCAGCTGATGGAATTCAGGGTGCTCAACGACCGACGGCAAGTGGTGCACCTGGAGTGCCCGCTGCGCCTGCAGCTCGATCCAGAGGGCCCGTTCGAGCCCGCCGCGCGCTGGCTGCCCCTGGCCGTGCGCAGCCGTCTGACCAGCGACATCGATGAGTGCGCCCTGGCGCTGGCGCTCAAGGCCTCAGGGCACGATGGCCAGGCGCGTTGCGTCAACCTCTCGTCGGCGTCGCTGACCGACAGCGGCTTCGCTGCCCGTTTGCGCGCGCTGCTGTGGACCGCGCCGCAAACCGCACGGCTCATCTGGCTCGAGATGGCCGAGACGGCGGCCGTCGAGCATTTCGATCTGTTGCAAGAACTCGGTCGCCAACTGCGGCCCACCGGTGTGCGATTCGGCATCGACCATGCCGGCGAGCGGCTCGGGCAGATTCCCCGCCTGTTCGAGGCCGGCTTCGACTACCTGAAACTCGACGCATCGATGGTGTCCGGCGTGGGCCGTGACGAGCAGCGTGCCCTGTACGTTCGCAGCACCGTCACGCTGCTGCACGGCATGTCGATCCAGGTCTACGCCGAGGGCGTGACCGATGAGGTCGACGCCGTTCGGCTGTGGGAGTGCGGCATCGACGGCGCCACCGGGCCGTGGATCAGCTCGCTGGAGGTCGCTGCCGGGGGGTGACCCAAGCCCCCGTCAGTCGGCGATCAGTTTGCCTCGCTGCAGCAAGTCCTTGATGACGTCTTGATCGGTGCTGAAGCTGCCCATCAGATTGACGCCGCTGAGCGTGATCACCTGATCCACTGCGGCGGGGTTGTAAGCCCCCGCCGCGAAGCCACCCGCCGAACTGATTTCGATCATGGTGTTGTCGTCGATATCTGTTGAGAAGTGCAGGTAGTTGGCGAGGTTGCCTTTGTCTGCCGTGATCGTCAGGGCGTTGGCCGAGCCGATGGGGCTCGCGAAGGCCGTGGTGTTGGCCGCATGCGACTCGCCAAGCAGCAGGTCGCGCAAGTCCAGCACATCGCCAGCATGGCTGGTGTTGTCAAAGTCGCTGATCACGTCGTGTGCTGGGGTCGCGCTGCTGCCGCCATCTCCCAGCGACCAGCGGAACACATCGTGTCCGAAGCCGCCTGCCAATGGGTCATCGCCCTTGCCGCCTTCGATCACATCGGCCCCGGCACCGCCGGCGAGCGTGTCGCGGCCCTCGCCGCCGATCAGGTGATCACGGGCATCGCCGCCGCTCAGGTGGTCGTCGCCCGCGCCGCCTTCAAGCAAGGAGCCGGTGCGCACCGCATACGTGCCCGCTTTCGCGCCGGCCACGATGTCCTGCAATTCCGACAGCACGGGGGCGTTCGCATCGCTGTACAGCGGCAAAGTGCTCGATCCCAGCACCTTGTAGGTGCTGTCGGCACCGCCGCTGAGCTTGAACTCCACGCGCAGCAGCGCGCTGCCGCCTTCCTCCCAGTAAAGCAACTCGAGCGGCGTCAGGCCGCCTTCGATGGCCACGCCCGAGTAGACCCGCGTGGTGGCCGTTTGAATCCCATCGAAGACTGCCACGGTCTGGTCGTCGAGCCGCAGCCGGAAGCCATCGTCGGCCGTGACGCGGATGTCGTACAGCCCGGCGTTGAGGTAGGCCTGTCCGGTGAACCGAATCGCCGCATCGCTGGTCTTGCCCAGGCCGCTGGTCGGGCCCGAACCCAGGTGGTCATCGTCCCCAGTGCCTTGCGTCACCCGCACCACCACGGGGGAGATGTTGGGCGTCTTGTTGATGAACCTGAACAACTCGCTGTTGTTCCGCGTGATCGAGATCGACGGTCCGCCAGGCAGCACATCGGGATTGGTCCCCAGGGACTTGGTCACCGCATTGATGCGGCCGTAATCCAACGTCGTGGCGGTGAACCGCGCGTCGGTCGCGCCGTCCTTCGTGGCGACGGTGGAGCCCACGACATCGATGCCGCCAAAGGCTGCATTGCGTGCGTTGATGAGCGATGTGACGTCCGCGACGCTGTCGAGGTTGCCGAACTTGCCGTCGTCGCTGTGCTGACGGTTGGTGTTGTCGACGCCCGGGTTGACGTCGTTGTAGCCGTAGTACTCGACGCTCAGGCCGAGGGGGTTGTCGAGAAGCGTGGTCGTCGGCGGGTCGCTGAAGATCGTGACCGCAGGCGTGTCGCTGCCCGTGCCGCTCAGACCACCGAGATCGGTGACCGTGAGCGCGATGGTCGGCAGCGCACCACCGGCGTTGACGTGCGCCGCACCGGCGCTGGTCAACACGACCTGGGCGTCGACGATCGCGTAGCAGCCCGCCGCGTTGCTGCCCACGGTGAACTGAACGTCGGTGGGCACGCCGTCTTCTTCGTCAGCGGCGACCCAGGTGGCGGCCACGTCGCCAGCGGCGGCGGAGTTTTCGACAAAGTCGTTGGCCGTGACCACGATCGTGGGTGCATCGTTGACCGGGATCACATTGATCGTGACGATCGCAGGCTCCGAGTCGAGCCCCTCGTTGTCCGTCACGAAGAAGGTGATGCCAGTCTCGCCGTTGAAATCGGCCGCCGGGCGAAGCACCAGGCTGACGGCCTGCTGCGGGGTCAGCGTCTGCCCGGCCTGCACCTCGGTGGTGCCATCGGCCAGCAACAAGGTGCTGCCCGGCGGGATGGAGGTGACGGTGACGCTCACCACGGATCCGTCCGTGTCCGAGCCCCGCAGCGCCACGGGCAGCGTGGCGTCCTCATCGCCAGAGACAGTGTCCGGGTCGGCTGTCGGCGCGACGTTGCTGCCGGCTGTCGTGGTGTTGGGGCTGGTGAGCGCGAGGCCGGTGGGAGAGGTGATTTCGTCAGACCTCTCGTTGTCTTGCTCTGAGCCGAGGCGCAGCCCCGGCGTCACCGACTCCGAAATGCGATCGACTCGAAGCCCCGGCAGGAACTCGCCGCCGTCGCCACCCCTCAGGCCAGCGCCTGGGGCGATGTCGATCTCGTCCTGATTCAACCCCGTGATCACGCGGTCGACATCGGTGTCCGCAGCAGGCTTTGCGATGGCGGCCGTCACCGGGGCGTCCATGTTCTGGATGCGCACATAGCCATCTTGCGTGGTCAGGATCACGTCGCCGTGCTTGACGACATCGTCGACCTTGAGGGGGCGCATCTTGCCGCTGGCGTCCTTGATGAGCGCGCTGCCCCAGATGGCGGTGACTCGTCCGAATGCTTGTGAAAGTGTGGGCATGGTCAGGACGCCTTGATGAGCCGCGGCCCACGGGCGCGGAATTGACAGGATTTCAAGCCGGATGGCTGTTGGAGGATAGCCAGTCACCCTGTGCGTTAGGGGGTCGAAATGGTGTCGTTTTCGTGATGAAAATCACCACAAATGGCCGATGCACGCAGATAAGGAAGTCGGGGAGGGCTCGGTACGAACCCTTGGTGCCGGCTGGGTGTCGGCCGCCGATGCGCGTCTTTGCCGCCGCTGTCAGCGTTCGCGCAGCGCGTAGGCCCGTGCCTTGAGCACCGGCTTGAGCAGGTAGGACATGACGGACTTGTGTCCGGTCAGGATGTCGACTTCAGCGGTCATGCCGGGGATGACCGGCAGCTTGTCGCTGAAGCTGGATTGCGTGGTGCGCACCCGCACCAGATAGAAGGCGTTGCCTTTTTCATCAACCACGGTGTCGGGGCTGATGTTCTCCACCTTGGCGGCCAGGCCGCCGTAGATCGAGAAGTCGTAGGCGGTGAACTTGACGGTCGCTTCCTGGTTCGGGTGGATGAAGGCGATGTCGCGCGGCTGCACCTTGGCTTCCAGGATCAGCTGGTCGTCGAGCGGCACCACCTCGACGAGGTCCTTGCCTGGCTGCACCACGCCGCCCACCGTGTTGGCCAGCAGACGCTGCACGCGACCGCGCACCGGGCTTCTGACTTGCGACTTGTCGACCCTGTCGGCCAGTGCCACGGCACCTTCATTGAGCGCGTTGAGCTTGCCCATCACCTCGGCCATGTCGCGGCGGGCCTCGTTGCGGAAGGCCAGTTCCGTTTCCTGGATCTTGCGTTGCGCCTCACCGATCGACGCCTGCACGCGCGCGATCTGGGCGGTGGCCTGCTCGATATCGCCGCGGCTGCGCGACACCTCGCGCTCGAGCCGCAGGATGTCGACTTCAGAGACCGCACCGCCGGCCAGCAGCGGACGGGTTTTGGCCAGTTCTTGCTGGCCCAGATCCAAGCCGCGCTCGGCGGACGACTTGCGCGAGCGCATTTCGGCGAGTTCTTGCTGCCGCTGCTGCAGTTGCTGCTGGTTGATGGCGATCATCGTGCCGAGCTCGGAGCGGCGCGTCTCGTAGAGCATGCGTTCCTCGTCGAGGATGTGCGCTTCCTGGGCGTTGGTGCTGGCGGGCGGCTGGAAGGGCGCGCCTTCAGCCAGCGCACGCAGCCGGGCTTGGCGCGCGCGCAGCGAAAAGCCCTGCGCCGCGCTCTCGCGCACGCCCGAAGTGGCACGCGTTTCATCGATTTTCAGCAGCAACTGGCCGGCCTCGACCACCTCGCCTTCAGAGACCAGGATTTCCGAGACCACCCCGCCGTCCAGCGACTGCACCACTTGCAGTTGCTTCGACGGGATCACCCGGCCGTTGCCACGGGTGACTTCCTCGATCTGCGCAAAGCACGCCCACAGCACCAGCACCAGCACGACCACCAGCGCAGCGCGCACGATGAGTTGGGCACGCTGCGTGAGCGCGCGCGACATCACCACGTCGGCTTGCTGTTCGAAACCACCAAAGCCGGCGGCGTTGTCTGCGGTGTCGATCTGGCCGACACGCGCAAGGAGCTTCTTGACGAGGGATTTCATGCGGCCTTCGCGATGCGTCCGCTGGCGAGCGCTTCCATGATGCGATCACGCGGTCCATCGGCCACCACCTTGCCGCCGTCGATGACGATCACCCGCGTGGCCATGGCCAGCATCGAGGTGCGGTGCGTCACCAGCACCACCGTTTTGTCGGCGGCAAAGGCGGTCACGCGTGTGGTGATCTGCGATTCGGTGGAAAAGTCCATGGCGCTGGTGGGCTCGTCGAGCAGCAGCAGCGGTGCGTTGTGCAGCACCGCCCGAGCCAGCCCCACGCCCTGACGCTGCCCGCCCGACAGCGACTCACCGCGCTCACCCACCGGCATGTCGAAACCGCGCGGGTGGCGGTTGATGAATTCGGTCAAGCCGGCCACCTCAGCGCAAGCCACCACGGCAGCGTCATCGGCGTAGGGCAGGCCGAAAGTGATGTTCTCGCGCAGCGAACCCTGGAACAAGGTCACGTCTTGCGACACGCAGCCCAGGTTGCGCCGCACATCGGCCGGATCGATCTGCCGGATGTCGATGCCGTCGAGCAGCACCGCACCTTCGGTGGGTTGATACAAGCCCATGATGAGCCGCTGGATGGTGCTCTTGCCTGAACCGACGCGCCCGATCAGGGCCACGCGCTCGCCAGCCGTGATCTTGAAGCTGATGCCGTCCAGGGCCGAATCGGTGCGGTTCGGGTAAGTGAAGCGCACGTTGCGGAACTCGATGTCACCGCGCAGTTGCGGGCGGTGGATGAACACCTCATGGGCCGGGCGCTCGACCGGCTGGCTCATGATCTGGTTGAGCGAGTCGAGCGCGGTGCGCGCGCCTTGGTACTGCATCAGCAGGCCCACGATCTGACCGGCAGGCGCCAGCGCGCGGCCCGACAGCATGTTCGCGGCGATCAGCGCGCCCATCGTCAGCTCGCCCTTGGTGATCAGGTAGACGCCGATCAGGATCATGGCCACCGACACCAGCTGCGTGAGCGTGCTCGTGGCGTACATCGCGCCGGACGACAGGCCGCGCATCTTCACGTGGGTGCTGGCCAGAAACAGGTTGGCGCGTTCCCACTTCGACTGGATCACGCTTTCGGCGCCTTGTGACTTGATGGTCTCGATGGCCGACAGGCTCTCGATGAGGATGGCGTTGCGTTGCGCACCGGTCTGGTAGGTGGTTTCGGCCAGCGCGTGCAGCCGGTGCTGCAGCAAATAACCCATCACCAGAATGATCGCGAACGCCAGCACCACCGGCACCACCAGCCACGGCGAGATCCACGCCAGCACGCCGATGAACAGCACAGCGAAGGGCAGGTCGATCAGCGCGGCGACCGTGCTCGAGGCGATGAAGTCGCGCACCTGCTCGAAACCGCGCAGGTTCTGCGCGAACGCGCCCACCGATTCGGGCCGATGATCAAGGCGCAAGCCCAGCACCTTTTCCATCAGGGTGGCCGACAGCGCCACGTCGACGCGCGCGCTGGCCTCGTCGACGAAGTGGCTGCGCAGCAGGCGCATGAACAGGTCGGCGCCCAGCACCAGCAGCACGCCGATCGCGAGCGCCCACAGCGTCTCGATGGCATGGTTGGGCACCACCCGGTCGTAGACGTTCATGGCGAACATCGGGAAAACCAGAGCAAAAAGGTTGATCAGCAGCGCAGCCCACAGCACGTCGCGGTAAACGAAGCGCTGCGCGAGCAGGGCGCTCCAGAACCAGTGTCCCGGCGCTGCCTCGGCCTTCGCGGCGGCGGGCCGCGCACCGCCGAAGCGAAAGTGCGGCCGCACGAACAGCACCAAGCCGCTGTGGCGCGCCTCGAGATCGGCGCGTGCCAGCAGCACTTGCCCCTGCGCGGTTTCGGGCAGCAGCACGCGAGCCGTGTCGCCGTCCCAGCCGAGCAGCACGCAAGCCTGGTTGTCGTGCAGGACCAGGACCACCGGCAAGGTGGCGGCGTCCACATCGGCCAGCGCCAGCCGCTGCAAGCGGGCCACCATGCCGGCGCGTGCCGCGGCCCGTTCGGCCAGGTCGAGCGGCAGGCAGCCCCGGGTGGCGGTGCCTATGGGCAAACCCGCCGACAGCGCCGCCCGCGTGGTCGCGTGGCCGTGCAAACGGCAGATCTCGACCAGACAGTCAAGCAGCGGGTCGGGGTGGATCAGGTCTTCACGAAGACGTTGCAACATGCCGCTGGAATGTGGGGCGTCGCTGGGCGACGGGCTCAACTCGGACGGCGCACGAACGGATTCGGGAACTTTGCCGAGTGCCGGTTCACTCGATATCGGCACAGTGAAAGCCGAGTTGACCCTGGCGTCGATCCTCGAAGTACCGTTTGAGCGTCTCGTGCACCGTGCGGAAGGCCAGTTCGTCCCATGGCACCTCATGCTCGTGGAACAGCTGCGCCTCGATGGTTTCGGGCCCCGGCGCGAACTCGGTGTCGGACAGCTCGGCGATGTAGAACGCATGCACCTGGCCGGCGCGCACCACGTTGAGCAGGCTGAACAGCGACTTCAACTCGAAGTTCGCCCCCGCTTCTTCGATGGTTTCCCGGATGGCGCCCTGGGCCAGGGTTTCGCCCATCTCCATGAAGCCTGCCGGCAGCGTCCAGAACCCATGCCGAGGTTCGATGTTGCGCCGGCACAGCAGCACCTGATCGCCCCAGACAGGCACCGTGCCGACCACGTTCAGCGGGTTTTCGTAGTGGATCGTGGTGCACAGCGAGCACACCGCACGGTGGCGGTTGTCGTCGGCGGGAACCCTGTATTCGGTTGCGCCGCCACAGGCTCGGCAATGCCGGTAAGTGCGCGTTGGATGCATGCGGTTCAGTGTAGCGGCGGCACCGCTCGCGAAGCCTGGTTTCACGTGGGTGCGTGGCATCATCGACGGCCTTTCCCCCAGCCCCGTCGGGGCCTCGATGCGGCGCTGGCGCTGCCCCCACCATGAGTGCATTTCACCCCGACTGGCTGCGGCCAGCTTTCAGCGTCCCCGGTGTCGATGCGGTGATGACCACCCGGCTCGGCGGCTTCAGTGCCGCACCGTTCGACAGCATGAATGTGCGCGACGGTCTGGGCGACGGGCCGTCGGCGGTGCTGTGCAACCAGGCGCTGCTGGCGGGAGCGATCGGCGTGCCGCCGGTGTACCTCAACCAGGTTCATGGCTGCCGGGTGGTGCGCTTGAGCCAGCGCGATGCGCAGGCCGCCGCATCGCCCATCGAAGCCGACGCCAGCCTCACCACCGAGCGTGGCATCGCCTGCGCGGTGCAGGTGGCCGATTGCCTGCCGGTGCTGCTGGCCGCGCCCGGCGGGGTGGCTGCGGCCCATGCGGGCTGGCGCGGGCTGGCCGCCGGGGTGCTCGAGGCGACGCTGGTTGCACTGTGCGAGGCCACCGGCTGCGCACCCGATGCGGTCGAGGTCTGGCTGGGGCCGTGCATCGGGGCCCGCCAATTCGAGGTGGGCGACGACGTGCGGCGGGCCTTTGGCCACGATCAGAAGGCGGCCGATCGTCAGGCCGGCGCGTCTGCGGTGCGGTTTGCTCCGCTTGGCCGCGGTCAGTGGCTGGCCGATTTGCCGATGCTGGCGCGCGACCGGCTGGTTGCCGCCGGGGTGGTCTCGATCAGCGGGGGCACCTGGTGCACCGTCGAGGACGCCTCACGGTTCTTTTCGTTCCGCCGTGACCGCCTCACCGGTCGCATGGTCGCTGCCATCTGGCTGCGTGGCTGACGAGACCGGCGTGGCGAGCGCCTCGGCGGCGAGCCGCGCGCGTTTGCGAGACGGGCTGCGCATGACATACAGCACGATGCTCAAAGGCAGCGCGCCGTAAAGCAAGAAGGTGAACACGGCGCCGATGACCGTGCCGTTGGGGCTGCCGGCTTCGACAATGGCCATCATCACGACCACATACATCCACGCAATCGCCACCAGGTACATCGTGTTGCCTGTCAGAGTTGAGAAACCTTCAGTCTGTATTCTCCGGCCTGCGCCAGCGGCGTCCAAGCCCGCAGCGGGTTTGCCAGCCTCGCCGCAAGACGCCACATCCTCGAGCGCGACTCCAGAAGGAACACACCCTTGAACACCAAATCCAGCCCCTCGCACGGTGCTGCTTCGCACCTCGACAGCGAAGCGGCCGCCAAGGCCTTCGGTGAAATGGCCGCCCAGTCGTTGAAGTCGCTCGGCGGCCTGAGCCTGCCGTTTCCGTCCGTCGCGCAAATGCAGCTGGACTACGTGGAGCAGGCCACCGCGCTGTGGAATCAGGCGCTGCACACCGCCGTCCCGGCGCAGCCAAGCCAGCCAGGCCAGCCAGGCGTTGCCAAGGCGGCACTGAAGGACCGGCGCTTTGCCGCTCCCGACTGGGTGTCCAGCCCCGCCAACGAGTTCACGGCCCAGTTGTATCTGCTCAACGCGCGCACCCTGATGGGCTTGGCCGATCAGGTTCAGGGCGATGAAAAGACCCGCCAGCGCATCCGCTTTGCGGTGCAGCAGTGGGTTGATGCTGCGGCGCCCAGCAACTATCTGGCGCTCAACCCCGAGGCGCAGCGCAAGGCGCTCGAGACCAACGGCGAGAGCCTCACCCAGGGGCTGCAGCACTTCTGGCACGACGTTCAGCAAGGGCATGTCTCGCAGACCGACGAAACGCTGTTCGAGGTGGGCCGCAACGTCGCCACCTCCGAAGGCGCGGTGGTGTTCGAAAACGAGCTCTTCCAGTTGCTCGAATTCAAGCCGCTCACGCCCAAGGTGCACGAGCGTCCGATGCTGTTCGTGCCGCCTTGCATCAACAAGTACTACATCCTCGATCTGCAGCCCGACAACTCGCTGATCCGGCACACGGTGGCGCAGGGTCATCGCGTGTTTGTCGTCAGCTGGCGCAACCCCGACGACAGCCTGTCGAAGGTGACCTGGGACCAGTACATCGAAGACGCCGTCATTCGCGCGATCGACGTGGTGCGCGACATCAGCGGCGTCGACAAGATCAACACGCTGGGTTTTTGCGTCGGCGGCACCTTGCTGTCCACGGCGCTGGCGGTGCTCGCCGGGCGCGGCGAAAAGCCCGCGGCCAGCGTCACCTTGCTGACCACGCTGCTCGATTTCAGCGACACCGGCATCCTCGATGTCTTCATCGACGAGGCGATGGTGCAAATGCGCGAGGTCACCATCGGCCCCGACAGCCCGAATGGCGGCGGCTTGCTCAAAGGCAAGGAACTCGCCAGCACCTTCAGCGCCTTGCGCCCCAACGATCTGGTGTGGAACTACGTGGTGGGCAACTACCTCAAGGGCGAAGCCCCGCCCGCGTTCGATCTGCTGTACTGGAACAGCGACAGCACCAACCTGCCCGGGCCGATGTTCTGCTGGTACCTGCGCCAGACCTACCTCGAGAACAACCTGATGAAGCCTGGTGGCGTCAGCGTCAGTGGCGAGCCGGTCGACTTGTCCATGATCGACGCGCCGGTCTACGTGTTCGGCTCGCGCGAGGATCACATCGTCCCGTGGGAGGCGGCCTACCGCAACACGCAAGTGCTCACAGGCTCCCGACGCAAGGTGCGCTTCGTGCTCGGAGCGTCCGGGCACATCGCCGGGGTCATCAACCCGCCGTCCAAGAACAAGCGCAGCTACTGGACCGGCGGCACCGCAGCCGTGCCAGCGGACCCCACCGTCTGGCTGGACAATGCCGAGGAACACCCGGGCAGCTGGTGGACCGACTGGTCTGCCTGGCTTGCAGCGCAGGCCGGCCGCCACATTGCAGCGCCCCAGACGCCGGGCAGCCGCCAGCACCCGGTGATCGAGGCAGCCCCTGGCCGCTACGTTCGCCAAAAGGCCTGATTTCAGGTTCCATCCCCTGGCGCTGTGTTCGTCAGGGGCGGTTCCACCAACTTCGCCAGACCAGACTTACCCCGTTATTCACTCGACTTTCCAGGAGATTTCATGAGCACAGACATCGTCATCGTTTCGGCTGCCCGCACGGGCGTGGGCAAGTTCGGCGGCAGCCTCGCCAAGATCCCCGCTTCGGCGCTGGGTTCGACCGTGATCGCCGAGGTGCTCCGGCGCGCCGGCCTGAGCGGGGACCGCGTCAGCGAAGTCATCATGGGCCAGGTGCTGCAAGCCGGCACCGGCCAGAACCCGGCCCGGCAGGCCGCCATGGGCGCCGGCCTGCCCAACACCGTGCCGTCGATGACCATCAACAAGCTGTGCGGATCGGGCTTGAAGTCGGTGGTGCTCGGGGTGCAAGCCATCCGTGACGGCGATGCCGAGATCGTGGTGGCCGGCGGTCAGGAAAACATGAGCTCCGCCCCGCACGTGCTGCCGGGTTCGCGCGATGGCGTGCGCATGGGCGAGTGGAAGCTGCAAGACACCATGCTGTCGGACGGCCTGACCGATGCCTTCAACCTGTATCACATGGGCGTCACGGCCGAGAACATCGCCAAGCAGTTCGGCATCTCGCGCGAGGCGCAGGACGCCTTCGCGCTGGCGTCGCAACTCAAGGCCATCGCCGCGCAGCAAGCCGGCCGCTTCAACGACGAGATCGTTGGCGTGAGCATTCCGCAGCGCAAGGGCGATCCGCTGATCTTCGCCACCGATGAGTTCGTTAACCAGAAGTCATCCGCCGAGGGGCTGGCGGGTTTGCGTCCGGCCTTCGACAAGGCCGGCAGCGTGACCGCCGGCAACGCCTCGGGCATCAATGACGGTGCGGCCGCCGTGGTGCTGATGAGCGCCTCGCGCGCTTCGGCACTGGGCCTGACGCCGCTGGCGCGCATCGCCAGCTACGCCAGCTCGGGCCTCGATCCGGCGATCATGGGCATGGGCCCGGTCATGGCTTCGCAGCGCGCGCTGGCCCGTGCGGGCTGGAACGCCGCCGACCTCGATTTGATGGAAATCAACGAGGCGTTTGCCGCCCAGTCGTGCGCCGTCCATCAGGAAATGGGTTGGGACACCAGCAAGGTAAATGTCAATGGCGGCGCCATCGCGATCGGGCACCCTATCGGGGCGTCTGGCTGCCGTGTGCTGGTCACGCTCCTGCACGAAATGCAAAAACGCCAGGCGAAGAAGGGTCTGGCCAGCCTGTGCATCGGGGGCGGCATGGGGATTGCTCTGACGGTTGAACGCTGAACACCACGGGCCGGGTCGCCGGCCCCTTGAAACACAGGAGACATCCATGAGCAAGAAAGTTGCCTACGTGACCGGGGGCATGGGCGGCATCGGCACCACCATGTGCCAGCGCCTGCACCGCGATGGCTTCGTCGTGATCGCTGGTTGCGGCCCGAGCCGCGACTTCACCAAGTGGCTCGACGAGCAAAGCGCTCTGGGCTACACCTTCTACGCCTCGGTCGGCAATGTCGGCGACTGGGATTCCACCTGCGCCGCCTTCGAAAAAACCAGGGCCGAACACGGTCCGATCGACGTGCTGGTCAACAACGCCGGCATCACCCGCGACGGCATGTTCCGCAAGATGAGCCGCGCCGACTGGGATGCGGTGATCGAGACCAACCTCACCAGCTTGTTCAACGTGACCAAGCAGGTCATCGAGGACATGCTCGAAAAGGGCTGGGGCCGCATCATCAACATCAGCTCGGTCAACGGCGAAAAGGGCCAGTTCGGCCAGACCAACTACTCGGCCGCCAAGGCCGGGATGCACGGTTTCACGATGGCGCTGGCGCAGGAAGTGGCCAACAAGGGCGTCACCGTCAACACCGTGAGCCCCGGCTACATCGCCACCGAGATGGTCAAGGCCATCCGCCAGGACGTGCTCGACAAGATCATTGCCGGCATCCCGGTCAAGCGGCTGGGCACGCCCGACGACATCGCCTCGATGGTGTCGTGGGTCGCCTCCGACGAATCGGGCTTTGCCACCGGCGCTGACTTCTCGGTCAACGGCGGCTTGCACATGGGCTGAGGTGGTGTCAGCCGCCTTCGGCTGACGCCAGCAGCGAGCGCGCCACCTCTTGCAAGGTGGCGTGGTCGCCATTCCCCGGCTCCACCAGCGTGGCGTTCGGAAAATCCGCAAAGTTGCGCTGCATCGACTGCAGGTACACCGGGTCGTAGTGGGTGGTCAGCAGCTGCTCGACCACGCCTTCGATGTGTCCCGAGTGGGCCGCGGCTTGCCAATCGTTGATGACCTCGTTGCCGCGCAGCGCGCGCAGCGCATTGAGCCGCTCGCAAAACGCCGGCACATCGTTGACGAAGAAGTCGTAGTCCTCCATCAGCAAGCGCACACGCGCGGCCACCGACAACTCGACGCGCACGCATGGCGATGCGCGCATGTGGTGGATCAACTGCTCGGGCACGCGCAGCTCGCCGACCTTGCGGCTTTCGCTTTCCACCCACACCGGCTGTTCGGGATCCAGGTGCCGCAGCGTGTCCCACAGCACGCTGTCGAAGCGTTTTTGCGTGGGCTGCGGCTGGCCAGGCACCAGCCCCAGCACCGAGCCACGGTGGTTGGCGATGCCTTCGAGGTCGAGCACCTGTGCGCCTTGTGACTGCAGTGCCGCGAGCAGCCGGCTCTTGCCCGACCCGGTCTTGCCGCACAGCACCCGCAGGCGCAGGCCCTCGGGAAGTTTCTCGAGATCGGCCATCACCGCGCGACGGTAGGCCTGGTAGCCGCCTTCGATCACCTGCACCCGAAAGCCGATCTGGCTGAGCACCAACGACAGCGAGCCGCTGCGCTGGCCGCCGCGCCAGCAGTAGATCAGCGGCTGCCAGTCCTTGGGCTTGTCGAGCACGTCGCGCTCGATGTGCGCGGCGATGTTGCGTGCCACCAGGGCCGCACCGCGCTTGCGCGCCACGAACGGTGAGATCTGCTTGTATTCGGTGCCCACCAGCGCGCGCTCTGCGTTGTTGAGGCTGGGCCAGTTGAGCGCACCGGGCAGGTGGTCGAGCGCGAACTCGCCTTCGGAACGCGCGTCGATGATGGCGTCGTAGCGGTCGAGTTGCGCCAGGCAGGTGGCTGCATCGATGGGTGTCAGTGCCATCGGGTCAGGCCGGGCGCGGAAGTGGGCTCATGCGGGCAGGGGACATGGTGTGTGCGTTCAGGCGGCAATCGCATCGAGCAGTTCGGTCTCGATGGCGATCTGGGTGCGGTTGTGCGACAGCGCGGCGCCGTCGATCAGGAAGGTGTCTTCGACGCGCTCGCCCAGCGTGCTGATCTTGGCGAGCTGCAAGTTGATCTGATGGCGCGCCAGCACCCGTGCGATGGCGTAGAGCAGCCCCGAGCGGTCACTCGCCGACACGCCGAGCAGCCAGTGCTGTGCGCGGTCATCGGGCGTGAGGGTGACGCGCGGCGAGACCGGGAACGACTTGACGCGGCGCGACATCCGCCCGCGGCTGGGCTCGGGCAGGGCACCCTCGAAGGCCAGCGCCAGCACGAGGTCGGTCTCGACCAGCGAGATGAAGTCGCGGTACTGACCGGCCGGCGCGCCGTCGCGCGAGTACTCGAGCAGCGGGTTGGTGACCTGGAAGGTGTCGAGCGCGTAGCCGGCGCGCGTGGTGTGCACTTTCGCGTCCAGGATGTTGAAGCCGGCCGAATCGAAGTAGCCGCAGATGCGTGCGAACAGGTCCGGGCGGTCGCGCACGAAGACCGCCACCTGCAAGCCCTCGCCGACGGGCGACACGCGGGCCTTGACCACCGGCACCACAGCCGCCACGTGCGGGTGCAGTGTGCGTGCGTGCCAGGCGATCTCGCCGGCATCGTGGCGGGCAAAGTAGCTGATCTCGAGCGTCTTCCACAAGGGCGTTTCGACGCCCAGCGGCTGCAGCGCGAGGCTCAGCATGTGCCGGGCTTCTTGCTTGCGGGCGTCGATTTCGGCATCGAGCTGAGGCTGTGCGCCGCCGAGCGCGCGCAGCGTGGCGCGGTACAGGTCTTCGAGCAGCTTGCCCTTCCAGGCGTTCCAGACCTTCGGGCTGGTGCCGCGGATGTCGGCCACCGTGAGCAGGTACAGCGCGGTCAAGTGGCGTTCGCTGCCCACCATCTGCGCGAATGACTTGATCACCTCGGGGTCGCTCAGGTCTTCCTTTTGCGCCACGCGCGACATCGTCAGGTGCGCTTTGACCAGGAATTCGACCAGCAGCGCGTCGTCGCGCTCCACGCCGTGCTCGCGGCAAAAGCGCCGAGCCTCGACCGCACCCAGATCGGAGTGGTCTCCGCCGCGCCCCTTGGCCACGTCATGGAACAGCGCGGCCATGTAAAGCACGTGAGGCTTGTCCCATTGCATCGCGAGCTGCGAGCAAAACGGGTACTCGTGGGCGTGTTCGGGCGCAAAGAAGCGCCGCACGTTGCGCACCACCATGAGGATGTGCTGGTCCACGGTGTAGACGTGAAACAAGTCGTGCTGCATCTGCCCGACGATGCGCCGGAACACCCACAGGTAGCGACCCAGCACGCTGGTCTCGTTCATCAGGCGCAAGGCCATGGTGTCGCCGATGGGCGCCTTGAGGATGCCCATGAAGGCTTCGCGGTTGGCCGGGTCGCCGCGGAACTGCGCGTTCATCAGGTCGCGCGAGTTGTACAGCGCACGCAGCGTGCGCGCCGACAGCGCCTTGGGCCCGCCTTCGGTCTGGTAAGCCAGAAAGGTTTGCAAGATCGCGTCCGGATGCTTGCGGTACAGGTCATCGCTGGTGACTTCGAGCGTGCCGTCGCGCTCCAGGAAGTAATCGTTGATCGGGCGCATGGGTGCGTTTTGCAGCCCGCTGATGCGCTCTTCGATGTTGAGCATCAGGATCTGGTTGAGCTGCACCACCGCCTTGGCCGCCCAGTAGTAGTTCTTCATCAGCACTTCGGACGCCTGCTGCCCTTGCTGCGAGACGTAGCCGAAGCGTTCGGCGATGGCGGCTTGCAGGTCGAACACCAGACGGTCTTCGCGGCGGCCCGCCACCAGGTGCAACTGGGTGCGAATCAGCTTGAGCAGGCCTTCATTGCGCTGCAGCTGCTTCAGCTCGAACGGGGTGGCCAGACCGCTGGCGGCGAGTTCGCCCCAGGCGCGTCCCAGGCCCGCCGCCCGCGCCACCCAGCGGATCACGTGCAGGTCGCGCAGACCGCCGGGGCTTTCCTTGCAGTTGGGCTCCAGCGAGTACGGCGTGTCCTCGAATTTCTGATGCCGCTGGCGCATCTCGAGCTTCTTGGCGCGCAAGAAGGTGCGCGGGTTCATGGCCTGAGCCTGGGTGCGCCGAAACACATTGAAGCCGCGCCGCGATCCGCACACGCGGCGCGCTTCAAGCAAGGCGGTCTGCACCGTCACGTCGCGCTCGGCCTCGATGACGCATTCCTCGATGGTGCGCACGCTCGAGCCGATTTCCAGGCCGATGTCCCAGCACGCAGTGATGAACGCCTCGATCGCCAGGCTGATGCGCTCTTGCATCTCGGGGTCACCGAATGTCGGCGAGGGTTGCAGCACCAGCACGTCCACATCGGAGTGCGGGAACAACTCGCTGCGGCCGTAGCCGCCCACCGCCAGCAAGGCCGCATCGGTGGGCATGCCCAGGCGCGACCACAGCCGCGACAAGGTGAGGTCGGCGTGGCGCGACAGGCCGCGCATCAGCCGCGCCGCCGACTGTGCGGTGGGCCGGCCGGCCTCGAAGTGCTGGATCAGCGCTTCCTTGCCGGCACGGAACGCCAGCCGCATCTCGCCGATCGACGGGCCATCGACGCGGGGTGTCTTGAGCGGGGCAGGGCCGCCACTCGCGGCTGGCGGTCGGGTCGGCGTCATGGGGGACGCGGTGCGGGCGATCAGGCCGTCGCGGCTTCGCGCACGAACTGCGGCACCTCGGGGCTGCCGGCCGACAGCGTCAGCACTTCGTAGCCCGTTTCGGTGACGAGCACGGTGTGCTCCCACTGCGCCGACAGCGAACGGTCACGCGTGACGATGGTCCAGCCGTCGCCGGCCTCGCGGATTTCGCGGCGCCCGGCGTTGACCATCGGCTCGATGGTGAACACCATGCCCGGCACCAGCAACTCGAGCGTGCCGGGGCGGCCGTAGTGCAGCACCTGCGGGTCCTCATGGAACTTGCGCCCGATGCCGTGGCCGCAGAACTCGCGCACCACCGAAAAGCCGTTGTTCTCGGCAAAGGTCTGGATCGAGTGGCCGATGTCGCCCAACCGCGCACCCGGCTTGACCTTGGCGATGCCGCGCCACATGGCGTCGTAGGTCATCTGGCACAGCCGGCGTGCGGCGATCGAGCCTTCGCCGACCACGAACATGCGGCTGGTGTCGCCATGCCAGCCGTCCTTGATGGTGGTGATGTCGATGTTGACGATGTCGCCATTTTTCAGCTGACGGTCGCTCGGAATGCCGTGGCAGATCTGCTGGTTGATCGACGTGCAGATCGACTTCGGGAAGGGCGCGTAGCCCGGCGGTGCGTAGTTCAGCGGCGCCGGAATGCATTGCTGAACTTCCACCATGTAGTCGTGAGCCAGCTTGTCGATGGCTTCGGTGCTGATGCCCGGCACGATGTGGGGGGTGAGGTAGTCCAGAACCTCGGAGGCCAGCCGCCCGGCGATGCGCATGCCTTCGATGTCGGCAGCGGTTTTGATGGTGATCGTCATGCGCCTGATTATCTCACCCGACCCCTAAAATCAAGGGCATTCCCGTGGCTTTCCTTGCCACTCACGGGTCATCCCGCCCGCACCAGAGCCCCCCGCGTGACCACACCGACCCAGCACCTGCTCCACTTCGAAGGGGGCAATGCGCTCCCGGAATTTCGCGCCTCGTCGCTGCTGGCCCGGCTGTCGCAGTCAGTGCCACGCATCACCGCTGTCCATGCGCGCCATGTGCACTGGGTGAGCAGCGCCGCGCCGCTCGAGCGCGCCCCGCGCGACACGCTCGAAGGCCTGCTGCGTTACGGCGACGCCTACGTCGGGCCCACCGACGGCGCGCTGATCGTGATCGCGCCGCGCCTGGGCACGGTGTCGCCGTGGGCGTCGAAGGCGACCGACATCGCGCACAACTGCGCGCTGGCCATCCGCCGCGTCGAACGCGTCACCGAATACCGTTTGACGCTCAAGACCGGCCTGCTCGGCGGCAGCAAACCGCTCAGCGCGGAGGAACTGCAGGCCGTGGCCGCGCTGCTGCACGACCGCATGACCGAAAGCGTGCTGCTCACGCGCGAAGGCGCCGAGCACCTGTTCGACGAGCAACCCGCCGCGCCGATGGCGCAAGTCGATGTGCTGGGCCAGGGCCGTGCCGCGTTGGCGGCGGCCAATGCCGATTTCGGCCTGGCCTTGTCAGACGACGAGATCGATTACCTGGTGGATGCGTTCACCGGCTTGCAGCGCAACCCGACCGATGTCGAGCTGATGATGTTCGCGCAGGCCAACAGCGAGCACTGCCGCCACAAGATCTTCAACGCGCAGTTCACGGTGGACGGTCAGCCGCAGGAACACTCGCTGTTCCAGATGATCCGCAACACGCACCGGCTGGCGCCGCAGCACACGGTGATCGCCTACAGCGACAACTCGTCGGTGATGGAAGGCGGCGTCATCGAGCGCTGGCAGCCCGAGGGCTACACCAACGCGCCGCGTTACGCCGGCCGCGAAGAACTCGCCCACGTGCTGATGAAGGTCGAGACGCACAACCACCCGACGGCGATCTCGCCGTTCCCGGGTGCTTCGACCGGCGCCGGTGGCGAGATCCGCGACGAAGGCGCCACCGGCCGCGGCTCCAAACCCAAGGCGGGCCTGACCGGCTTCACCGTGTCCAATTTGCACCTGCCCGGCACCGACTGGCCGTGGGAGCGCGTGGCCTATGGCAAACCGGCGCACATCGCCAGTGCGCTGCAGATCATGATCGAAGGCCCGCTGGGCGGTGCCGCGTTCAACAACGAGTTCGGCCGGCCCAACCTGGCCGGCTACTTCCGCGTCTACGAGCAAGACGTGGGAGCGGGCGCCCACGCACAGCGCCGCGGTTATCACAAGCCCATCATGATTGCCGGCGGTCTGGGCACCATCGCGGCGTCGCAGACCGACAAGATCGCCTTCGCCGCGGGCACGCTGCTGATCCAGCTGGGCGGGCCCGGCATGCGCATCGGCATGGGCGGCAGCGCGGCCAGTTCGATGGCCGCGGGCGCCAACGCGGTGTCGCTGGACTTCGACTCGGTGCAACGCGGCAACCCCGAGATCCAGCGCCGCGCGCAAGAGGTCATCAACCACTGCGTGGCGCTCGGGCAGGGCAACCCGATCCTGGCCATCCACGACGTGGGCGCCGGGGGCATTTCCAACGCCTTTCCTGAGCTGGTCGACGGGGCCGGGCGTGGCGCGCGTTTTGATTTGCGCCAGGTGCCGCTCGAAGAAAGCGGCCTGTCGCCCAAGGAAATCTGGAGCAACGAAAGCCAGGAGCGCTACGTGCTGGCGCTGCAGCCCGATCTTTTGCCGGTGTTCGACGCGATGTGCGTGCGCGAGCGCTGCCCGTACGCGGTGGTCGGCGTGGCCACCGAGGCCCAGCAGCTGGTGCTGGCCGATGCGCCGCTCGATGCCGATCTGGCCGTGAATCCGCCTTCGGTGCTGGCCATCGACATGCCCATGGACGTGCTGCTGGGCAAGCCGCCCAAGATGCACCGCGATGTGCGGCGCGTGGCGCCTGTGTTGCCGGCGCTCGATCTGGCTGATGTGGCGCTCGAGGCCGTGGCCTTCGATGTGCTGCGTCACCCGACGGTGGCCAGCAAGCGCTTTTTGATCACCATCGGCGACCGCACCGTGGGCGGTCTGAGCCACCGCGACCCGATGGTCGGCCCGTGGCAAGTGCCGGTGGCCGATTGCGCGGTCACGCTGGCCGACCACGTGGGGTTCCGCGGCGAGGCCATGAGCATGGGCGAGCGCACGCCGCTGGCCGTGATCGACGCGGCCGCGTCGGGCCGCATGGCGGTGGGCGAGGCGCTGACCAACCTGCTGGCCGCGCCGTTCGTGCTCGAGCGCGTCAAGCTCAGCTGCAACTGGATGGCCGCGTGCGGCGAGCCCGGCGAAGACGCCGCGCTCTACGACACCGTGCGTGCCGTGGGCATGGAGCTGTGTCCTGCCTTGGGCATCAGCGTGCCGGTGGGCAAGGACAGCTTGTCGATGCGCACGCGCTGGAGCGAAGGCGGGCAGACCCGTCAGGTGACGGCGCCGGTGTCGCTGATCGTGTCGGCCTTCGTCACGCTCGACGACGTGCGCGGCACCCTCACGCCGCAGCTGCAGAGCGGCGACAACACGCTGATCCTGATCGACCTGGGGCAGGGCCGCAACCGCATGGCCGGCTCGATGCTCGCGCAGGTGCTCAACCAGACCGGCAACGCCAGCGACGACGGCGTGCCCGACCTCGACGACCCGGCGCAGCTGAAGTCGCTGATCGCCGCCATCAACGAGCTGCGCGCCGAAGGCTGCCTGCTCGCGTACCACGACCGCAGCGACGGCGGCTTGTGGGCCACCGTGTGCGAGATGGCATTTGCCGGTCACGTGGGCGTGAGCCTCAACGTCGACATGCTGGTCACCGAGGGCGACGGCATCTCCGACAGCCGCATGGACTGGGGCGACTCCAAGAACTGGGCCGGTCAGGTCGGCGCGCGCCGCCAGGAGCTCACGCTCAAGGCGCTGTTCAGCGAGGAGCTCGGTGCGGTCATCCAGGTGCCCACCGCGGTGCGCAACGAGGTGATGCAAACGCTGCGTCGCCATGGGCTCTCGAAGCACAGCCACTTCATCGGCAAGCCCAACGACCGCAGCATGGTCGAGGTCTGGCGCGACACCAAGACGGTGTTCACTGCGCCGCTGCGCGAGTTGCAGCAAGCCTGGGATGAAGTGAGCTGGCGCATCGCCCAGCTGCGCGACAACCCTGCGTGCGCCGACGCCGAACACGCGGCCATCGGGCAGGCCGACGACACCGGCTTGCATGTGCACCTGAGCTTTGATGCGGCCGACAACGTGGCCGCGCCGTTCATCCACACCACCCGCCCGAAACTCGCGATCCTGCGCGAGCAAGGCGTCAACAGCCAGGTCGAGATGAGCCGCGCGATGGCGCTGGCCGGCTTTGACACCTACGACGTGCACATGAGCGATCTGCAGTCCGGCCGCGCGCGGCTCGATCAGTTCATCGGCTTCGTGGCCTGCGGCGGCTTCAGCTATGGCGACACGCTGGGCGCTGGTGAAGGCTGGGCCCGCTCGATCCTGTTCAACCCGATGCTTGCCGAGCAGTTCGCCACCTTCTTTGCGCGCACCGACACCTTCGCGCTGGGCGTGTGCAACGGCTGCCAGATGATGGCCGCGCTGGCGCCCATCATTCCCGGCGCGCAGGCGTGGCCGCGCTTCACCCGCAACCTCAGCGAGCAGTTCGAGGCGCGGCTGTCGCTGGTCGAGGTGCTCGACAGCCCGTCTATCCTGCTCGCCGGCATGGCGGGCAGCCGGCTGCCGGTGGCGGTGTCGCACGGCGAAGGCCGCGCCGACTTCTCGCAGCGCGGCGATGCCAACGCGGTGCACCGCGCCATGCGCTTCGTCGACCACGCCGGTCAGCCGACCGAGGCCTATCCGTTCAATCCGAACGGCAGCCCCGGCGGCCTCACCGCGGTGACCACGCCCGACGGCCGCTACACCGCGCTGATGCCGCACCCCGAGCGGGTGTTCCGTCAGGTGCAGCTGAGCTGGACGAACGGCGATCTGGGGGCGGCCAGCCCGTGGGCGCGCCTGTTTGGCAATGCGCGCCGCTGGGTCGGCTGAGCCTCGCGCATGACCCGCGCCGTGACGCGCGTGCACGGCGCTGAGCGGTTCGAGCGGCTCGACGCGCTGCGGGGCGCGGCCATCGTCTGGATGGCCGGGTTTCACTTCTGTTTTGATCTGAACCAGGCCGGCTTCCTCTCGCAGAACTTCTACGACGACCCGCTGTGGACCACGCAGCGCAGCGCCATCGTCAGCCTGTTCGTCTTTTGCGTGGGGCTGTCACAGGCCGTGGCGCTGGATCAGGGGCAGGCCGGCGCGCGCTTCTGGACGCGTTGGGCCCAGGTGGCCGGCTGCGCGCTGCTGGTGAGCGCTGGTTCGTGGTTCATGTTCCCGCACAGCTACATCAGCTTTGGCGTGCTGCACGGCATCGCGGTGATGCTGCTGGTACTGCGCGTGGCTGCACCCGCACAGCGATGGTTGTGGCCGCTGGGCGCGCTCGCGCTGCTGCTGCCGCTGTGGGTCGCGCATCCGTTTTTTGACAGCCGCGCGGCCAACTGGATCGGGCTGGTCACCCACAAGCCCATCACCGAAGACCACGTGCCGCTGCTGCCGTGGCTGGGTGTGGCGCTGTGGGGTCTGGCCGCAGGGCAATGGGCGCTGCGCCAGCGCCGCGGCTGGCTGGGCGATGCGTTGCCCGCGGGGCTGCGCGCGGCGGGCCGGCCGCTGGCCTGGCTGGGTCGGCACAGCTTGCTGTTCTACATGGCGCACCAGCCGGTGCTGATCGCGCTGGTCACCACCGCCGCGTGGTGGCTGCACCGCAGTCCTTGAGCGCAGGGCCACCCGCTACCATCGACCGGATGAGCACCAAGGTTTTATTCGGCTTTCACGCCATCACGATCCGTCTGAAGACGGCCCCCCAGTCGGTCATCGAGATCCACGTCGACACCGGCCGGCGCGATCAGCGCATGCGCCAGTTCGCCGAGCGCGCCACCGCCGCCGGCGCCAAGCTGGTCGACAGCAGCGATACCCAGCTGCAAAAGATGTGCGGCACGCACCGCCACCAAGGCGTGGTCGCGCGCGTGCAGCCGGTGGCGCTCAGCCACTCGCTCGACGACACGCTCGACGAACTTGATTCGGTTGGCGGCAACCCGCTGCTGCTGGTGCTCGATGGCATCACCGACCCGCACAACCTGGGCGCGTGCCTGCGCGTGGCCGATGGCGCCGGCGCCCATGCGGTGATCGCCCCGAAGGACCACGCCGTGGGCGTCAACGCCACGGTGTCCAAGGTGGCCAGCGGCGCGGCCGAGACGGTGCCTTACTTCATGGTCACCAACCTCGCGCGCACCCTCAATGAGCTGAAAGACCGCAACATCCGCGTCATCGGCACGTCCGACACCGCCACGAAGTCGATCTACGACATCGACCTGAGCGGCCCGGTGGCGCTGGTGCTTGGTGCCGAAGGCGCCGGCATGCGCCAGCTCACCGGCAAGACCTGCGATGAACTCGTCAGCATCCCGATGCGCGGCGCGGTGGAAAGCCTCAACGTCTCGGTGGCCAGCGGGGTTTGCTTGTATGAGGCGTTGAGGCAGCGCGACGGGAAGACCTGACGCCCGATCAGGCGTACAGGTGGCGCTGCAACCCCACGAAGACCTCACGCACCCGCGTGGGGTCGCGCAGTTCGGCAAAGGCGTCGTCTCGCGTTCAGGGCGCGAACATCGACTGCAGCGTTTGCAGTGAGACCTCCAGCGTTTGAGGTCGCAAGGCGCCCAGACGCTTGACCAACCGCGTGCGGTCCAGCGTGCGAATCTGGCCGAGCACGATCGGCCCTGGGAAGCACAGCGGTAGCGCCGGAGGTTGTTCCGAGGTGCCGCCTCACGCGTACCGCAGCTCCGTCGCCTTGCCCCAGAACACGCGGTACGAGAACACCGTGTAGGCGGCGATGGCGGGCACCGAGATGCACACGCCGATCAGGATGACCTTCAGTGCGGCCGGGCTGCTGGCGGCTTGCCAGATGGTCAGGCGGTCGATCACCACGAACGGGTAGATGCTGTAGGCCAGCCCGATGAAGCCGAGCACGAACACCGCGATCAGCGCCACGAAGGGCACCCAGCACAAGGTGGTGCGCACGATGGCCTTGTCGAGCAGCAAGCGGGCGGCGAGCAGCGCGATGCCGGTGGCCAGCGGAATGACCATCAGCGCGATGAACGCGGGCAGCGTGAACCAGCGTTCGCGCACGGTGGCGCTGACCCACGGCGTGGCCAGCGAGATCAGCACCATGCCCACCACCACCGGCCACCACGCCAGCTTGGCCCAGCCGATGGCCTTGGTTTGCAGCTCGCCTTCGGTCTTCATGATCAGCCAGGCCGCGCCCAGCAACGCATAGGCCGCAGGCAGCGCCAGCGCGATGGCCGCGGCAAACACGGGGTAGTTCCAGCCCTCGCCAAAGCCGCTGATGTAGCGCCCGAGCATCCAGCCCTGCGACAGCGAAGCGAGCATCGAGCCGGCAAAGAACAGCCGGTCCCACAGCGGCTTGTCGCTGGCCTTGGCCTTGACCCGGAAGTCGAACGCCACGCCGCGCAGCGTGAGGCCCACCAGCATCAGCGTGACCGGCAGGTACAGCTGCGACAGCACCATGCCGTGCGCCTTCGGGAAGGCCACCAGCAAGATGCCGATGCCCAGCACCAGCCAGGTTTCGTTGGCGTCCCAGAACGGGCCGATCGAGGCGATGAGCACGTCTTTTTCCTGGGCGGTGGCGCGCGGCATGAGCAGGCCCACGCCGAGGTCGTAGCCGTCGCTGATGACGTAGATCAGCATGGACACGCCCATCAGGCCCATGAAGATCAGCGGCAGCGCGTGGTCGAAGCTCATGCGAGGCCGCCTTCGCTCAGGGCCGCGCGGGTGTGGTCATCCGCTGGAGCGGGGGGGCCTTTTTCGACCGTGTCTTCAGGCTTTTCGGCCATGTACTTCAGCACGCCCACGTAGGCCACGATGAGCCCGAGGTACAGCACCAGGTACATCGCCAGGCTCAGCCCGATCATGGGCGCGGTGACGTTGGTGGCGGCCACATCGGCGGTGCGCAGCAGTCCGTACACCACGAAGGGCTGGCGTCCGATCTCGGTGACGTACCAGCCGGCCACGGTGGCCACCCAGCCCGAAAACGTCATGCCCGCCAGCACCCACAGCAGCCGCTGCGGGATGCGATCGGCCGACCAGCCGGCACGGCGCGCCAGCCACCAGCCCACCCAGCTCACGGCGAGCATCAGCACGCCCATGCCGACCATGATGCGAAAGCCCCAGAACAGCGGCGCGACCGGCGGATGCGCGTCACCGAAGGCGTCGATGCCCTGGATTTCGGCATGGGGGTCATGGCGCAGGATCAGGCTGGCCAGGTTGGGGATCGCCACTTCGAAGTGATTGCTCCGGGTGGCCGCGTCGGGCCACGCAAACAACAGCAGCGGGGCGCCGCGTTCGGTGTGCCAGATGCCTTCCATGGCGGCGATCTTTTGCGGCTGGTGCTCGAGCGTGTTGAGTCCGTGCATGTCGCCCACCATGATCTGCACCGGGATCAGCAGCGCGGCCACCGTGAGGCCCACGCGCAGGACCTTGGGCGCCGAGTGGAGGGCCACGCCCTTGAGCATTTGCCAGGCGCTCAGGCCGGCCATCAGGAAGGCGCAGGTCAGCCCCGAGGCCAGCAGCACGTGGCTGAAGCGGTACGGAAACGACGGGTTGAAGATCACCTCGAACCAGTCGACCACCTCGAACACGCCGTCGACCACCACGTGGCCGGCCGGTGTTTGCATCCAGGAATTCAGCGCGAGGATCCAGAACGCGCTCACGGTGGTGCCGAAGGCGACGAAGAAGCTCGCCATCATGTGAACGCGCTCGCTCACGCGGCCGTGGCCGAACAGCATCACGCCGAGAAAGCCCGCTTCAAGGAAGAACGCGGTGAGCACTTCATAGCCCAGCAGCGGGCCGGCGACGTTGCCGGCTTTTTCCATGAAGCCCGGCCAGTTGGTGCCGAACTGAAAGCTCATCGTGATGCCGCTGACCACGCCCAGCGCGAAGCTCAGCGCAAACACCTTGGTCCAGAAGCGGTAGGCCGCCAGCCACGCGGTGTCGCGCGTGGTGAGCCAGCGCCAGCGAAACAACAGCAGCAACCAGCCCAGCGCGATCGTGATCGTCGGGAACAGGATGTGAAAGGTGATGTTTGCAGCGAACTGCATGCGAGCGAGGATGAGTGCGTCCATGGAATCGCCTATGTGTTCAAGCCGATGCCTTGCCACCGGGTACGAGTTTCATCTTGCCGGCGAACGCGAGCACGCGCTGCACCTTGGAGCCCATCTTCATCAACTGGGACAAGGTCTTGTGGTCCAGTCGCTGGACGTCATCGAACCAGGTGGACATCAGCTCGATCAAGTCGTGCATGCCCTTCATGCGCTGCTGGGCGATGCGGTCTTCCTCGGTGGTGGGGGACTCGAGCAGCGCGCTGCGCAGCATCGACAAGGTGGGTTCGATCTCGCGTCGGCGGCGCTCTTCGGCCAGCGTGCGGAAGATTTCCCAGGCGTCGGAAGGGGCCTCGAAATACTCGCGCCGGTCGCCCGGCACGTGCAAAAGGTGCACCAGGCGCCACGCCTGCAACTCCTTGAGCCCCATGCTGACGTTGGACCGAGAAAACTCCAGCGCCTCGGCGATTTCGTCGGCATTGACCGGCCGTGGCGAGACAAAGATCAGCGCGTACATCTGACCGACCGTGCGGTTGATGCCCCAGCGGCTGCCCATTTCGCCAAAGTGGCTGACGAAGCTGCGAACCAGCGGTGAAAGTTCAGACATTCCGAATGATATTTCAGAAATTACTGAAAATTCGATAGGAATTGACGCTCAGATGGTGGGCCGCCGGGGCTCTTCGGTCAGCCCTGAGCCCAGAACACCGCGAACCAGCCGCGCGCATCCAGCCAGTGCTCGCTGCGCGCAAAGCCGGCGTCGCGCAGCAGCGCCGCAAAGCTCTCGACGCTGTACTTGTACGAGTTCTCGGTGTGCAGCCGCTCGCCAGCGGCGAAGCGCCGCTCGCCACCCGGCCAGCTCACGCTCAGCGCATGGCGCGCTTCGAGGTGCATCTCGATGCGCGAGTCGGTGCGGTTGAAAAACGCCACATGGCGCCACTCGCGCGCGTTGAAGTCGCTGGCTATGAGGTGGTTGAGGTGGCGCAGCAGGTTCAGGTTGAATGCCGCGGTGACGCCCAGCGCGTCGTCATAGGCCGGCTCGAGCACCTCGATCGGTTTGACCAGATCGACACCGATCAGCAAGCCGCCCCCCACGGCCTGCCGCCGCACGCCGGCCAGAAAGTGATGCGCCTCGGCGGGCGTGAAGTTGCCGATGCTCGAGCCGGGGTAGAAAAACACCGACCGTCCACGCAGGCTGCCGCCGGGCAATGCGGGCGACGCCGAAAAGTCGAGACCGAGGCCGCTCACCTCCAGCGCCGGGTGCTGGCGCTGCACCTCGGCGATGGCCTCGGCCAGAAAGTCGGCCGAAATGTCGACCGCCACATAGCGAGCGGGACACAGCGCGGGGATCAGCCGCAGCGCCTTGGCGCAGTTGCCCGCGCCCAGATCGACCAGCGTGTCGATGGCGCCGATGGCCCGCGCCATGTCGAGTGCGTGGGCGTCGAAGATGGCCGCCTCGGTGCGCGTGGGGTAGTACTCGGGCAGCTCGGTGATGGCCTCGAACAGCCGCGAGCCGAGGCGGTCGTAGAGGTACTTCGGCGAGGTGTGCGCCGGTGTCGCGAGCAGGCCGCTGATCAATTCGCGGCTCGCATCGACTGAACCGCTGGTGGGGGATGGGGTCACAACGGCTTTCGGGGGCAATGGGTCGTGGCGAGGGGCCGTGACCGGGGCGCCGATTGTGTCGGCTGAACGGCGACCATAATTCGCGGCGGCTGCAGCGGCCTGTCTCCGAGAACGCGAAACGCCACACACCATGACCGATCCCACCCCACCGCGCGGCGAGCTCGACGGCAGGCACATCGTGCTGGGCCTGAGCGGCGGCATCGCCTGCTACAAGGCGGCCGAGTTGGCGCGCGCGCTGGTGAAGGCGGGCGCCACGGTGCAAGTGGTGATGACGGCATCGGCCGAGCAGTTCATCACCCCGCTCACGCTGCAGGCGCTGTCGGGGCGGCCGGTGTTCGGCAGCACCTGGGATGCGCGCGAGGTCGACGGCCACGCCAACAACATGGCGCACATCAACCTGACGCGCGGCGCCGATGCGGTGCTGGTGGCGCCGGCCAGCGCCGACTTCATGGCCCGCTTGCTGCACGGTCGCGCCGATGACCTGCTCAGTTTGCTGTGCCTGGCGCGAGCGATCGACAGCTGCCCGCTGATCATTGCCCCCGCCATGAACCGCGAGATGTGGGCGCATCCGGCCACCCAGCGCAACGTGGCACAGCTGCGTGCCGACGGCGCGCATTTCTTCGGCCCCGACAGCGGCGCGCAGGCCTGCGGCGAAGTCGGCGAAGGCCGCATGCTCGAACCCGACGATCTGCTCGAAGCGCTGATCGGCTTTTTTCGCCCCAAGCCGTTGGCCGGACGCCGCGTGCTGATCACCGCCGGCCCGACGTTCGAGCCGATCGACCCGGTGCGCGGCATCACCAATTTGTCGAGCGGCAAGATGGGCTTTGCGATCGCGCGCGCGGCGGTCGAAGCCGGTGCCGAGGTCACGCTGGTGGCCGGCCCGGTGCACCTGGCCACGCCGCGCGGTGTGCGCCGCATCGACGTGCGCACCGCGCAGCAGATGTTCGACGCGGTGATGCCGCTTGCGCCGGAGCACGACGTGTTCATCGCCACCGCTGCGGTGGCCGATTGGCGCCCGGCGCACCTGTCCGACCAGAAGATCAAGAAAGACGGCAGCAAGGTCGCGCCGCTGTTCGAGCTGACCGAAAACCCCGACATCCTGGCCGCCGTGGCGCAGCACTGCGTGGCCGGCCGGCCGTTTTGCGTGGGCTTTGCGGCTGAAAGCCATGACCTGCTGAAACATTCACGCGAGAAGCTCGAACGCAAGCGCGTGCCGCTGATCGTGGGCAACCTGGGGCCGGCGACCTTCGGGCGCGACGACAACACGCTGGTGCTGGTCGACGCGCACGGCCACCGCGAGCTGCCGCAGGCCGACAAGCTCACGCTGGCGCGCTCGCTGATCGCCGATGTGGCGTTGCGGCTCGAGCCTGCTGCGCGCTGATTGGCCCGTTTGGCCCAACCTTCACCACACGCCCACGCCATGACCACGATCGACCTCAAGGTGCTCGATGCACGCATCGCCGACTCGCTGCCGGCCTACGCCACCCCCGGCAGCGCCGGGCTGGATCTGCGCGCGTGCGTCGATGAGCCGCTGCTCATAGCGCCGGGGCAAACGCGCCTGATCCCGACCGGTTTGTCGGTGCACATCGCTGACGCCGGACTGGCCGCCATGATCCTGCCGCGCTCGGGGCTGGGCCACAAGCACGGCATCGTGCTGGGCAATCTGGTCGGGCTGATCGACTCGGACTACCAGGGCCCGCTGATGGTGAGCTGCTGGAACCGCGGCGACACGGCCTACACCGTGCAGCCGCTCGAGCGCATCGCGCAACTCGTCATCGTGCCGGTGGTGCAGGCGAGCTTTCGGCGCGTCGACGACTTCGCCGCCTCCGAGCGGGGCACCGGCGGCTTCGGCTCGACCGGGGCGGCCTGAGCCGCCGCCGATTCAGTGCAGGTGCGGCCCGGGCTGCGCCGCGTTGAGCACGGTGAAGGCAGGCTGGCCGACGGTGGCGGCCTCGGTCTCGTCGAGCGTGGCTGCGCGCACGTCACACACCGTCAGGTGCAGCCGCAGGCCCAGCCCGGCCAGCGGGTGGTTGCCGTCGAGCACGACGTGTGAGTCGTACACCTCGGTGACGGTGTAGACCGCTTCGGCGGGCATGTCCGGCGTGACCGCGCCTTCGGGCAGACCGTCGAACTGCATGCCCACTTCGATGTGCTCCGGGAACACCGAACGTTCCTCGAAGCACACCAGTTCAGCCAGAAATTCGCCAAAGGCTTGCTCGGGCTCGAGGTGCAACGAGGCTTCGAAGCCTTCGCTCTGGTCGAGCAGCGCGGCTTCGACCTTTTCGAGCAGGTCGGCACCGCCGAAGAAAAATTCGACCGGCTCGGCGAGCTCGTCGATCAGCTCGCCTTGGGCATCTTCAAGTCGCCACGTGAGTGCGACGACGCAGGGGGATTGGATTTGCATCGGGAAATGATCGCACAGGGCGCGTCGCGGTCGCTGGCGACACCGGGGCGGTGAGAGGCATCGCCCATGGACAATCCCGGCATGACCATCGACACCCCGATTGCCCTGCTCGGCGGGCTCAGCCCGCGTGTTTTCATGCGCCGTCACTGGCAAAAGAAGCCGCTGCTGATCCGTCAGGCGATCTCGGCGGCCGATCTGGCGGTCGACCGTTCCGGCTTGTTTGCACTGGCCTCGCGCGAGGGCGTCGAGTCGCGTCTGGTCGAGCGGCGCGGCGCCAACTGGAGGCTGCGCCACGGCCCGTTCAGCCGCCGGCAGCTGCCGCCGCTGTCGCGTGCCGACTGGACGCTGCTGGTGCAAGGCGTCGATCTGCATGCGCCCGAGGTGCACGAGCTGCTGTCGCGCTTTCGCTTCGCGCCGGATGTGCGGCTCGACGACGTGATGGTGTCGTTTGCCACCGATGGCGGTGGTGTCGGCCCGCACTTCGATTCGTACGACGTGTTCTTGCTGCAGCTGGCCGGCCAACGCGAGTGGCGCATCGGCCGCACGAAGAACATGGCCATCGTGCCCGACATGCCGCTCAAGATCCTCGAGCACTTCGAGCCCGAGCACACCTGGACGCTGGAGCCGGGCGACATGCTGTACCTGCCGCCACGCTGGGCGCATGACGGTGTGGCGCGGGGTGAATGCATCACCGCGTCGATCGGTTTTCGGGCTGCTTCGCGCGACGAGGTGGGCACTGCGGTGCTGCAGCGCATGCTCGATGGCATCGATGAACCGTGCGAGAGCCCGCTGTACCGCGACCCCGACCAGCCGGCCACCGATGAGCCTGGGCGCATCCCGCCAGCGCTGGCCGCATTCGCGGCCGATGCGGTGCGGCGCATCGTCGAGGAGTCGCGTTCGCTCGATTGCGCACTCGGCGAGTGGCTGAGCGAGCCCAAGCCTCAGGTGTGGTTCGATGCGCTCGGCGAGATGGCGCAGCGCGGTGCCATCGTGCTCGATCGCCGCAGCCGCATGCTTTACGACGATCACCACGTATTCATCAATGGCGAGTCGTTCATGGCCGCAGGCCGCGACGCCACGCTGATGCGCAGGCTGGCCGATCGGCGCGCGCTCGATGCGGCGGCCGTCTCGAAGCTCAGTGCGCCGGCCTGGGAGCTGGTGCAGTCGTGGGTCGACCAAGGTTGGCTGCATCCGGCAACCGACGAGGCTTGACGAACACGCGCGCCCTCGAAAAGACGGGTGCTCATCAACTCAAGGGGCAGCTTTCCCATGGATGACTCGAACGATGGGCTGATCGAATCGCGCGGCGAGTATCAGGCGGCCTTGCTGCGGGCGTTTGCGCTGATTGGCGAATCGAGTGCCAGCGAAATCTGGATGTGCGACGCCGACTTTGCCGACTGGCCGCTCAACGAGCCGCAGGTGGTGGCGCAGCTGACGCGATGGTCGGTGGCGCACCGTCGCTGCCATGTGCTGGCGCTGAACTACGACTTGATGCCGCGGCGCCATCCGCGCTGGGTCCAGTGGCGCCGCCACTGGTCTCATGTGGTGAGTTGCATGACGCCCGATGACTCAGGCAACGGCCGCTTGCCGGGACTGTTGTTCGCACCCGGGGTGGTCAGCGTGAGGCTGGTGGACCGGGTTCACCATCGCGGCCGGCTTTCCACGGACGTCGGTGATGCCGTGCGTTTGCGCGAAGAGGTCGATGCGCTTTTCCAACGTTCGGTCGAAGCCTTTGCCACAAACACGCTGGGACTGTGAATTACTCGATTCCACGTTTATACTGTTGAGCCTGCTGGGTAGGGTATTGCCCCTTGGCAACTGTGTTTTTGGCCTGCTGCCGACTTGGTGGGTCGATAAAACTTCACCGCGTTACCAAACCATCTATTGAGGACAAACATGAACAAATCGCTCGTGCTGGCTACCCTGGTTGCTGCTTTCGCTCTGACCGCCTGTGGCAAGAAGGAAGAAGCTGCTGCTCCTGTGGCTGAAGCCGCTTCGGCTCCTGCGGCTGAAGCTGCACCCGCTGTTGTGGCGCCTGCGGTTGAAGCCGCCAGCGCTGCGGTTGACGCTGCAAGCGCGGCCGCGAAGTAATCTTCGTCCCCGAAGAGAAAAAGCCGCCCTAGGGCGGCTTTTTTAATGCCCCATTTTTGACGACGTGGTCGTCAAGGTGGCGGGCGAGAAGCCCGCCACCGGGCCGGATCACTTCAGGTCTTCGACCAGGATGGCCGCAATGCGCGCTGCCGTGGCGCCGCTTTCGACGCCACCTTGCGCGTTCAAAACGGTCACGAGGCTGCGGTTGCCTTCGCCCTTGACCTGCACGCGGTAGCGCGACAGGCTCTTCAAATTGGCCTGGTCCTTGCTCGAACCCAGCATCTTGCTGAAAAAGCCGGGCTCGTCTTCCTTGCTGTCGGCGTTCTCGGTGTAGCGCACGAAATACACGCCTTGTGCACGATCACGGTCTTCGACGGTGAAGCTGCTGCGATCGAGCGCGATGCCCACACGGCGCCAGGCGCGGTCGAAGTCGTCGTCGACCTCGATCGTGGCCACAGCGGGTGCCGCAGCCAGGCGTGCGCGTGCCGCCTTGGGGGTGCCCAGGCCGGCCACCATCGTCTGGGCCTGCTCTTCCTTGGCGCCGAGCTTGAGCAGCAAGCGGCGCAGCATCTCGGCTTCGAGTTCCGGGTCGGACGGACGTGGCTGCCACTGGGTGCTGTCCTTTTGCGAGCCCGTGACCACTTCGACCATGCCGCGGTGGCTCAGGAAGATCTCGCTTCCGCTGGCGGTGCGCTCCACGCGGGTGCGGAATTTGTCGCGCTCGCCGGTGTCGTAGATCGACTCGAAGACCCTCCCGATCGTCGAGCGGATGAAGTCCTGAGGCATCTTGGCGCGGTTCTCGGCCCACTCGGTTTCCATCACGCCAACATCGGGCTGATCGATCAGGAGCTTGAAGCCGCGTTCTGGCCAGAACGTCTTCAGGATCGGCCAGACCTGCTCGGGCGTCATGCTGGTGACCAGCCACCGATCGTTGCCGGCGCGCTCGATGCGCAGCTGGTCGTTGCCCGCCGGAATCACGGTTTGTGCCGACTGCATGTTCAACGATCCGCTTTGGAACGTCGCGGCGCTGAACGATCCCGACGCCGCTTGCTGCTGGTAGCGCGAGTCACGTGCCAGCTGCGTCAGGTCCGGCGGGACTTCCAGCCCCGGGGTCTTTTCAGACGCGGTGCCGTGGTAGTCGACTTTGTCACCCGAGATGATGCTGTTCATCGCGGAGCAGCCTGACAGAGCGATGACCACAGATGCAGCCAGCAGCTTGCGGGCGTGCGGTGCGGTTGCTGACATCAGGCTCGATCGTGTGCGTTGGGCGTCTGTCACGTTGTTCATCTCCAGAGGATTGGCGGCCGGGGTTGCCACGCAGCCCGTTGATCGCAGGGGGTCGAGAAATCGGGCGCTGCGTGTCACTCCGAGGCGGTACGCAGCGGTCATGGGTTACAGCAGTCCGGCGTCACGCAGAGCCGCCGACACGGTGGCCTCGCCCGCGCCGGTCAGGGGCAGCAGCGGCAGCCGCAGCACGTTGTGGCAGCGGCCGAGTTGCGCCAGCGCCCATTTCGTGGGTGCCGGGCTGGGCTCACAGAACAGGTTCTTGTGCAGGCCGAGCAGCCGCATGTGGATGGCCGTGGCTTCGCGCACCTGACCCGCCATCGCGGCCACGCACAACTCGTGCATGAGCCGCGGCGCGACGTTGGCGGTGACGCTGACGTTGCCGTGGCCGCCGAGCAGCATCAAGGCCACGGCGGTCGAGTCGTCGCCTGAATAGATCGAAAAGCCCGCTGGTGCGTGCTTGATCAGCCAGGCTGCGCGTTCGATGTTGCCGGTGGCTTCCTTGACCGCCACCACGCCGGGCAGCTGCGCGAGTCGCAGCGTGGTCTCGGGCAGCATGTCCGCCACGGTGCGGCCAGGCACGTTGTAGAGCACCGTCGGGATGTCCACCGCTTCGGCGATGGCCTTGAAGTGCTGGTAGATGCCTTCTTGCGACGGCTTGTTGTAGTAAGGCACGACCGACAGCGCGCAGTCGGCGCCGACTTGCTGCGCATAGCGCGACAGCTCGATCGCCTCGCGGGTCGAGTTGCCGCCGGTGCCCGCCATGACCGGCACGCGGCCGGCGCAATGCTCGACGGCCACGCGGATGATCTCGAAGTGCTCGTCGACCGACACCGTGGGCGATTCGCCCGTGGTGCCAACCACACCGATGCAGTCGGTGCCTTCGGCGATGTGCCAGTCCATCAGGGCGCGCAGCGTGTCGTAATCCACGCTGCCGTCTTCGTGCATCGGCGTGATCAACGCGACGATGCTGCCAGTGATCGGTTTCATTCTCGGTTCCTTGCCAACACGCGAGTTTAGCCGCCGCTCGGGGGCCGGACAGACGCCGGCCGGGCAAGGCATCGGCCTCAGATGCGCTACCTACAATCCGCCGCCATGGTCATCCGCCCTCCTGAACGATCCTCCTCCGGCGCCACGGCCACCACACCCTCGACCTACGGCGAAGCCTCGATCCGCGTCCTGAAGGGGCTCGAGCCGGTCAAGCAGCGTCCGGGCATGTACACGCGCACCGACAACCCGCTGCACATCGTGCAGGAGGTGATCGACAACGCGGCCGACGAAGCCCTGGCCGGCCACGGCCACCGCATCGACGTGACGGTGCACGCCGACGGCTCGATCAGCGTCGAGGACGACGGGCGCGGCATTCCATTCGGCATGCACCCTGAAGAGTTGCGCCCGGTGGTCGAGATCGTGTTCACGCAACTGCATGCCGGCGGCAAGTTCGACAAGGGCTCGGGCGGCGCTTACAGCTTTTCGGGTGGGTTGCACGGTGTGGGCGTGAGCGTGACCAACGCGCTGTCCAAGCGGCTCGAGGTCACGGTGTGGCGCGAAGGCCAGGTGGCGAGGCTGGCGTTTGCCGGCGGCGATGTGATCGAGCCGCTCGAGCTGCGCAAGTCGGTGCTGACGGCGTCGTCGGGCGACCGCAAGAGCGGCACCACGGTGCGCGCCTGGCCGGATGCCAAGTACTTCGAGAGCCCCGACCTCGCCCGCGCCGACCTGACGCACCTGCTGCGCAGCAAGGCCGTGCTGATGCCCGGCACGCGCGTGTCGCTCACGATCGAGAAGACCGGCCGCCCCGAGGCCGATGTGCAGACCTGGCTGTATCAAGGTGGTCTGCGCGATTACCTGATGCAAACGCTCAACGCCGATCCGCTGATCCCGTTGTTCGAGGGCGAGCATCACGCCGACGGCTCCGAATCCGAGAACTTCGCCAAGGGCGAGGGCGCCACCTGGTGCGTGGCCTTCACCGAAGACGGCGCGCCGGTGCGCGAGAGCTACGTCAACCTGATCCCCACGGTCAACGGCGGCACGCACGAGTCGGGGCTGAAAGACGGTCTGTACGGCGCCATCAAGAACTTCATCGACCTGCACAGCTTGCTGCCCAAGGGCGTGAAGCTGATGCCTGACGACGTGTTTTCGCGCGCCAGCTTCGTGCTCAGCGCCAAGGTGCTCGACCCGCAGTTCCAGGGCCAGATCAAGGAGCGCCTCAACAGCCGTGATGCGCTGCGGCTGGTGTCCACCTGCGTCAAGCCGCCGCTCGAGCTGTGGCTCAACCAGCACGTCGAGCAGGGCAAGAAACTCGCCGAACTGGTGATCAAGCAGGCGCAAACCCGCCAGCGCGCCAGCCAGAAGGTCGAAAAGCGCAAGGGCTCGGGCGTGGCCGTGCTGCCCGGCAAGCTGACCGACTGCGAAAGCCGCGACCTGCTGCACAACGAGCTGTTCCTCGTCGAGGGCGATTCGGCCGGCGGCAGCGCCAAGATGGGGCGCAACAAGGAAACGCAGGCCATCTTGCCGCTGCGGGGCAAGGTGCTCAATTCGTGGGAAGTCGAGCGCGACCGGCTGTTCGCCAACAACGAGATCCACGACATCGCGGTGGCCATCGGCGTCGATCCGCACGGCGCGACCGACACGCCCGATCTGAGCGGCCTGCGCTACGGAAAGATCTGCATCCTGAGCGACGCCGATGTGGACGGCTCGCACATCCAGGTGCTGCTGCTCACGCTGTTTTTCAGGCACTTTCCCAAGGTGATCGAAACCGGCCACCTGTACATCGCCAAGCCGCCGCTGTTTCGCGTCGATGCGCCGGCGCGCGGCAAGAAGCCCGCGGCCAAGATCTACGCGCTCGATGAGGGCGAACTCACCGCCACGCTCGACCGGCTGCGCCAGGAAGG
>CAIVGK010000248.1 GCA_903905475.1 uncultured Burkholderiales bacterium | reverse complement strand
GAAGCTGTCCGAGTCGGTGCTGCGCAAGACCCCCGACCACCTGCCGCTGGCCGAATCGGTGGCCGCCGGCTTCACGCAGTACGCCTACGCCTTCGTCGCGTTCGAGGCCGACCGCACTGAAACCCGAGACGCCAAGGCCGCACAGCGCCTGCGCGCGCGCGCGGCGCGGCTGTACTGGCGCGCGCATCGCCACGCCATGACCGCCCTCGAGCTGAACAACCCGGCTCTCGTGAAATCGCTGGGCAACAGCGCGGCAGCCGGCAGCAAGGCCCTGCGCCTGCCCGCGGATCAGGTGGGACTGGCTTACTGGGCGGCTGCCTCCTGGGGGGCTGGCATCTCGCTGTCCAAGGACCAACCTGACGTGGTCGCCGACCTGCCACTGGCGGTGCGGCTCGCGAGCCTGGCCTGGGCAAGTGACCCGACCCACGGCAAGGGCGACCTGGCCTCGTTGATGGGCAGCTTTGAGGCCGCAAGGCCCGGCGGCAGCTTGCGCCAGGCCGCGCTCTATTTCGATCAGGCCAGCGAAGCCGGCCATGGTGACAACGCCGGTGTCTATGTGGCACGGGCCGAGGCGCTGGCCGCACCAGCGGGCGACCGCGCGGCCTTCGAGGCGCTGCTGCGCCAGGCCTTGGCCATCAGCGCGACACACCGCGACCTTGGCAACGAAGTCATGCGCGAGCGCGCGCAGTGGCTGCTCGACACGGCCGACGACCGCTTCTGACCCCGCCCCCCATTTCCTGCCTGACAAGACCCCACGAATGAACATCAAACGCCGTCGCTACAGCGCGCTGCTGGGCTGCCTCTCGCTCGCCTTGCCCCTGGCCGCCCTGGCGCAAACCACGCAGTTGCGCATCGGCTCGCTGGTGCCCAAGAACTCGCCGTACCACCAGCAGCTGCTCGAGCTGGGCGAAACCTGGCGCGCCGCCCAGGGCGGCAACGCGCGCTTCGCTGTCTTCACCGACGGCAGCCAAGGCGGCGAAGCCGAACTGGCACGGCGCATGCGCATCGGCCAGTTGCAAGGCGCGCTGATGTCGGTGGTGGGCTTGCGCGAGATCGAACCGTCGATCTCCGCGCTGCAAAACCTGCCGCTGCTGTTTCGCCACTGGGACGAGGTCGACCACGTGCGCGAAAAGATGCGCCCGGGTCTAGAAAAACGCTTCCTCGACCGTGGCTTCGTGGTGATTGGCTGGGGGGATGCCGGCTGGGTGCGCTTTTTCTCGAAGGACGCAGCCTTCCTGCCCGACGACTACAAGCGCATGAAGTTCTTCGCCTGGGGGTCCGAGCCCGAGCAGCAGTCGATCATGAAGAGCCTGGGCTACACGCCGGTGCCGCTGGAAACCGCCGACATCCTGCCGTCGTTGCAGACCGGGATGATCAACGTGGTGCCGTCCACGCCCTACTTCGCGCTGGCCAGCCAGATCTACAACACGGCGCCCCACATGCTCGAGCTCAACTGGGCACCGATCGTCGGCGCGCTCGTGGTCACCAAGAAGGCCTGGGACGAGATGTCGCCGGCCGGCCAGCAAGCGCTGCGCACCGCCGGCGAGCAAGCCAGCATCCGCATGCGCCATCAGGCCCGGCAAGAAGTCGACGACGCCGTGGCCGCGATGAAGAAACGCGGGCTGGTCGTGAACCGGCCGACGCCCGAGCAGATGCGCGCCTGGAACGAACTGGCCGAGCGGCTGTATCCCCGCATCCGCGGCACCATGGTTCCGGCCGACACCTTCGACGAGGTGTTCGCCCATCTCAAGGCCTATCGCGCGGCGCGGGGCCAATAGGTTTGGCCAGCTCGCTGAGGGTCAGGCTGCAAGGGTTGGCGCGCGGCGACGAGCCGCTGGCGTCGGCGGCGCTCGCGCTGATGACGCTGATCCCGCTGATCGAAATGGCCCTGCGGCCGCTGCACGGTCGCGGCGTCGAGAACGCCCCGGTGCTGGTTCAGCACCTCGGCCTGGTGCTGGCGATGTTCGGCGCGGTGGCGGCCGAACGGCACGGCCACCTGAGCACGCTGGGCAGCGGCGTCAGTCGCTGGGGCGACGCGCGCTTTCAGTCGGCCGTGCGGGCCTTCGCGCAGGGCAGCGCTGCCGTGATCTGCGGCTTGCTGGCGTTTGCCAGCGGGCGCTTCGTGGCCAGCGAAATGCAGGCGGCTCAGGTGCTGGCCTATGGCGTGCCAGTGTGGTGGGTGCAAGCCGCCATGCCCGCGGGCTTTGTGTGGCTGGGCGTGAGGCTGGGCGCGCGTTGCGCTGACACTTGGCCATGGCAAGCGCTGTGCGCGCTCGTCTTGCCGCTGGCCGGTGGCGCCGCAGCGGCCTGGCTCGACGGCGGTTCGGTGCCGCTGTGGCCCGGCTTGCTGTGGCTGCTGTGTGTCTTGCTGAGCGGCGCGCCCATCTTCGCGGTGCTTGGCGGACTGGCGCTGGCCTTGTTCTGGAGCGACGGCTTGCCGATGGCGTCGATCGCGCTGTCGCACTACCAGATCACCGTCAACCCGTCGCTGCCGGCGCTGCCGCTGTTCACGCTGGCCGGCCTGATCTTCGCGCGCACCGGCGCGGCGCAGCGGCTGGGCGCGTTGTTCCTCGCGCTGTTCGGTGGCGGCGTGCGCGGCACGGTGCTGGCCTCGGCCGTCTTGTGTTCGGCGTTCACCGCCGTGACCGGCGGCAGCGGCGTCACCATCCTGGCGCTGGGCGGCTTGCTGCTGCCGCTGCTGCGCAAGTCCGGTTACCCCGAACAGCGCGGCATCGGGCTGGTCACCAGCGCAAGCGCTCTGGGCGTGCTGCTGGCGCCCTCGGTGCCCTTGATCATGTATGCCGTGATTGCGCGCGTGCCCATCAAGGACATGCTGCTCGCGGGCCTGGTGCCCGCCGTGTTGATGGTGGTGTGCCTGCTGGTGATCGGCGGCTTCCTGCGACGGGGCCCGACAACGCCAAGCGCAGCACCCGTGTCGCCATCCGCAGCGCCGAATGTGGCAAAGGCGGCCTGGGCCGCCAAGTGGGAACTGCTGGCCCCGCTGGTGGCCATCGGCTCGCTGGTGGGAGGTCTCGCCACGCCCACCGAAAGCGCCGCGCTGACCGCCGCCTATGCCGTCATCACGCAAGCCGTGGCGCACCGCGAACTCGACCGCCGGCTGCTCGCCCAGTGCCTGGCCGAATGCGTGCGGCTGATCGGTGGCGTGATGCTCATCCTTGGCATGGCGCTGGCACTGACCAACTTCCTGGTCGATGCCGGCATTCCCGATCTGGCCGTCGAATGGGTGCGCAGCGTGATCCCGAACCGCTACGCCTTCATGCTCGCGCTGTGCGTGTTCTTGTTCGCCGCCGCCGCGCTGATGGAGATCTTTGCGGCCCTCGTGGTGCTGGTGCCGCTGCTGCTGCCGCTGGCGCTGAGCTACGGCATCGACCCGGTGCACTTCGGGATCATCTTTCTGGCGGCGATGGAAGTCGGCTTCCTGTGCCCGCCGGCGGGCATGAACCTGTACTTCGCCTCGGCCATGTTCGGCAAATCGATCCGCTACGTGGCCGCCTCGGTGCTGCCCGCCATGCTGGCGATCTTCATCGGCACCCTGCTCATCGCCTGGATTCCCCTGCTCGCGACGGGACTGCCGGGGCTGTTTTCGGCCCGCTGAGCCGACACCCCCGTTCGGGGGCACCCCTCGGGGGAGCGATTGGCCCCACCTCCAGGGGTCGAAAAAAGCGGGCGTGATTTCTACAGTGAGCCCCATGGACTCGCTGCACCCACCCACCGCCCAACGCGGCCTCACGCTGATCGAATCGGCCGTCACGCTGGCCGTCACGGCGACCCTGGTGTGCAGCGCCGTGCCCGACTTTGCCGCCACGCTCGAACGCCACCGGCTCGCCGGCGCGGCCACCCAGCTCGCCAGCGACGTGCAGTGGCTGCGCAGCGAAGCCGTGCTGCGCAACGAGACCTTGCGGCTGAGCTTTTTCGACAGCGCCGGCGGCAGCTGCTACGTGCTGCACAGCGGCGCGCGAAACCAGTGCCAGTGCGACGGCCAGTCCGCCTCGGCCGTGTGCACCGCCGACGCGGTGGCGCTGAAGACCGTGGCGCTCAGCGCCTCGGCGCGCATCGGCGTGCAGGCCAACGTGGGTTCGATGGTGTTCGACCCGCTGCACGGCACGGCCACGCCGGCGGGCACCTTGAAGGTCTCGGCCGCGAGCGGCCGGGCCATCCACCACGTCGTCAATGTGCTCGGGCGTGTGCGCACCTGCACGCCCGCCACACCCGGCCCGGCG
>CAIVGK010000247.1 GCA_903905475.1 uncultured Burkholderiales bacterium | reverse complement strand
TTCACGTCCATGCGCAGGTGGGGTTCGAGTCGCAGGTCACTTCAGCTGGGCACCGTGGCTGTCGAACAGCGACACCTGCACCGGGAAACCCTGGCGGATGCTTTCGGTGACGGTGCAGTAGTCCTCGAAGGTGGCCAGCACCCGGTCGAGGTGGTCGAGCGTGTCGGCCGGCACGCCGAGCGTGAGCGTGGCGCTCATCGACAGCACCCGCAGCCGGCCGTCGGCATTGCGGCCCACTTCGGCTTGCACCTCGCAGCCCAGCGGATCGGGCACCTGGTTGAACTTGCGCAGCGCGAACAGCAGCGAGGCGCTCAGGCAGCCGCCCACGGCCGACGCGAGCAACTGCACCGGCGCCGGGCCCTCGCCTTGCCCCAGCGGCGCCGGCTCGTCGATGCGCAGCGGCGCGTGGTGGTCGCCGAAATTCGCATCGAACTGGAAATCGTGCACTTGCGTCAGGCGCACGGGGGCGGTGGTTCGGGTCACGGGGATCTCCTGGGTTCTGGCCGGTGGCCCGGGTCGGCAGTGTGCGCCTTGATCACGCAGGCAGCGTCTGATGCAGATCAATGGAAGACTCCCGATTCGTGCCCAACATGGACGCCCCACAAGGACTTTTGAACATGACGATCGACTGGAATGGATTCACCCCCTGGAGCGCGCTGGCCGGCGGCGTGCTGATTGGTCTGGCCACCGCTTTGTACCTGCTGGGCAACGGCCGGGTGGCGGGCATCGCCGGCATCGTGGCCGCGCCGTTGCGAGCCGTGCTCATGGGCGCGAATCTGGCCGCCGAGCGCGTGCGGCTGTGGTTCATCGGCGGCTTGCTGCTCGCACCTTGGGTGTGGCAGCTGTTCGCGCCGCTGCCGGTGGCGCGCTTGGATGTCGGCTGGCCACTGATCGTAGTGGCCGGTTTGCTGGTGGGTGTGGGTGTGCGCATGGGCAACGGCTGCACCAGCGGTCATGGCGTGTGCGGACTCAGCCGCTGGTCGCTGCGTTCGCTGGTCAACGTGCTGGCCTTCATGGGCGCGGGCGCGGCCACGGTGTTCGTCCTGCGCCACGCGCTGTGAAAGGCCCTTTCATGCGCGAATGGATGGCGGTGCTGAGCGGGCTGGTCTTCGGCCTCGGGCTGATCCTGGGCGGCATGACCGACCCGGGCAAGGTCAAGGCGTTTCTGGACGTGGCCGGTTCGTGGGATCCGAGCTTGGGGCTGGTGATGGGCGGGGCCATCGCGGTGGGCGTGTTCGCCTTTGCCGCGGCCAAGCGCCGCACGGCGTCGTGGAGCGGCGAGCGCATCGAGATTCCCTCGAACACCGTCATCGACGCGCGCTTGATCGGCGGCGGTGTGCTGTTCGGCGCCGGTTGGGGGCTCGGTGGCTTTTGCCCGGGGCCCGCGCTGGTGGCGATGAGCGCCGGCGTGGGCAGCGCGGCGGTCTTCGTGGTCGCGATGCTGGTGGGCATGGTCTTGCACGACCGGGTTTTCATGCGGCGCTGAGGCGCTGCGCATTCGTCACAGGGACACACCGATGCTGATCTTTCGCCAGCTGTTCGATCCGGC
>CAIVGK010000246.1 GCA_903905475.1 uncultured Burkholderiales bacterium | reverse complement strand
TCTCCTCACCGGCTTGCAGCGCGAACATCGTCAGCTCGGAAACGCTGATCACAAACGCCACCGACGAGTTCTTGACGATGTTCATGGCCTCGCTGGTCAGCGGCGGGATGACGATGCGAAACGCCATCGGCAGCAGCACGTGGCGGTAGGTCTGCGGCAGCGTCAGGCCCATCGCCAGCCCGGCGTGGCGCTGGCCCTTCGGCAGGGCCTGGATGCCTGCCTTGACCTGTTCGGCCACCCGGGCCGAGGTGAAGAAGCCCAGCGCGAACACCACCAGCATCAAGCTCGGCACCTGCTTGAGCGGCGGCACAAACTCCGGGATCACGTAGTACCAGAGGAAGACCTGCACCAGCAGCGGGATGTTGCGAAACAGCTCGGTCCACGCATTGCCGATGAACACCAGTGCCTTGCTGGGTGCGGTGCGCAGGATGCCCATCAGCGAGCCCACCGACATGGCGACGACAAGCGCCAGCAAGGCCACCGCCACCGTCTGCCCCCAGGCCGACATCAACCACTGCAGGTAGGTTTCGCCGCCGCCGGTGTCCTGCAGAAATATCTGCCAATCCCAATGGCTTCCCAAGGCGTGCTCCCGGTGTGGGTCAGGGGGGTCGAATCAGGCCGTGCCGCTTCACTTCCTGGCGTAGTCTTCCATCGGCTTGTCGTTCGGCGTCGCCCAGGCGGCCTTGTTCGCTTCAGACAAGGGCAGGCCGACCCGGGTGTTGGCCGGCGGGATCGGCTGCAAGAACCACTTGTCGTAGATCTTCGCCAGCTCGCCGGACGCCATCATGCCGATGACCGTGGCGTCGACCGCCTTCTTGAACTGCGGGTCGTCCTTGCGGAACATGATCGCGATCGGCTCGACCGACAGCACCTCGCCGACGATCCTGAAGTCGGCCGGGTTCTTGGCCTTCGATATCAGTCCGGCCAGGATCTGCCCGTCCATCACGAAGGCGTCGGCGCGGCCGCTGTCCATCAGCAAGAAGCTGTCGGCGTGGTCCTTGCCGTAGACCTCGTCGAAGTTCATGCCGCTGGCGCGCTCGTTCTTGCGCAGGGTCTGCACCGAGGTCGTGCCGGTGGTGGTGGCCACCTTCTTGCCGTTGAGCTGCGCAATGCTGGTGATGCCGGAATTGACCTTGGTCGCGATGCGCACTTCCTCGACGTAGGTGGTGACGGCAAAGCTGACATCACGCTGCCGGGCGACGTTGTTGGTGGTGGAACCGCACTCGATGTCGACCGTGCCGTTTTGCACCAGCGGAATGCGGTTTTGCGAGGTGACCGGCTGGTACCTCGTGGCCAGGGCCGTCAGGCCCAGCTGCTTTTGCAAAGCCTGGATCACGCGCGCGCAGATCTCGACGTGGTAGCCGACGTACTTGCCGTCGCCCAGCGTGTAGCTCAGCGCGCCCGACGATTCGCGCACGCCCATCGTGACCGCGCCACTGCTCTTGATTTTCGACAGCGTGTCGGCCTGGGCGATGCCCAGCGTCAAGGCGGCACACAGGGCAATGAGTGACTTTTTCATGGTCGTTCCAGTTGAAAGTTGAACGCGGGGTCCGAGGGATCGGCGGGGTCGTCGGCACTCGCCTGCTGCAACGCCCACATCTGCGCGTAGCGGCCAGACTGCGCCAGCAGTTCGGCGTGCGAGCCGCGCTCGAGGATGCGCCCGTGCTCCATCACCAGGATCTGGTGCGCGTCGACCACCGTCGACAAGCGGTGCGCGATGACCAGCGCGGTCTTGTTGCGCGCGACGCTGCGCAGCTCTTCCTGAATGGCGCGCTCGTTGGCCGAATCGAGCGCCGAAGTGGCCTCGTCGAAGATCAGGATCGGCGGGTTCTTGAGCAGCGTGCGGGCGATCGCCACGCGCTGCTTTTCGCCACCCGACAGCTTCAGTCCGCGCTCACCGACCATGGTGTCGTAGCCCTTGGGCGTCGAGGTGATGAAGGCGTGGATGTGTGCGGCCTGTGCGGCGGCTTCGACCTCGGCGCGGCTCGCGCTGGTGCGGCCGTAGGCGATGTTGTATTCGACGCTGTCGTTGAACAGCACGGTGTCTTGCGGCACGATGCCGATCGCCTGGCGCAGGCTCAGCTGCGTGACCGAGCGGATGTCGTGGCCGGCGATCTCGATGGCGCCGGCGTTCACGTCATAGAAGCGAAACAGCAGCCGCGCCAGCGTGCTCTTTCCCGAGCCCGACGGCCCCACCACCGCGACCGTCTTGCCGGCCGGGATCTCGAAGCTGATGTCGTGCAGGATGGTGCGATCGGCGTCGTAGCCAAAGCGCACGTTCTTGAATCTGACCGCGGGCACCTCGGGTGCGTCAGCCGGGGCTTGGAAGCGCAACGGCTGCGCATCGGGCGCATCGGCGATCTCGCGGTTTTGGCCGAGCAGCGCGAACATCTTTTCCATGTCGATGGTCGACTGCTTGATCTCGCGGTAGATCACGCCCAGAAAGTTCAGCGGCACGTACAGCTGAATCATCAGCGCGTTGACCATCACCAGATCGCCCAGCGTCATGGTGCCGGCCACCACGCCTTCGGTGGCGCGCCACACGAGCAGCGTGACGGCCACCGCGATGATCAGGCTCTGGCCCACGTTGAGCACCGACAGCGAGGTCTGCGACTTGATCGAGGCGCGCTCGAGCCGCTGCAAGTTCTCGTCGTAGCGCGCCTGCTCGAATTTTTCGTTCGAGAAGTACTTGACCGTCTCGTAGTTGATGAGCGCATCGACCGCCTTGGTGCTGGCCTTCGAGTCCTGCTCGTTCATCGCGCGCCGAAACGCGGTGCGCCATTCGGTCACGCTGATGGTGAACACGATGTACAGCAGCAGCGCGCCAAAGGTGATGGCCGCAAACCAGCCGTCGAACTTGGCCGACAGCAGCGCGATGACCAGCGTGATCTCGATCAGCGTGGGCAGGATGTTGTAGATCAGGTAGCTCAGCAGCGACTGGATCGAACGCGCACCGCGGTCGATGTCCCGCGAGACGCCACCGGTTTGCCGCTCAAGGTGAAAGCGCAGGCTGAGGCTCAGCAAGTGATCGAAGGTCTCGAGCCCGATGCGTCGGGCGATGCGCGCGGCCACCGGGTAGAACAACAGCTCGCGCAGCTCGGTGAACAACGTGATCGACACGCGCAGCGCGCCGTAACCCAGCAGCAGCGCCACCGGCACCACCAGCACCGCACGCGCATCGCCCGGCTGCAGCGCCAGCGCATCGACCAGGCTTTTGAGCAGCAGCGGCACGCCGATGTTGGCCACCTTGGCCGCAATCAAAAACGCCAGCGCCAGCCCCACCCGGTAGCGCCATTGCCACACGTAGGGCAGCAGCTTCTTGATCGTCGACCAGTCGGATCGCGGGGCGGCCGG
>CAIVGK010000245.1 GCA_903905475.1 uncultured Burkholderiales bacterium | reverse complement strand
TGCTGCTGGTGCGCACCGAGACGGGCCGGCGCATGGTGCGCGCCGCAGTGGCGGCGGGCGTGTTGTCGCTCGAGGCGGTCTCGCCCGACGTGCTGCTGATGTCGCAGCGCGAACTGCAGCGCAAGCGCGGTGCGATCTGGGGTCGGCTGCTCACGCTGCGCATGGCGGGCATCGCGGCTCCGCGCTACACGGGCTTTTCGCTGTTCGGCAACTGGCTGCGCATTCCGCTGGGGCACCAGCTGCGCTCGCTGGTGGGCACCGCGCGGCGCATCGTGGCGCGCGGCTACGCCCGCGGCGTGGTGCTCGAGCCGCCGCGCGCAACGCCACCTCTGGAAGGACCTGCGTCATGAACTCGCCGAGCACCTTCGTCAGCACCATGCCGATGCCGATCAACGCGTGCATGCTGGCCTACACCTTCTACGAGAACGACGGCCGCGTGATCCGCTACGCCGAGGCGCTGGCCGACGAGGGCGCGCGCGTCGATGCGATCGTGCTGCGCCGCGAGGGCCTGCCGGCCGAGGAAATGATGAACGGCGTGCGGGTGCTGCGCATCCAGGGCCGCGAGAAGAACGAACGCGGCAAGTCGGCCTACTTGCTGCGGGTGCTGCGCTTTTTCTTCAACTCGATGGTCGAGATCACGCGCCGCCACGCCGAGCGTCCCTACGACCTGATCCACGTGCATTCGGTGCCCGACTTCGAGGTGTTCGCCGCCTTCGTGCCCAAGCTGCTGGGCGCCAAGGTGGTGCTCGACATCCACGACATCGTTCCCGAGTTCTACGCCGCGAAGTTCAAGGTGAGCGAGCAATCGCTGGTGTTTGCCGCGCTCAAGCGCGCCGAGCGCTGGTCGGCCGGGTTCGCCGACCACGTGATCGTGGCCAACGACTTGTGGCTGGGCAAGATCACCGCGCGTTCGAGCCGCGTCGACAAGTGCTCCGCGATGATCAACTACCCCGACGCGGGCATCTTCGATCCGCGCTTGCGCCAGCGCGCCGACGACGGGCGCTTCGTGGTGGTGTACCCCGGCACGCTGAACTGGCACCAGGGGCTGGACCTCGCGATCACGGCCTTCGCCAAGGTGCGCGATCAGGCCCCCACGATGGAGCTGCACATCTACGGCGAAGGCCCGGCCAAGCCGCAGCTGCAGCAGCTGGTGGCCGACCTGGGGCTGGGCGCGCGCGTGAAGCTGCTGCCGCCGCTGCCCATCCGCGAGATCGCCGCGGTGATGGCCAATGCCGATCTGGGCGTGGTGCCCAAGCGCAACGACGCCTTCGGCGGCGATGCCTTCAGCACCAAGACGCTCGAGTTCATGTCGCTGGGCGTGCCACTGGTGGTGGCCGACACGCGGGTGGACCGCTTCTATTTCGATGACTCGCTGGTGCGCTTTTTTCGCGCCGGCGATACCGACGATCTGGCGCGCGCGCTGCTCGATGCCTGGCGCGACCGCCAGCGCAGCGCCGAGATCAGCGTGCGGGCACGTGCCTTCGCCGCGCGCAACAGCTGGGCCGAGAAAAAGGGCGACTACCTGGACATCGTGGGGAGACTGCTCAATGGGTGAATCCGCAAGCTCGAACTTCAGACTCGATCGCTGGCTGACGCTGGGGCTGGCCAGCCCGTGGCGGCGCCACCGCGCGCCGCCGGCGGGCCACCGTGTGCGCATCTTGATGTACCACAGCATCTCCAGCCGCATCGATGACCACGCCCACCCGTACTACCGAACGGTGACCACGCCCCAGCGCTTTCGCGAGCACATGGAACTGCTGCGCGACGAGGGCCACCCGGTGATGTCGCTGGCTGACGCGCTGCGGTGGATGAACACCCCGCTGCTCGACGACGGCGCCGAGCAGCCGTCGCCGGTGGTGATCACCTTCGACGACGGCTTTGCCGACTTCTTCACGCAGGCGTTTCCGGTGCTCGACGCGTTGAAGATTCCAGCCACGGTGTTTCTGGCCACCGGCTGCCTGAACGGGCGCTTCGTGAACGGCCAGCCCTGCCTGCGCCGCGCCGAGGTGGGCGAGCTGGCTGCGCGCGGCGTGACGTTCGGCTCGCACACCGTGTCGCATCCGCGGTTGGTGCATCTGGGCCAAAGCGACATCGACAAGGAACTGCTGCGCTCGCGGCAGGACATCGAGCAAATCACGGGCGCACCGGCGACGCTGTTTTCGTACCCGTACCGCTTCCCCGAGGAAGATGCGGCGTTCACGACCCGGCTCGCCGATCGGCTCAAGCGCAACGGCTACGAGGGCGGCGTGACCACCTCGATCGGCAGCGCCAGTGCCAGCGACCCCCCGCTGTTTCTCAAGCGGCTGCCGGTCAACGACGACGACGATGCCGAGCTGTTTCGCGCCAAGCTGGAGGGCGACTACGACTGGCTGCACGGCGTGCAACTGGCCCGCAAGCGCTGGCGCCAGTGGACGAACGGGCACCGCGCCGCATGACGCCGCACGCCCGTGTGGCGCCAGACACCGCCGCCGCCGCGCAGCGGTCGGATCCGCGTCCGCGCAGCACGTCGTACGTGGTGGTCACCCCCGCGCACAACGAGGCGCAGTTCATCGGCAAGACGCTGCAATCGATGGTGCAGCAAAGCGTGCGTCCGCTGCGCTGGGTGATCGTGGACGACGCGTCCACCGACCACACCACGGCCATCGTCACCGGCTATGCGGCGCGTCACGACTTCATCCGTCTGGTGCGCATGGAGCGCGAGGCGCAACGCGACTTCGCCAAGAAGGTGGGCGCGTTCAACCGGGGCCTGGCCGAACTGCGCGACCTCGAATACGACTTCATCGGCAATGTCGATGCCGACATGTCCTTCGGGCACCACTATTTCGCGCGCATCCTGGCCAGCTTCAACGACGCGCCGCGGCTGGGCATCGCCGGGGGCATCGTCTACACGCGCTTCACCCGTGCGTTCAAGACCTACGACTACACGCCCGACAGCGTGGGCGGCAAGGTGCAGCTGTTTCGCCGCGAGTGCTTCGAGGAGATCGGCGGGTACTTGCCGCTGGCGCTGGGCGGCGAGGACGCCACCGCCGAGATCATGGCCCGCCAGCATGGCTGGCAGGTGCGCAAGTCGCCGGAGGTGCCGGCCTACGAACACCGCCCCACGGGGTTTGCCTATGGCAACCCGCTGGCGGTGAAGCTCGGCGAGGGGCGTCGCTTCCATTCGCTGGGCTACGACCCGCTGTTCTTTGCGGCGCGCTGCCTGGCGCGGCTGACCGAATACCCCTGCGTGGTGGGCAGCGCTGCGTCACTGCTGCGCTACGTGCTGGCCATGCTGCGCCACGAAGCGTTGGCGGTGCCCGCCGACGTGGCGTGCTTCCTGCGGTGCGAGCAGCGCGACAAGCTGCGAGCGCGGTGGCGCGCGGTGGGTGCGGCCCTGGGTGCGCGAGGCCAGACATGACAACCGATTGTTTGTTTGCACAGGTGAGCCCATGAGCCAAATCCTCGACAAGACAGCCGGTGAGCGCGTCGTCGCCCCGACCGCAACACCCTCGCCAACCCGGCGCCCGCCCTACGTGGTCATCACGCCGGCGCGCAATGAGGAGCAGTTCATCGAGCGCACCGTGCAATCGATGGTGCAGCAAACGGTGCGCCCGCAACGCTGGGTCATCGTCGATGACGGGTCGACCGACCGCACCGC
>CAIVGK010000244.1 GCA_903905475.1 uncultured Burkholderiales bacterium | reverse complement strand
GTGGCCATCGTCGAGATCGGCGGCACGGTGGGCGACATCGAGTCGCTGCCCTTCCTCGAAGCCGTGCGCCAGATGAGCTTGCGCATGGGCCCCAACAACGCCGCCTTCGTGCACCTGACCTACGTGCCGTGGATTGCCGCGGCTGGCGAGCTGAAGACCAAGCCGACCCAGCACACCGCCCAGAAGCTGCGCGAGATCGGCATCCAGGCCGACGTGCTGCTGTGCCGCGCCGACCGTCGCATTCCCGATGAAGAGCGCGAGAAGATCTCGCTGTTCACCAACGTGCCGACCTGGGGCGTGATCTCGATGTGGGACGTCGACACCATCTACAAGGTGCCACGCATCCTGCACGAGCAAGGCCTCGACGGGCTGATCTGCGACAAGCTGCGCATCAACACCCCGCCGGCCAACCTCAAGCGCTGGGACGACCTGGTCTATGAAGTCGAGCACCCGCAGCGCGAGCTGACCATCGCCATGTGCGGCAAGTACACCGACCTGTCGGATTCGTACAAGTCGCTCAACGAGGCGCTGCGCCACGCCGGCATGCAAAGCCACGCCAAGGTCCACATCGAGTACGTCGACTCCGAGTCGCTCAACGACGACAACTTGCATCAGCTCGCCGCGTTCGACGCGGTGCTGGTGCCGGGCGGCTTCGGCAAGCGCGGCGTCGAGGGCAAGATCCTGACCGCCAAGTTCGCCCGCGAGCACAAGGTGCCCTACCTCGGCATCTGCCTGGGCATGCAAGTGGCCACCATCGAGTACGCGCGCCACATGGCCGGTCTCAAGGGCGCCAACAGCACCGAGTTCGACCCGCACACGCCGCACCCGGTGATCGCGCTGATCGAGGAATGGCAAGACGCCGACGGCTCGATCCAAAAGCGCAGCACCAGCTCCAATCTGGGCGGCACGATGCGTCTGGGCGCGCAAAGCTCCGACGTCAAGCCCGGCACACTGGCGCACGAGATCTACGGCGACGTGGTCACCGAGCGCCACCGCCACCGCTACGAAGCCAACGTCAACTACCTCGACCAGCTGGCCGCTGCCGGGCTGGTGATCTCGGCGCTGACCCAGCGCGACCGCCTGACCGAAATCGTCGAGTTGCCGCGCAGCGTGCACCCGTGGTTCATGGGCGTGCAGTTCCACCCCGAGTTCAAGTCGATGCCCTGGAGCGGCCACCCGCTGTTCAACTCGTTCATCACCGCCGCGCTGGCTCACCAGGGCGCACGCGCCCAGGGGTTGAAGGCATGAAGCTGTGCGGACATGAGGTGGGCCTGACCCAGCCGTTTTTCCTGATCGCCGGCCCGTGCGTGGTCGAGTCCGAGCAGCTGCAAATGGATGTGGCCGGTGCGCTCAAGGAAATGACCGCCGCGCTGGGCATCCCGTTCATCTTCAAGAGCAGCTACGACAAGGCCAACCGCACCAGCGACCGCGGCTTTCGAGGCCTGGGCGCGGAGCGCGGGCTGGAGATCTTGGCCAAGGTCAAGCGCGAACTTCAAGTGCACATCATCACGGACGTGCACAACGAAGCCGAGGTGGCCGCCGCCTCGGCGGTGGTGGATGTGCTGCAAACGCCGGCCCTGCTCAGCCGCCAGACCGATTTCATCCAGGCGGTCGCGCGCAGCGGCAAGCCGGTGAACATCAAGAAAGGCCAGTTCATGGCGCCGCATGACATGAAGAATGTCATTGCCAAGGCGCGTGCGGCGGCGCGCGCAGCCGGTCTGGTCGAAGACAACTTCATGGCCTGCGAACGCGGCGTGAGCTTCGGCTACAACAACCTGGTGTCGGACATGCGTTCGCTGGCCATCATGCGCGAGACGAACGCCCCGGTGGTCTTCGATGCCACGCACAGCGTGCAGTTGCCCGGTGGCCAAGGCAGCAGTTCAGGCGGCGCACGCGAATTCGTGCCCGTGCTGGCACGCGCGGCCATCGCCGTGGGCATCGCCGGCGTGTTCATGGAAACGCACCCCGACCCGAACAACGCGCTGTGCGACGGCCCCAACGCGGTGCCGCTCAAGCACATGCGCGCCCTGCTCGAACAGCTGCAGGCGCTCGACCGGGTGGTCAAGCGACAACCCCTGCTCGAAAACGATTTCGGTTGCTGAGATCGCCGGTCGCGTGACATGCTGCGAAGCCTAGCCCCGCTGGTCAGCCGAGTCCGGCCACGCCTCGGGCTGGCGAACAGCGTCGAGCAAAACCACCATCGGCGTTGGGTCATCGCCGCCGGCACCGAGTCCCGGGTTCCTCCTGCCATCTTCGAGGAGGACGACCTCGCTCGCATCGACGGGGTGCCCGAGGAAGACACCATTGCCGGTAACGTCGCGCAGGCCCGCGGCGGTCTGGTCCAGCATCGACCCACCGTCGCCTACGAGTTGCGCAACGTGAGACTTGCGGGAGGCCACCTGTGTACATGGCGAGCCTTTCACCGCATCTCGATGAAGTCACCGCCGGTCTGGGGTCGAACGCCAGAGCGACACTTCGAAGACGCGGCCCTGGCCAGCACCCACTACGGTCAGAAGTATTTCGGCCATTGGCTGAGTGACGATCTGCCTTTGAAACTGGCGGCTGAATCGCTGGCGCCGCCGGTGTCCGTCCTGGAGTCCCCAACGCCCCATCAGCGTCAATATCTGGACATCCTGGGGCTCGCTCCTCTGGTGGTCGGGAATGCGTTTTTCTCGCGCATCATCATCCTCGACGACATCGGACAAAACGACTTCAAGCGGCAGCGCTACGAAGTCCTCCGAGAACGGCTGCGATGCCAGATGGCCAGCCCAGGTCACCGCAAAGTGATGATCCTTCGGGGCAAGTCAGGTCAACGCCGCGCACTGCTCAACGAATCCGATATCGCAATCGCGCTGGCTTCCAGGGGCTTTACGGCGCTGGATCCAGATGGCTTGACTGCAACACAAATCGCTCAAGTGTGCCTCGATGCGCAATGTGTGGTGGGCGTTGAGGGAAGCCAACTCAAGCACGGGCTGAGCTTCATGAGTCAGCAAGGTGCATTGGTGGTTCTGCAGCCGCCGAACCGGTTCACTGCGGTGCAAAAGGGGCGCTGCGACTGCGAAGGAATTCGTTATGCCTTCCAAGTCGGCCACGCGGTCGGGGCTGACTTCACCATCGATGTGGATGCGCTGCACCGCTTGCTGGACCGCCTCGAATGAGAGACCGCGCGATTTGCTCCCACAGAGGCAACGTCCCGCTGGACGACAATGCGCCCGTTCGGTGCCAGCCAGCCGAACGCCGCGCCGCTCAAGCACATGCGCGCCCTGCTCGGTCAGCTGCAGGCGCTCGGCCGGGCGGTCAATCGACAACCCCTGCTCGACAACGATTTCGGCTGCAGAGCGGGCATCTGCCGGCTCTGGCCAAGAACCCAGATTTCTCAAACATCTTTCAAATCAAGGACAACCCATGAGTGCGATTGTTGACATCGTCGGCCGCGAGATTCTGGACAGCCGAGGCAACCCCACCGTCGAATGCGACGTGTTGCTCGAGTCGGGCGTGATGGGCCGCGCGGCCGTGCCTTCGGGCGCGTCGACCGGCTCGCGTGAGGCCATCGAGCTGCGCGACGGCGATCCGCTGCGCTACCTCGGCAAGGGCGTGCTGCGCGCGGTCGAACACGTCAACACCGAGATCAGCGAAGCGGTGCTCGGGCTCGATGCCAGCGAACAGGCGTTTCTCGACCGCACGCTGATCGACCTCGACGGCACCGACAACAAGTGCCGGCTCGGCGCCAACGCGACGCTGGCCGTGAGCATGGCCGTGGCGCGCGCGGCGGCCGAGGAAAGCGGCCTGCCGCTGTACCGTTACTTCGGCGGCTCGGGCGCCATGCAACTGCCCGTGCCGATGATGAACGTCATCAACGGCGGCGCGCACGCCAACAACTCGCTCGACCTGCAAGAGCTGATGATCATTCCGGTGGGTGCACCGAGCTTTCGCGAAGCGGTGCGCTGGGGTGCTGAAACCTTCCATGCGCTCAAGAAAATCCTGCACGACAAGGGCATCAGCACCGCGGTGGGCGACGAAGGCGGTTTCGCCCCCAGCGTGGCCAGCCATGAAGCGGCCATCCAGTTGATCCTCGACGCCATCGACAAGGCCGGCTACACCGCCGGCGAGCAGATCGCCATCGGCCTGGACTGCGCAGCCAGCGAGTTCTACAAGGACGGCCACTACGTGCTCGAAGGCGAAGGCGGCCTGAAGCTGTCGGCGCCGGCGTGGACCGACATGCTCGCGACCTGGGTCGACAAGTACCCGATCATCAGCATCGAAGACGGCATGCACGAAGGCGACTGGGACGGCTGGAAGCACCTCACCGAACGCCTGGGCAGCAAGGTCCAGCTGGTCGGTGACGACCTGTTCGTGACCAACACCAAGATCCTCAAAGAAGGCATCGAGCGGCGCGTCGCCAACTCGATCCTCATCAAGATCAACCAGATCGGCACGCTCACCGAGACCTTCGCCGCCATCGAGATGGCCAAGCGCGCCAACTACACCGCGGTGATCAGCCACCGCTCGGGCGAGACCGAAGACTCCACCATCGCCGACATCGCCGTGGGCACCAACGCCTTGCAGATCAAGACCGGCTCGATGAGCCGCAGCGACCGCATGGCCAAGTACAACCAGCTGCTGCGCATCGAGGAAGACCTGGGCGACGTGGCCAGCTACCCCGGCCGTTCGGCGTTCTACAACCTGCGCTGAATACCGGCGCGCGTCCCGACCGAGCCATGCGATTCATCAGCCTTGCGCTTGCCGTGCTGATCGTGCTGGTGCACGCCGAGTTGTGGTTTGGCAACTCGGGCGTGCCGCGCATGCTCGAGTTGCAAGCCAAGCTAGAGCGGCAAAAAGCGGTCAACGACGATGCGCGCCACCGCAACGAGCAGCTCGCCGCCGAGGTCAGCGACCTCGCCGAGGGTCTGGAGATGGTCGAGGAAAAAGCGCGCTTCGACCTCGGCATGGTCAAGCGCGACGAGATCCT
>CAIVGK010000243.1 GCA_903905475.1 uncultured Burkholderiales bacterium | reverse complement strand
CGCTCGATCTTGAAGCCCACGTGCCCGTAGGCCTCGGCGAGCTTCACGAAGTCGGGCAGCGCGTCCATGTAGCTGTGCGAGTAGCGGCCGCCGTAATCGAGTTGCTGCCACTGACGCACCATGCCGAGGTAGCGGTTGTTGAGCGATATCACCTTGACCGCGGTGCTGTACTGCAAGCAGGTCGACAGCTCCTGAATGCACATCTGGATGGAGCCCTCGCCGGTCACGCAGAACACATCGGACTCGGGCTTGGCCAGCTTGATGCCCATGGCGTAGGGCAGGCCCACACCCATGGTGCCCAGGCCGCCCGAGTTGATCCAGCGGCGCGGCTGGTCGAAGCGGTAGTACTGAGCGGCCCACATCTGGTGCTGGCCGACGTCCGACGTGATGTAAGCGTCGCTGTCCTTGGTCAGCTCCCACAGTTTTTCAATCACGAACTGCGGCTTGATGACCTCGTCGCTCGGGGTGTACTTGAGGCACTCGCGGCCACGCCAGGCGTTGATCTGCGACCACCAGGCCGACAACGCATTGCCGTCGGTCTTGAGCTGTGACTCCTTGATCTGGGCGATCAGTTCCTGCAGCACGTCCTTCACGTCGCCCACGATCGGAATGTCGACCTTGACGCGCTTCGAAATGGACGACGGATCGATGTCGATATGAACGATCTTGCGCTCAACCGAGGCAAAGTGCGCCGGGTTGCCGATCACGCGGTCATCGAAGCGTGCGCCCACCGCCAGCAGGACGTCGCAGTTTTGCATCGTCATGTTGGCTTCGTAGGTGCCGTGCATGCCCAGCATGCCGAGGAACTTGGGATCGCTGGCTGGATAGGCGCCCAAACCCATCAGCGTGTTCGTGCAGGGGTAGCCCAGCAGGTTCACCAGCTCGCGCAGCTCAGCCGAAGCTTCGCCCAGGATCACGCCGCCGCCGCTGTAGATGTAGGGCCGTTTGGCCGCCATCAGCAACTGAACGGCCTTGCGGATCTGGCCGCCATGGCCCTTGCGAACCGGGCTGTAAGAGCGCATTTCGAGCGTGGCCGGGTAGGAAAACGCCGTGGTCTTGAGCGACACGTCCTTCGGGATGTCCACCACCACGGGACCGGGGCGGCCGGTACGGGCAATGTGGAACGCCTTCTTGAGCGTGAGTGCGAGGTCACGCACATCCTTCACGAGGAAGTTGTGCTTGACGATCGGCCGGGTGATGCCCACCGTGTCGCACTCCTGGAATGCATCCAGACCGATCGCCGGCGTGGGCACCTGACCGGTGATGATCACCATCGGGATGCTGTCCATGTAGGCCGTGGCGATCCCGGTGATCGCATTGGTGACCCCCGGGCCGGAGGTGACCAGAGCCACACCCACCTCACCCGTGGCACGGGCGTAGCCATCGGCGGCGTGGACGGCCGCCTGCTCGTGGCGCACCAGCACGTGCTCGATCGAGTTTTGCTTGTACAGCGCGTCGTAGATGTACAGCACCGCCCCGCCGGGGTAACCCCAGAGGAACTTGACGTTTTCAAGCTGCAAGCAGCGAACCAGGATTTCAGACCCGTTGGGTTCGGCGGCAGTGGCGGAGGAAGGCTGAGATGACGCCGAATCGGCGCCCTTGATCTCGGCGTCAGACATGTCCATGTGGAACCTTTGCGAATTTCTCTAACGAAAAACCATCGGTGGGCCTCTCCGCGCTCTTGTGGAGCGGGTGTGGCGCCTGCTGGATCATCTGGAGGCGCCTCAGGTCGAGGTCACCGAGCATGATCAAACTGTTGTGCAACTCGCGATTATGGCATCCCCAACCGGACCGGAGCGCACCGCGCGCGGTCGCTGACATGGTGCGGTGAGATACTCCTCACCCGTCGATCCCGCCCCGCTTTGAGGCAACCCCTCCTTGGCCTCCGAAAAAGAACTCTCCGACTTCCTGAAAAGCGTCGAGAAGCGTGCATTCAAGCGAGCGGTGTATGCCGTGCGCGACGAGGACGCCGCGCTGGACATTGTCCAAGAGGCCATGATCAAGCTGGCGGGGAACTACGCCGACAGGCCGAGTGCCGAGTGGCCGCCGCTGTTCCAGCGCATTCTCGGCAATGCCACGATGGACTGGTTTCGTCGCCAGAAGGTGCGCGGTGCCCTGTTCAGGAACTTTTCCGACTTTGAACCCGCTGGCGATGATGGGGATTTCGACATCCTCGAGACACTGGAAGCCCTGGAGGGCACCATCGGTTCGGAGAGTGCCGCGGACTCGCTGTCGCGTGACCAGGTGCTCAGGCTGATCGAGGCCGAAATCGATGAATTGCCCGCCCGTCAACGAGAAGCGTTCCTGCTGCGTTACTGGGAGGAACTTGACGTGGCCGAGACGGCTTCGGCCATGGGTTGCTCCGAGGGCAGCGTGAAAACGCATTGCTCTCGCGCGGTGCATGCGCTGGCGAAGGCCCTGAAGGCGAAAGGAATAGTCCCATGACGAACAGCCCCACCCGAAACCCGGCTCAGATCGCCGCCCTCGAGTCGCGCCTGGGTCTCAGACTGGCCGCACGACTGTCGGAAGGTGCCGAGCGACTGCCGCACGATGTGACCGAGCGACTGCGTTACGCCCGCAGCGTCGCGCTGGCTCGCCGGCCTCAGGTGGCGCAATCGCCGGTGAACCTGTACGGATCCGCCGGCGGGGTGGCCAGCATCATGCTCGGCTCGCGTGGCGCCGGCGGCCCCAGTTGGTGGCGGCCCGCGGCTTCGCTGCTGCAAGTTCTGGCGCTGGTGGGTGGTCTCTTCCTGATCGGCGACCTGCATTCGCAGGCACAGATTTCGGCCGCAGCCGAGATTGACACGGCGCTGCTGTCCGACGACCTTCCGCCCGAGGCCTACAACGACCCGGGGTTCGTCGAATTCCTCAAGACGCCTGCCGACTGAACGCGCCGCGCATGCCACTGAGCGACACATTCTGGTCACTGCCCTCTGCCGGGGCGTTGCGCCGCTGGCTGGTCAGCGGGAGCGTGCTCATCGCATCGGCCCTGGCGTTGTCCGTGCACGCCATCGCGCTGGCAGGCGAGCCATCCGCTTCCGCGGTACAGGGCCGTGCCGCCGAGCAAGGTCCCAAGTGGGCCGCGCTGCTGCCGGCACACCGTGTCGCGCTCAAGCCGCTCGAGGACGACTGGAGCACCTTCGGTGCGGATCAAAAGCAAAAGTGGATCGAGCTCGCGGCTCAGTTCCCCTCGCTGTCGGCAGATGAGCGCCAGCGCGTCCAGACCCGCATGTCCGAATGGGCCAAACTGACCCCAGAGCAGCGTGGAGCCGCTCGCTTCCAGTTCAAGCAGGCCAAGGAGTTGGCCCCCACCAACCGTCAGGCCCGCTGGGACGCCTATCGGGCGCTGCCCGATGACCAGAAGAAAGAACTCGCCTCGCGTGCTGCACCGCCGCAGGCGCAGGCCGAATCCGCACGCCGCACCAGAGCCTTGCGTGCCGAAAGTGCCAGCAAGCCCGGCGCGCAGTCCAAATCGAACGTGGTGTCGACCGCACCCGGGCGCCAACTCCGATCGGTGGCGCCAGCGGTCGTCCAAGCGCCCGCCGGAGCCACGACCAATCTGATCTCGAAGCGGGCGGCGCCGCCGGCCCACCAGCAAGCAGGGCTGCCCAAGATCACGGCATCGCCCAACTTCGTGAACCCGTCGACCCTGCTGCCGAAAAGCGGGCCTCAGGGCGCGGCGGTGGTGACGCCCGGTGCTTCGGCTGCGCCGGCGCTCCCATGAGCGCCGGCGTCACCCTGGGAGTGGCTGGGTCCAGCGCTGTGCCAAGCCTCAAGCGCCGCATGGCCTGTTTCGTCTACGAAGGCATGATGCTGTTCGGCATCGGCCTGCTCCCCGGCGCGATCGGCGCGCTGTTCACGGCCCTGACGGGCAACACCCACCCGCTGCAAAGCGATGCGGCGCTGCGCGTGATTGCCTTCGCGATCTACGGCGTGTACTTCACCTGGTTCTGGTCCCGGCGCGGCCAGACGCTGCCCATGCAAACCTGGCACATCCGGGTGGTGACGCTGTCCGGCCAGCCGCTGTCGCAACAACGCGCGCTGATGCGCTATCTGGCCAGCTGTGCCTGGTTTGCGCCGGCCACCGCCTTGGCGGCCCTCAATCACTGGACTCGCTGGGACGCACTGGCGGCCGTGGCGGTCGGCGTGATCGGCTATGCGCTGCTCTCGCTGCTGCATCCGCAGCGCCAGTTCTGGCACGACGCACTGTGCGGCACGCAGCTGATCGACGCGCCGCCCGAAAAAAAGCGCCGCTGAACGCTGTCACCGCGCCGGCTGAGCGATTGCGCGCGAAGCCCAGACAGCAAAAAGCCCGCTGGATGCGGGCTTTTTTTCGGCCGAAACCGCTCAGACCGCGTCTTCGTCGGTCTCTCCGGTGCGGATGCGCACCACCCGCTCGACGTTGGTGACGAAGATCTTGCCGTCGCCGATCTTGCCGGTCTTGGCGGCCTTGACGATCGCCTCGATGCAGCGCTCGACGTCGGAATCCTTGACCACCACCTCGACCTTGACCTTGGGCAGAAAGTCAACCACGTATTCGGCGCCGCGATACAGCTCGGTGTGGCCCTTCTGACGCCCGAAGCCCTTGACTTCGGTCACCGTCAGGCCCGCCACGCCCACTTCAGCCAGCGCCTCGCGCACTTCTTCGAGCTTGAACGGTTTGACGACGGCGGTGATTTGTTTCATGCGGGACTCCTGATGGCGTGTGCGTGAAAAGAGTTTAAGCGCGGAACTTCGAGGTGATCGGGTAGCGCCAGTCGCGCCCGAAGGCCCGGTGCGTGATGCGAATGCCCACCGGTGCCTGACGCCGCTTGTATTCGTTGATCTTGATGAGCCGGGTGACGCGCTCGACATCGGCGCGCTCGAATCCGGCCGCGACGATGGCGTCAATGCTCTGGTCGTTTTCCATGTAACGCTCGACCACCTCGTCGAGCACCGCGTACTCGGGCAGGCTGTCCTGGTCCTTCTGGTCGGGCCGCAACTCGGCCGATGGCGCGCGGGTCAGGATGCGCAGCGGGATGACCTCGCCGAGGCCGCCGTTGGGTTGCGCGTTCTTCCAGTGGCACAGCCGGTACACCAGCGTCTTGGCCACGTCCTTGATGACCGCAAAGCCGCCGGCCATGTCGCCATACAACGTGCAGTAGCCGGTGGCCATCTCGCTCTTGTTGCCGGTGGTCAGCACGATCGAGCCGAACTTGTTGGACAGCGCCATCAGCAAGGTGCCGCGGATGCGCGCCTGGATGTTTTCTTCGGTGGTGTCTTCAGGAAAACCGGCGAACTCGGCGGCCAGACCCTGCTTGAACGCATCGAACATCGGCGCGATCGAGATCTCGTCGTAGCGCACGCCCAAGCGCTCGGCCATGTCGCGCGCGTCGATCCAGGAGATGTCGGCGGTATACGGCGACGGCATCATCACCGTGCGCACCTTGTCGGCCCCCAGCGCATCCACCGCCACGGCCAGCACCAGCGCCGAATCGACCCCGCCGCTCAGTCCGATCAGCACGCCCGGAAAGCCGTTCTTGCCGATGTAGTCGCGCACGCCGGTGACCAGCGCGCCCCACGCCTGTGCCTCGAGACACGGCACGGCGGTGACCTCGCCGGCCACCGCGTCGGCCGACACCTCGAGCATCAGCAGCGCTTCTTCGAACATCGCTGCACGCGCGGCGACGCGGCCGGTGGCATCGACCGCAAACGAGGCGCCGTCGAACACCACCTCGTCTTGCCCGCCGCACAGGTGCGCATACAAAAGCGGCATGCCGACATCGCGGGCGCGTTCACCCATGCGGGCCTCGCGCTCGTCGACCTTGCCCAGGTGATACGGCGAGGCATTCAGCACGCACAGCACCTGCGCGCCGGCGGCTCGGGCCGCGCGGGCCGGCTCGTCGAACCAAGCGTCTTCGCAGATCGCCAGCCCGAAGCGCACGCCGCCCACGCTGAACACCACCGCACCCAGCCCGGCATCGCGCCCCGAGGCGAAATAGCGCCGCTCGTCAAACACCTGGTAGTTGGGCAGTTCGCGCTTGCAGTAGGTCGCGATCACGCGACCCTCGCTGAGCACCGACGCCGCGTTGTGGCGCACCGGCACCGCGTGCGACTTGGTCCTAACATCGCCGCGATCACCCCATTGATGCGGATGCCCCACCACCACATGCAAACCCGGCAAGTCCGCCAGCGCCTTGGCGCAGTCGATCAGCGCGTCCTGACAGGCCTGCATGAACGCCGGTCTGAGCAGCAGGTCTTCGGGGGGATAGCCGCACAGGCTCAACTCGGGCGTGATCACCAGTTGCGCGCCGAGCGCGTGGGCTCGGCGGGCCGACTCGACGATCTTCGCGGCGTTGCCGGCGAGGTCGCCCACGGTCGGATTGATCTGCGCCAGAGCGACTTTGACCGTGGGTTGCGAGGGCATTTTCAGGGTGCTTATGCCGGGTGAAACAGCGTTGAAGAATTATGTCATCCGGGTTCACGACCACCCTGCCGGCATCGACGCCGTGCAGTGGAACGCGCTGCTCGCCGAGCACAGTGGCGCCACGCCGTTCATGCGCCACGAGTACCTGTCGGCGCTGCACGATTCGCTCAGCGCCTGTGCGGATGCCGGCTGGCGCGCGCAGTTCTTGTCGCTGCATGAGGGCGACCAACTGGTCGCCGCCTGCCCGCTGTACGTCAAGGACCACTCCTACGGCGAATACGTGTTCGACTGGGCCTGGGCCGACGCCTACCAGCGCCACGGCCTCGCCTACTACCCCAAGCTGCTGAGCGCGGTGCCGTTCACGCCGGTGCCTGGGCCGCGGCTGCTCGCGCGCGATGCCGAGTCACGCGTGGCGCTGCTGCGCGGCATGGAGCAGTACGCGACCCAGGGCGGCCTGTCATCGGCGCACCTGCTGTTCATGGATGACGCCGACGCCGATGCCGCGCGCACGGCAGGCTGGATGATGCGCAGCACCGTGCAGTTCCACTGGACGCAGCGCGAGGCCGAACCCTGGGCCGACTTCGCGGATTTCCTGGCCAGCTTGCAGCGCGAAAAACGCAAGAAGATTCAGCAGGAGCGCCGCCGCGTGGTCGATGCCGGCGTGCAGTTCGAAACGCTGCGCGGGCTCGAGATCGGCGAGGCCGACTGGGATTTCTTCTACCGCTGCTACACCCTGACCTACCAGGCGCACCGCTCCACGCCTTACCTCACGCGCGACTTCTTCAGCCGCATGGCGAGCACGATGCCCGAGCACTGGCTGCTGTTCATCGCCAGCCGCGGGGGCGAGCGCATTGCCGCCTCATTGATCGGCATCGACGACGAGCGCGGCACGGCGTTCGGCCGCTACTGGGGCGCCACCGAGCCGGTGAGCTGCCTGCACTTCGAGGCCTGCTACTACCAGCCGCTGGCCTGGTGCATGGCGCACGGCTACCAGCGCTTCGAAGGCGGCGCGCAAGGCGAGCACAAGATGGCCCGCGGCTTGCTGCCGGTGCAAACGCACTCGGCGCACTGGCTGGCGCATCCGCAGTTCGCGCAGGCGGTGGCCGATTTCCTGCAGCGCGAAGGCGCAGGCATCGACCACTACATGGACGAACTCAACGAGCGCGTGCCCTTCAAGGCTTCTTGAAGTCGCCCGCGAAGCCGAACACGAAGCCCTCGGGCTTGAGGTGTCGGCGCAAGGCCGCGTTGACCTGATCCAGCGTGAGCGCCTGCAGCTGCGCATCGACCTCGGCGGCGCGCGCAAAGGTGCGCCCGACGTGCAAGTTGTTGGCCAGCGCACCGGTCACCGTGGCGTCTTGCGCACGCGACAGACGGCGGTAGCTCAGCAAGCCGCGCTGGCCTTCGGCGAGTTCCTGCGCGGTGTAGCCGTCTTTCAGCGCGCGCGCCAGTTCTTCGCGGAACGCAGCTTCCACCTTGGGCTGGTTTTGCGGCGCGAAGATCGCGCTGGCCTTCCATTCGGAGTTCGGCTCGAAGCTGTTCCAGCCGATCGAGCTGCGCACGTCGTACGACAGCCCCTCAGTCTCGCGGATGCGTTTCCACAGCCGCGAATTGCCACCCGAACCCAGCAGGTAGTTGGCCATCATCAGCGCAGCGTAGTCGGCGTGGTTGTCCGTCAGCGGCAGCGGGTATTGCACCAGCATGGTGGCGTTTTGCTTGTCGGGCGTGGCCAGCACCAACCGCTCGGGCGGCACCACCACCAGCGGGTCGGGCACGAGGGTGTAGGGCTCGCCGCCCGGCCAGTCGCCCAACGCAGCCTGCAGCGCCTGGCGCACCGCCGCCACGTCCATGTCGCCCACCGCCGAGAACTCGCCGGATGACGCCCCGTAGAAGCGCCGATGGTGCTCGCGCACCTGCTCGAGCGTGACGCTGCCCACGTCGTGCACGATCTCGTCGAAGGTGCGCGCATAGCGCACGTCGCCCCTCGGATACGGGTTGCCCAGCCGCGCCAGCGCGTTGGCCACCACCGCCTGCGGCTCCTTGCGTTGCTGCTCGATCGCCGACAGCGACTGGCGGCGCACCTCCTCGAGGGCCTCGGCCGGCAGGCTCGGGTGGCGCAGCAGATCGCCCACCAGCGCGATCGCCTCGGCCAGCTGGCCACGACGCGAACTCAGGCTCACGCTCACGAAGCCGGCACCGCCGCCGATGCTCATCTCGGTGTGGAGCGCGTCGAGCCGGTCTTGCACCTGCTGGCGCGTCATGGTCAGGCTGCCCTTGTCGAGCAACCCGGCCACCGTCTCGGCCACTTCGGTCTGACCAAAGAGCGTTTTTTCGTTG
>CAIVGK010000242.1 GCA_903905475.1 uncultured Burkholderiales bacterium | reverse complement strand
TGCTGCGTCTCGACCTTGGGGTCGATGCGGCTCACATGCAGGCCCGCCACCTCGCCTTCGAGCGTGCCGGCCAGGTGAGCGGCCGGATCGGTGGTGCTCAGGTGCACCGTCTTGCCGCGCTGGATGAGCCCGAGTGCCAGTGCGGCGGCCACCGTGGTCTTGCCCACGCCACCCTTGCCCATGACCATGATCAGCCCGTGCTGCGCGCCGGCCAACTCGTCGGCCAGCGCGTCCAGCCCGCTCAAGGCGGGCGCGGCTTCCACCGCCGCGGCGGGCGCGATGGCTTGCACGGCCGTGCTCAGCAGCGCGCGCAGCGCCGGCAGGCCGACGGTGTCGAATGCGCGCAGCGGCACGCGGTCTTGCGGCAGCGCGCGCAGGGAGGGCGGCATCTCGTCGAGGGCGAGCTGGCCCAGCGCCTCGATGGCGCAGGCCACGGCGTCGCTGCGGTCGCTGGCGTGGAACACGCCGTTGATGGCCAGACGCTGGTTGTTCAGGCCGAGCTCGTGCAGCTCCTCGGCGGTGCGTGCGGCCTCGGCGATGGCGCCCTTGTCGGGCCGGGTGACCAGGATCACGGTGGTTTGCGCCGGATCGCTCAGCGCTGCAAGCGCCGCCTTGAAACGCACCTCTTGCATCTTCAGGCCCGAGTGCGGGCCGAGGCACGACGCACCCCGGTCGTTGCCCTCGAGAAAACCGCTCCACGCCTTGGGCAAGCTGAGCAAGCGCAGCGTGTGGCCGGTGGGCGCGGTGTCGAACACGATGTGGTCGTAGCTGCCCGTGTTGTCCGACAGCAGCGAGGCGAATTCATCGAACGACGCGATCTCGGTCGTGCATGCGCCCGAGAGCTGCTCGCGCACGGTCGAGCGGTCGGTGTCGGAGGCGTCGGCGGCCATTTGCGCGAGCACGCGCAGCCGGTACGACTCGGCCGCGTTGTCGGGGTCGATGTTGAGCACCGACAGCCCCGGCACACCGGGCACCGGCGTGGCGGTGTTGCGCAGCTCGATGCCCAGCATCTCGTCGAGGTTGGACGCCGCATCGGTGCTCACCAGCAGCACCTTTTGGCCGCCATCGGCCAGCGCCAGCGCGGCCGCGCTCGACAGCGAGGTCTTGCCCACGCCGCCCTTGCCGGTGAAAAACAAATGCCGCGTCGGCTGGCTCAGAAAGCCGATCGGCCGGGGCTTGAGCCAGCCGTCGACCGCTTCGCGCGTGGGCAGCCCGCCGCTGTGCACGATCTGGCCGTCGATGATGACCGCCGGCGTGGCGTGCACGCCCAGACGGAGCATCTCCTCGCGGGTTTCGACCTTGACGATCTCGACCGCCACCCCGGCGGCTTGCGCCGCCCGTTCGATGATGCCCACGGTGCTGCGGCACTTGCTGCAACCGGGTCCTGCAACCTTGATTTCCATCGGGATGACCTTGCGCTCGCGCCTCGTGGGATCGCCCACGCACATCCGCTCAGTCTGGGCGAATGGCGATGCGGCGCCTTGCGCTGGGTCAAGCCGCGCCGGTGCGACGAAGCGCTGCCGGCGAGGCCGCGCCGCTCAGATCGTGCGCTGATTGACCCGTTTGGACAGTTCGTCCGCGCTCTCGCGCCGTTCGCTGTAGCGGTCCACCAGGTACGGCGCCACGTCGCGCGTGAGCCAGGTGAACTTCATCAGCTCTTCCATCACGTCGACCAGCCGCTCGTAGTAAGGCGAGGGCTTCATGCGGCCGGCCTCGTCGAACTCGGTGAAGGCCTTGGCCACCGACGACTGGTTGGGGATGGTGATCATGCGCATCCAGCGCCCGAGGATGCGCATCTGGTTGACCGCGTTGAACGACTGCGAGCCGCCCGACACCTCCATCACGGCCAGCGTCTTGCCCTGCGTGGGGCGCACCGCACCGTCGCTGAGCGGAATCCAGTCGATCTGCGACTTCATCACGCCGGTCATCGCGCCGTGGCGCTCGGGCGAGGTCCACACCATGCCTTCGCACCAGGCGGCGGCGTCGCGCAGTTCTTGCACCTTGGGATGGGTCTCGGGGGCGCCGTCGGGCAGTGGCAAACCGGCGGGGTCAAACACGCGCACGTCGCCGCCCATCGCCGTGAGCAGCCGTGCGGCTTCGAGCGTGAGCAGTTTGCTGTACGAGCGCTCGCGCAGCGATCCGTACAACAGCAAGAAGCGCGGTGCGTGGGTCGAGCGGGTGGCACTGGCCAGCTGCGCGCCGGTGGGGCGATCGAACAGCGCGGTATCGAGGTTGGGCAGATCAGGCGTCAACGGCTCATCCACGTTCGTACCAGCCCTTCGAGTTGTTGACGACCTTGACCACCAGCAGCATCACCGGCACTTCGATCAGCACGCCCACCACGGTGGCCAGCGCCGCGCCCGACTCGAAGCCGAACAGGCTGATCGCCGCGGCCACGGCCAGTTCGAAGAAATTGCTCGCGCCGATCAGCGCCGACGGGCACGCCACGTTGTGCGACTCGCCCAGCCGGCGGTTCAGCCAGTAGGCCAGGCCCGAGTTGAACAGCACCTGAATGAGGATGGGCACGGCCAGCATCGCGATGACCAGCGGCTGCTCGATGATGGCCTTGCCCTGGAAGGCGAACAGCAGCACCAGCGTGGCCAGCAGCGCGGTGATCGACCACGGGCCGATGCGCGCCAGCGTGGCCTCGAGCGCACCCTCGCCGCGGCGCAGCAGCGATCGGCGCCACCACTGCGCCAGCACCACCGGGATCACGATGTACAGCACCACCGAGGTGATCAGCGTGGCCCACGGCACCACGATCGACGACAGCCCGAGCAGCAGCGCCACGATGGGCGCGAAGGCGAACACCATGATGGCGTCGTTGAGCGCCACCTGCGACAGCGTGAACAGCGGGTGGCCACCGGTCAGGCGGCTCCACACGAACACCATTGCCGTGCACGGCGCGGCGGCCAGCAAGATCAGCCCGGCGATGTAGCTGTCGGCCTGGTCGGCAGGCAGGTAGGGCGCGAACACATGGCGCACGAACAGCCAGCCCAGCAGCGCCATCGAAAACGGCTTGACCGCCCAGTTGACGAACAGCGTCACGCCTATCCCGCGCCAGTGGCGCCTGACCTGGCCGAGCGCGCCGAAGTCCACGCGCAGCAGCATCGGAATGACCATCACCCAGATCAGCAGCCCGACCGGCAAGTTGACCTTGGCCACCTCCATGCGCCCGACCGCCTGGAACGGCCCGGGCAAAAGCTGGCCGAGCGCGATGCCCACGACGATGCAAAGAAACACCCACACGGTGAGGTAGCGCTCGAAGACGCTCATCGGG
>CAIVGK010000241.1 GCA_903905475.1 uncultured Burkholderiales bacterium | reverse complement strand
GGCGATGTGGTGGGCGTGACCGCGCTCGAAATGGAAACCGGTGAGGTGCACATCCTCGAGGCCAAGATCACGTTGATGGCCACCGGTGGCGCAGGGCGCATCTTTGCCGCGTCGACCAATGCGTTCATCAACACCGGTGACGGCCTGGGCATGGCCGCGCGTGCCGGCATTCCGCTGGAAGACATGGAGTTCTGGCAGTTCCACCCGACCGGCGTGGCCGGTGCCGGCGTGCTGCTGACCGAGGGTTGCCGTGGTGAAGGCGCCATCTTGCGCAACAGCAACGGCGAGCGTTTCATGGAGCGCTACGCGCCGACGCTGAAGGACTTGGCGCCTCGCGACTTTGTCTCGCGCTGCATGGACCAGGAAATCAAGGAAGGCCGTGGCTGCGGTCCCAACAAGGACCATGTGGTTCTCGACATGACCCACCTGGGCGCCGAGACCATCATGAAGCGGCTGCCGTCGGTCTACGAGATCGGCCACAACTTCGCCAACGTCGACATCACCAAAGAGCCGATCCCGGTCGTGCCGACCATCCACTACCAGATGGGCGGTATCCCGACCAACATCCATGGCCAGGTGGTCGTGCCCAAGGACGGCAAGCCCAACGAGATCGTCAACGGGCTGTATGCGGTGGGTGAATGCGCCTGCGTCAGCGTGCACGGCGCCAACCGCCTGGGAACCAACTCGCTGCTTGACCTGCTCGTGTTCGGTCGCGCAGCAGGCAACCACATCGTCGACAGCGAACTCAAGAAGCAGTCGCACAGGTCGTTGCCGGGCGATGCCGCCGACTTCACGCTGGGCCGCTTGAACAAGTACCAGTCCAGCACCGGTGGCGAGTACGCGCAAGACGTCGCCAATGACATCCGCGCCACCATGCAGCGCTACGCCGGCGTGTTCCGCACGCAAGCCACGATGGACGAGGGCGTCGTCGAGATCAAGAAGATTGCCGAACGCGTCAAGGGCATCCATCTGGCCGACAAGTCGAACGTCTTCAACACGGCGCGCATCGAGGCGCTGGAAGTCGAAAACCTGATCGAGGTCGCGCTGGCCACCATGGTGTCGGCTGCGGCTCGTCATGAAAGCCGCGGAGCGCACACGGTGGACGACTACGCCAACTCGGTGGAGTTCCCCAATGGCCGCAACGACAAGGTGTGGATGAAGCACTCGCTGTGGTACCACGAAGGCAACCGGCTTGACTACAAGCCCGTGAACCTGAAGCCGCTGACCGCCGAGTCGATCCCGCCTGTGGTGCGCACGTTCTGATGTTCGTCCCACGAACATGAAGTCATTTTTCATCAGTCTTTATCGCGACGGAGAGCAGTCATGACCAAGCGCGTGTTCCAGATATACCGCTACGACCCCGATACCGACACCAAGCCGCGCATGCAAACGATCGAGGTTGAACTCGACGGCAGCGAGCGCATGCTGCTCGATGCACTGAACAAGCTCAAGGCGGTCGATCCCACGCTGTCCTTCCGGCGCTCCTGCCGTGAAGGCGTGTGCGGTTCCGATGCGATGAACATCAACGGGAAGAACGGCCTGGCCTGCCTGACCAACATGCGCACGCTGAAAGACCCGATCGTGCTCAAGCCACTGCCAGGCCTGCCCGTGATCCGCGACCTGATCGTCGACATGACGCAGTTCTTCAAGCAGTACAACTCGATCAAGCCCTACCTCGTCAACGACGAGATGCCTCCCGAGAAAGAGCGCTTGCAGTCACCCGAAGAGCGCGACGAGCTCAACGGTCTGTACGAGTGCATCCTGTGCGCGAGCTGCTCGACGAGTTGCCCGAGCTTCTGGTGGAACCCGGACAAGTTCGTCGGTCCGGCCGGTCTGCTGCAGGCGTACCGGTTCATTGCCGACAGTCGCGATCAGGACACCGAGGCCCGTCTCGACAACCTCGAAGACCCGTACCGCTTGTTCCGCTGCCACACGATCATGAACTGCGTTGATGTCTGCCCGAAGGGCCTCAACCCGACCAAGGCGATTGGCAAGATCAAGGAAATGATGATTCGGCGAGCGGTCTGACCCGACCCCACTGAGCCGCATTCAAGATGGACGAGCTGATCGATGAGCGCGCGCTGAGCAAGTTGCGCTGGAGATGCCGCAGAGGGCTTCTCGAGAACGACTTGTTCATCGATCGATTTTTTTCGAAGTACTCGAGCCACTTGACGCAAAAACAGGCGCAAGGATTGCTTGCGCTGATGGACCTGTCGGACAATGCTTTGCTGGATTTGTTTCTGGCACGCCAGCAGCCGCAGGGCGATTTGTTGAGCGATGAGGTCGTTGAGGTCTTGCGGCAAGTCCGCGAAACCCGATGACACCGGGGCCGTGAGCCCACACGATGATTTTTTAGCAGCCAAAAAAGCAAGGACTGACCATGAACCCTTCTGACGTGAAAGCCACCTTGTCGTTCTCGGACGGCAGCCCGAGCATGGATTTGCCAATCTTCAAGGGTTCGGTCGGTCCTGACGTGATCGACATCCGCAAGCTGTACGGCCAGACCGGCAAGTTCACCTATGACCCGGGCTTTCTGTCCACGGCGTCGTGCAACTCGAAGATCACCTACATCGACGGCGACAAGGGCGAGCTGCTGTACCGCGGCTACCCGATCGAGCAGTTGGCGGTGGGTTGCGACTACCTCGAGACCTGCTATTTGCTGCTCAAGGGCGAGTTGCCCAACGCCACGCAGAAGGAAGACTTCACCAAGCTCGTGACCAACCACACCATGGTCAACGAGCAGATGCAATTCTTCTTGCGGGGCTTTCGCCGTGACGCGCACCCGATGGCGATCATGACGGGCCTGGTGGGCGGAATGTCGGCCTTCTATCACGACAGCACCGACATCAATAACCCGGAGCACCGCGAGATTGCGGCCATTCGCCTGATCGGCAAGATGCCCACTTTGGTGGCCATGGCCTACAAGTATTCGGTGGGCCAGCCGTTCATCTACCCGAAGAACGACCTGTCCTACGCGGGCAACTTCATGCGGATGATGTTCGCCACGCCTTGCGAAGACTACGAGCCCAATGAAGTGCTCGTGCGCGCCATGGACCGCATCTTCATCTTGCACGCCGACCATGAGCAAAACGCGTCGACCTCGACCGTTCGTTTGTGCGGCTCGTCAGGCACCAACCCGTTCGCCGCCATCGCGGCAGGCGTGGCCTGCCTGTGGGGTCCGGCGCACGGCGGCGCCAACGAGGCTGCGCTGACGATGCTCGAAGATGTCCAGAAGATGGGCGGCGTCGAGAAGATCGGCGAGTTCATCAAGCAGGTCAAGGACAAGAACTCGAACGTCAAGCTGATGGGCTTTGGCCACCGCGTCTACAAGAACTATGACCCGCGTGCCAAGTTGATGCGCGAGACCTGCCACGAGGTGCTGTCGGCGCTCGGTCAAAACAACGACCCGATTCTCAAGTTGGCCATGGCGCTCGAGAAGATCGCCCTGGAAGACGAGTACTTCGTTTCGCGCAAGCTGTACCCGAACGTCGACTTCTATTCGGGCATCGTGCAGCGCGCGATGGGCATTCCGGTGTCGCTGTTCACCGCCATCTTTGCGTTGGCTCGCACGGTCGGCTGGATCGCACAGCTCAACGAAATGATCGGCGACCCCGAGTACAAGATCGGCCGTCCGCGTCAGCTGTTCAACGGATCTCCTGCCCGTTCGGTGCGCCCGATCAGCGAGCGCTGAAGCAGCCGGATTTCTCACCCCTCGAGACCCGGCTGTACGCCGGGTTTCTTCCATATGGCTTTGCCACATCAAAGGTCCTTTCCCATGGGGCGCACGCTCTACGACAAACTCTGGGATGAACACGTCGTTCACACCGAGGAAGACGGCACCACCGTCCTTTACATCGACCGGCACCTGCTCCATGAGGTCACCAGCCCGCAGGCCTTTGAGGGGTTGGATCTGGCCGGGCGCAAGGTGTGGCGCTTGTCGGCGAACCTGGCGGTCAGTGACCACAACGTGCCGACCACCGACCGCTCGCAGGGCATTGCAGACCCGGTGTCGCGTCTGCAGGTCGACACTCTGGACGCGAACTGCGATCGGGCGGGGATCACCCAGTTCAAGATGAACGACCGCCGGCAAGGCATCGTCCATGTGATCGGCCCTGAGCAAGGTGCGACGCTGCCGGGCATGACGGTGGTGTGCGGTGATTCGCACACGTCCACCCACGGTGCGTTCGCGGCGTTGGCGCACGGCATCGGTACCAGCGAGGTGGAGCACGTTCTGGCGACCCAGACATTGCTCGCCAAGAAGGCCAAGAACCTGCTGATCCGCATCGACGGCGTGTTGCCGGCTGGGTGTGGCGGCAAGGATCTGGTGCTGGCCGTCATCGGCAAGATCGGCACCGCCGGTGGCACGGGATACACCATTGAATTCGCCGGATCGGCCATTCGAGCGCTGAGCATGGAAGGCCGCATGACGGTGTGCAACATGGCGATCGAAGCCGGCGCGCGCGCAGGCCTCATCGCATTCGATGACACCACGCTGCAGTACGTCAAGGGCCGCCCGTTCACGCCCAAGGGCGTCGAATGGGAGCAAGCGCTTGGCTATTGGGGCACGCTGCATTCCGACGCGGACGCGGTTTTTGACCAGGTGGTTGAACTCGACTCCAGAGCCATCCGTCCGCAGGTCACCTGGGGCACTTCGCCCGAGATGGTGTTGTCGATCGATGACCGCATTCCGGACCCCGAGCGGGAAAAGGATGCCAACAAGCGCGGGGCCATCGAGCGTGCGCTGCAGTACATGGGCCTGACGCCCAATGTGCCGATCAGTGAGGTGAGCATCGACAAGGTGTTCATCGGGTCATGCACCAACTCGCGCATCGAAGACATGCGCGAGGCCGCTGCGGTGGTTCGTCGCCTGGGACGCCAGATCGCGACCCACGTGAAAGTGGCCATGGTGGTGCCCGGTTCCGGCCTGGTGAAGGAACAAGCCGAACGCGAAGGGCTCGATCTGGTGTTCAAGGCGGCGGGCTTCGAGTGGCGCGAACCCGGTTGCTCCATGTGCCTGGCCATGAACGCCGATCGACTGGAGCCGGGAGAGCGCTGCGCGTCCACATCCAACCGCAACTTCGAAGGCCGCCAAGGCGCGGGTGGGCGCACCCACCTGGTCAGTCCGGCGATGGCGGCAGCTGCTGCCATCGAAGGTCATTTCGTCGACGTGAGTCGCCTGGCTTGAACCTTTTGGGCGCTTGCGCCCCCAAACCCGCTTGACCTCTTCACGAGAATTCCCCATGAACCGTCTGCTGTTTGCGCTCGCCACTGTTGTGGTTTTCCTGTCCGGTTGCAATACCCTGGCCGGTGTGGGTAAGGATGTGCAGCGTGCGGGTGAGGCCGTCGAAGACGTTGCCAAGAGAAAGTGAGACTCCGATGACCCCATTTCGCGTGCACAAGGGGCTGGTCGCCCCGATCGACAGGGACAACGTCGACACCGATGCGATCATTCCGAAGCAGTTCCTGAAGTCGATCAAGAAGTCTGGCTTTGGCGAGAACCTGTTTGATGAATGGCGCTATCTCGACGCCGGCTATCCGGGCCAGGATCCTGCCTCGCGCACATCCAACCCCGACTTCGTGCTGAATCAGCCGCGATATCGCGGTGCGTCGGTGCTGATCGCCCGCGAGAACTTCGGCTGCGGATCGTCGCGAGAGCACGCGCCCTGGGCGTTGGACCAGTACGGCTTTCGTGCGCTGATCGCCCCGAGCTTCGCCGACATCTTCTTCAACAACTGTTTCAAGAATGGCCTGTTGCCCATCGTGTTGCCAGCCGCTCAGGTCAACCGGCTGTTTGATGATGTCGCCGCGTTCGTGGGGTACGAGCTCACCGTGGATCTGGAGCGCCAGGTCGTGATCAAGCCCGATGGCGAGGCCTGGCCGTTCGAGGTTCAGGCCTTTCGCAAGTTCTGCCTGCTCAACGGTTTTGACGACATCGGTTTGACCCTGCGCTACGAAGACAAGATCAAGACCTACGAGGCCGAGCGGCTGCTGAAAAAGCCTTGGCTCGCGCATACCCTCTGACTTTCGCCCCCTGAATCTGCTGAGGAATCTGACCTGTGAACATTGCCATCCTGCCTGGTGACGGCATCGGCCCCGAGATCGTGGCCGAAGCGGTTCGGGTGCTTGACGTGCTCGATCTGCCCTTCAACACCGAAAGCGCGCTGGTCGGCGGCGCCGCCTACGAAGCGCATGGGCACCCCCTGCCGGACGCCACGCTCAAGTTGGCACAAGATGCCGATGCGGTGCTGTTCGGTGCCGTCGGTGACTGGAAATTCGACACGCTTGAGCGCTCGTTGCGCCCCGAGCAGGCGATCCTCGGTTTGCGCAAGCACCTGCAGCTGTTCGCCAATTTCCGTCCGGCCATCTGCTACCCGCAACTCACTCACGCATCGAGCCTCAAGCCCGAACTGATCGGCGGCCTCGACATCCTGATCGTTCGCGAACTCACGGGTGACATCTATTTCGGCCAGCCGCGTGGTCGCCGTGAGTCGCCCGATGGCGCGTTCAAGGGACACCCCGAGGCGTTCGACACCATGCGCTACTCGCGCCCCGAGATCGAGCGCATTGCCCATGTGGCTTTCCAGGCCGCGCGCAAGCGCAGCAAGCGCGTGACGAGCGTCGACAAGGCCAACGTGCTCGAGACGTTCCAGTTCTGGCGTGACGTGATGACCGAGGTGCATGCCGATTACCCGGACATCGAACTCGACCACATGTACGTCGACAACGCCGCGATGCAATTGGTCAAGGCACCCAAGAAGTTCGACGTGATCGTCACCGGCAACATGTTCGGCGACATCCTGTCCGACGAGGCGGCCATGCTCACGGGCTCGATCGGCATGTTGCCGTCGGCTTCGCTCAACGCGGCCAACCGTGGTCTGTATGAACCCAGCCATGGCAGCGCGCCCGACATCGCGGGCAAGAACATCGCCAATCCGCTGGCAACGATCCTGTCGCTGGCGATGATGCTGCGCTTCTCGTTGAATCAGCCCGAGGCCGCTTTGCGCGTCGAGGCGGCGGTGGTCAACGTGCTGGAGTCGGGCCTGCGAACGGCTGACATCTGGTCCGAGGGCACTCAGCGCGTGGGCACCCGCGACATGGGCTCGGCGGTGGTGGCTGCGTTGAACGCTGCGTGAAGCTGGTACGACAGACCGAATTGAAGGACAAGTGGCGATGAAACTGGTTGGATTGGTGGGTTGGCGCGGGATGGTGGGTTCGGTGTTGCTCGATCGCATGCAGCAAGAGGGCGACTTCTCGCTGATCGAGCCGGTGTTCTTCAGCACCAGCAACGCCGGCGGCAAGGCCCCAGCGCAGGCGCGCAACGAGTCGACCCTGCAAGACGCTTACGACATCGCAGCGCTCAAGCGCTGCGACATCATCCTCACGGCCCAAGGCGGCGACTACACCACCGAGGTGTTCCCGAAGTTGCGCGCGGCGGGCTGGAACGGTCACTGGATCGATGCGGCGTCGACGCTGCGCATGAAAAACGATGCGGTCATCGTGCTCGACCCGGTCAACCTGCCGGTGATTCAGGAGGCGCTTACCCATGGCGGTCGCAACTGGATCGGCGGCAACTGCACGGTCAGCTGCATGCTGATGGGCGTGGGCGCGCTCTACAAGGCCGGTCTGGTCGAATGGATGAGCACACAGACGTATCAGGCCGCTTCGGGTGGCGGTGCGCAGCACATGCGCGAACTGCTCACGCAGTTCGGCACCCTGAACGCCGAGGTTCGCGATCTGCTCGACGACCCGAAGAGCGCGATCCTCGAGATCGACCGCCGCTTGCTCGCCAAGCAGCGGGCCTTGACCTCGGCCGAGACCGCACAGTTCGGCGCGCCGCTGGCCGGGTCACTGATTCCCTGGATCGACAAGGATCTGGGCGTGGGCCAAAACCGCGATGACGACGGCTGGGGTGTCAGCCGCGAGGAATGGAAAGGCGGCGCCGAAACCAACAAGATCCTGGGGCAAGGCGAGGGCTTCGGTCCCCCGGCTGTTCCTGTCGATGGATTTTGTGTGCGCGTGGGCGCCATGCGTTGCCACAGCCAGGCGTTGCTGTTCAAGCTCAAGAAGAACGTGCCGATCGCCGATATTGAGGAATTGATCGCGCAAGACAACGCTTGGGTTCAGGTCGTCCCCAACAACCGGGAAGACACCGTTCGCCAGCTGACGCCGGTGGCGGTCACCGGAACGCTGAACATTCCCGTGGGGCGCTTGCGCAAGATGGCGATGGGCCCCGAGTATCTGGGGGCATTCACGATCGGAGATCAGTTGCTTTGGGGTGCGGCCGAACCGCTGCGCCGGATGTTGAGAATCCTGCTCGAGGCTTGACCCGCACGTCGGGCGGGCGTGGCGGTGTCGAGACAAGCGGTGTTTGTTTCAGTCGGTTCGTGAGCTTCTCAGCCTATCTGCTTGATGCTATTGTGATTTGTTGATTTTTTCCGTCGATGACCGGGCCGGTGTGAGGCAGGCTGCGACGGTTTTCACGGGCCGCCAATCGGTTCGACAGCATGCTTTGGGAGGCGCCTTGAATAAATCGAAGCAGCAACTGGGGCGTTTCGCCTTGACTGGCGTGGCCATCGCCGCCTTGACGCTCGGTACGGCAAACTGCTGGGCCCTCGGGCTGGGTCGACTGTCCGTGCAGTCGAGCTTGGGCGAAACACTGCGCGCCGAGATCGACGTCACCAGCCTCACTCCCGAAGAGGCTGCGAACCTGAAGATTCGCATCGCGCCGCCGGATTCCTATCGCGCTGCCGGCGTGGACTACAACAGCGTTTTGCCGACCACGCAGGCTGCGCTGTTGCGGCGTGCCGATGGCCTGCCCTTTTTGCGACTGACCAGCGATCGGGTGGTGCAAGAGCCCTTCGTTGACGTGATTCTCGAACTGTCGTGGTCGACCGGCCGCCTGGTGCGCGAGTACACCTTGCTGTTTGACCCACCTTCTGAGCGGCCTTTGGCGGCGGCTCCGGCGTCGGCCCCTGTCGCGCTCACAGCGCCGGTGTTTTCTACTCCCGTACCCGCGCAGCCTGCTGTGCCTGCGGCTTTGCCCGCTCCTCGCGAGATGGTTCAAGCGCCCGAGCCTGCGGCGCCAGAGCGCGCCCCGGTCAAGCGAGCTGCCGAGCCCGTGCTGGCTGCAGCGCCTTCGGCCGAGCCAGCTGCGAGCAGCTACCGGGTCCGTTCCGGCGACACCTTGACGGGCATTGCTTCGGACAAGCGCAGCGGCAGCGTATCGCTCGACCAGATGCTGGTGGCGCTGTATCGCGGCAACCCGCAGGCCTTCGTGGGCGACAACATCAACCGTCTGAAGTCTGGCGTGGTGCTTGCCGTTCCGAGCGCCGGCACGGCAGCGGCCGTGGATAGGTCCGAGGCCCGGCGCCTGATCGTGGCGCAAAGCGCTGACTTCAGCAGCTTCCGCCAGAAGCTCGCCAGTGCCGTGCCGCTCGCGCAGGCGGACAGCCTGGCCCGCAAGGATGTGGGCAAGGTGCAGGCCAGTGTGAACGACGGCAAGGTCGCCGCTGCGCTGACTCCCGACAAGCTCACGCTCAGCAAGGCCGCGTCTGCGCCGGCGTCGGCCGCGCCCGAGGCGCGCATCTCCAAGGACAAGGAAAAGCAGGACGCAGCCATTCGCATGGCCGAACTGTCCAAGAACGTCGAGGACCTGAAAAAACTGTCTGGCGCCACCGGTGTGAGCAAGGATGTTGCTGCCTCGGCTGCAGCGCCAGCGCAGGCCAAGCCCGCCGTGCCATCGGTGCCCGCGCTCATGCCGCTGCCTGACACGGCGGCGTCGGCCGCAGATTCGGCCTCGCAGGCCGCTGCGGCTGAAACACCCGCGTCGTCCGCTTCCTTGGCTGAAGCTGTGGCCGTGCCCGCTGCGCCCCCGAAGGCCGCCGCTGCGTCTCGGCCAGCCTCCGCAGTGGCCGCCGTGGCGGATCAAGAACCAGGTGTCCTGGGCGAGTTGCTCGAAAACAACCTGAGCAGCCTCATCGCGGGGGGTGTCGCCTTGCTGGCACTGCTGGGATTTGGCGTTTATCGGGCGCGTCGACCCAAGACGGACTCCGGCGAAACATCATTTCTCGAAAGCCGATTGCAGCCGGACTCGTTTTTTGGTGCCAGCGGAGGGCAGCGGATCAACACCCGCGAAGCCGCAAGCGGGGTCTCGTCGTCGATGAACTATTCGCTCAGCCAACTGGATGCGATCGGCGATGTCGATCCAGTGGCGGAGGCCGACGTGTACCTCGCCTACGGCCGTGACCTGCAGGCCGAAGAGATCCTCAAGGAGGCGATGCGCAGCACGCCCCAGCGCATGGCGATCCGCACGAAGTTGCTCGAGGTCTACGCCAAGCGGCGCGACACCAAGGGCTTCGAATTGCTGGCCACGCAGTTGTTCACGCTGACGAACGGCGAGGGCGAAGACTGGGCCACGGCGCAGGCCATGGGACTGGAGATCGATCCCGAGAACCCGCTGTACCAGGCCGGCGGCAGACCGGCACTGGTCGACTCGTCGGGCTTGAGCTTCGAGCCGCTGGGCGCCAGCACCATGCCGCAAGCCATCACCCCCACGCCCAGTGCGTTTGCCGATTCGGCTGCCTCGTCGGGTGATGAACTGATGCCGCTGGACGCACCTGAGCCTGAGCCATCGGACGCGGTCGACTTCCATCTGGATCTGGACGAGGCTGAACCGGAGCCGTCCGCCGGCCGCTCGTCCCAACTGTCCATGGAGCCGCTCGAATTCGATGCGCAGCCGCCGGTTTCTGCGCCTGAGTCGGTTGCGCCTGAGCCGTTTGAGGTGGCCGAGGTCGAGAGCGCCTCGGCGACACCGAGCGCGGCCATGCCGCTCGAATTCGACCTGTCGGACATTTCCCTGGACCTCGACGAACCCGCCAACCCGACGGCGCAGCCCATCGAGGAAGCGCCAGAGGTGCAGATCGATGAGGCCATTGAAGATGTCGAAAGTGACCCGCTGGAGCGAAAGCTGGAACTGGCTGAGGAGTTTCGGCTGATTGGCGATGTCGAAGGTGCTCGCGACCTGTTGCAGGAAATCGTCACGAATGCCGAGGGCGCGATGAAGGCCAAGGCATTGGCGATGCTCGAAGACCTCGGTTGAGGGCCGCACAACCCAGTCGAGCCCCAAACCGTCGCGGGCCCCACGCGCGATGAGGCTGGCTTTGGGGGTGAGCTATCGCGGCGGCGCCTACTGCGGCTGGCAGCGGCAACCGACGGACCCGACCGTGCAAGGGTGTGTCGAAGCGGCGCTGTCGCGGTTCGCCGACATGCCAGTCGAAGTCACTTGTGCCGGACGGACCGACACGGGGGTGCATGCGCTCAACCAGGTCGTGCACTTCGACACCGAACTCGACCGAGAGATCGTCTCGTGGGTCCGCGGCACCAACCGGTATCTGCCCAGCGACATCGCGATCCAGTGGTGCACGCCAGTGGCTGACGATTTCCACGCCCGGTTCAGCGCGCGCGGGCGGCGATACACCTATGTGCTGCGGGAGTCGCCCGTCCGGCCGGCGCTGGAAAGCGGTCTGGTCGGTTGGGCCTTCCGGCCGCTCGACGGCCTGGCCATGCAGCAGGCTGCACAACTGCTTCTGGGTGAGCACGATTTTTCGGCGTTCCGGTCTTCGCAGTGCCAGGCCTTGTCGCCCGTCAAGCAGTTGAAGCAGCTCGACATCGTGCGCAGCGGCGCCTACTGGCGGTTTGACTTCGATGCGAGCGCCTTCTTGCACCACATGGTGCGCAACATCATGGGCTGTTTGGTGTCCATCGGCTCCGGCGCTCACCCGGTGTCGTGGATGTCCGAAGTGCTCGCCTCGCGCAGCCGGGACTGCGCTGCGCCCACGTTTTCCGCGGACGGGCTTTACTTCGCCGGGGCGTACTACGAGCCGCACCACCCGATCCCCACCCACACGGCAGCGCACGACTGGTTGCCCTGACACTCTCGGCATGGACACAAGCACTCGAACCCGCATCAAGATCTGCGGCCTCACCCGCGAGCAGGACGTTGATGACGCGGTGCGCGCTGGCGCCGATGCCATCGGCTTCGTGATGTACGAGAAAAGCCCGCGGTACGTCAGCGTCGAGCGGGCGGCTGAACTGGCACGCCGCCTGCCGCCGTTTGTCGCGCCCGTGGGCCTGTTCGTCAACGCCAGGCCCGAATTGATCGCCGAGGCAGCAGCGGCCATGCCCACGCTGCTGCTGCAGTTTCATGGGGACGAAGCGCCCGAAGCGTGTCTTGCCGCGGCGCGGCCTTTCCTGCGTGCTGCGAGGGTGTCCGAGGGGTTCGATTTGCTAGACTTTGCGGCCCGCCATGCAGGCGCGCTGGCCATCTTGCTCGACGCCCATGTCGAGGGTTACGGCGGCGGTGGAAAGGTTTTCGATTGGTCGCTCATCCCCCAAGGCGTGTCCCGTCCCCTCGTTTTGTCTGGTGGGTTGCATGCCGAAAATGTGATCGAAGGCATTCTTCGCGTGCGGCCCTGGGCCGTTGACGTGAGTTCCGGCGTGGAGCAGTCCAAAGGCGTCAAGGACGCCGCTGCGATGCGCCGGTTTTGTGAGCAGGTGCGTGAGGCAGACGCCCGCATTGCTGCCAACCCAAGCTGAAGATTGAGACCCCCGATGTTTGATTACCAACAGCCCGACGCCAGTGGCCACTTCGGGCCCTATGGCGGCACCTTCGTGGCCGAAACACTGATCCATGCGCTCGATGAGTTGAAGCAGGCCTACGCCGAGGCACAGGCCGATCCCGCCTTTCGCGCCGAGTTTGAATACGAATTGGCGCACTTCGTGGGCCGCCCGAGTCCGATCTACCACGCCGCGCGCATCAGTCGCGAACTGGGTGGTGCACAGATCTACCTCAAGCGCGAAGACCTCAACCACACCGGCGCGCACAAGATCAACAACACCATTGGCCAGGCGATGCTCGCGCGCCGCATGGGCAAGCCGCGGGTGATTGCCGAAACCGGTGCCGGCCAGCACGGCGTGGCCACGGCCACCATCTGCGCGCGTTACGGCCTCGAATGCGTGGTCTACATGGGCAGCGAGGACGTCAAGCGCCAGTCGCCCAACGTGTATCGCATGAACCTGCTGGGCGCCACCGTGGTGCCCGTGGAAAGCGGCTCCAAGACGCTGAAAGACGCGCTCAACGAGGCGCTGCGCGACTGGGTCACCAACGTCGAGCGCACGTTCTACATCATCGGCACCGTGGCCGGTCCGCACCCTTATCCGATGATGGTGCGTGACTTCCAGCGCGTGATCGGCGATGAATGTCTGTTGCAGATGCCGGAAATGATCGGCGGTCAGCCCGATGCCGTGATCGCCTGCGTGGGCGGGGGCAGCAATGCCATGGGCATCTTCTACCCCTACATCCCGCACGAAGGCACGCGCCTGATCGGCGTCGAGGCCGCGGGTCTGGGGATCGAGACAGGCCGCCACGCCGCCTCGCTCAGCGCGGGAACGCCTGGCGTGCTGCATGGCAACCGCACCTATTTGCTGCAGGATCCCAACGGCCAGATCATCGAGACCCACTCGGTGTCCGCCGGCCTCGACTACCCCGGCGTCGGGCCGGAGCACGCGTTTCTCAAGGACATCGGCCGTGCCGAGTACGTGGGCATCACCGACGACGAAGCGCTCAAGGCCTTCCACATCCTGTGCCGCACCGAAGGCATCATCCCTGCGCTCGAATCGAGCCATGCGGTGGCGCACGCGATGAAGATCGCGCCCACCATGCGCCCCGACCAGAGCCTGCTGGTCAACCTGTCGGGACGTGGTGACAAGGACATCGGCACGGTGGCTGACCTGTCCAACGCGCAGTTCTACTGCCGGCCGTCGTGCCGCGGTGAAACCGTCAAGGGCGGTGAAGTCGCCATGAAAGGTCCGAAATGAGCCGCATTGATGCCACCTTCGAGTTGCTCAAGCGCGATGGGCGCAAGGCGCTGATCCCGTTCATCACCGCCGGTGACCCGCACGCCGACAGCACGGTCGACATCCTGTGCGCGATGGCCGATGCCGGCGCGGATGTGATCGAGCTCGGCGTGCCTTTTTCCGACCCGATGGCCGATGGGCCGGTGATCCAGCGGGCCGCTGAGCGTGCGCTGGTGCGCGGCATCGGCATGCCGCAGGTGCTCGATTACGTGCGCCGTTTCCGTGAGCGCAATGCGACCACGCCGATGGTGCTGATGGGCTACGCCAACCCGATCGAGCGCTACGGCGTGGACCGGTTCGTGGCCGATGCGAAAGCCGCCGGCGTCGACGGCGTGCTGGTGGTCGATTACCCGCCCGAAGAGTGCGAGGCGTTTGCCCGCACGCTGCACAGCCACCAGATGGACCCGATCTTCCTGCTGGCGCCCACCTCGACCGAGCAGCGCATGATCGAAGTCGGCCGCGTGGCCCGGGGCTACGTCTACTACGTGTCGCTCAAGGGCGTCACCGGGGCCGGCCACCTGGACGTCGGTGGTGTGGCTGCCATGCTGCCGCGCATACGCCAGCATGTGCACGTGCCGGTGGGCGTAGGCTTTGGCATCCGCGATGCCGCGACGGCCAAGGCCGTGGCCGCGGTGTCCGATGCGGTGGTGATTGGCTCGGCGCTCGTGCAGTTGCTGGAGACCCAGACGCCCGAGGCAGCGCCGGCTGCCGCCGGTCGCTTCATCGCTGAAATTCGCGCCGCGCTGGACACCTTGCCAGGAGAAACTGCATGAGTTGGCTCGAGAAACTGCTGCCCTCCAAGATCCAGCAAACGGACCCCAGCGAGCGCCGCTCGGTGCCCGAGGGTCTGTGGATCAAGTGCCCTTCGTGCGAAACGGTGCTCTACAAGACCGACCTCGAGCAAAACATCAACGTGTGCCCGAAGTGCTCACACCACCACCGCATTGGCGCGCGCGCGCGGCTCGACGCCTTTCTGGACCCTGAAGGTCGCTACGAGCTGGGCCAGGAGGTGGTGCCCGTCGACGCGCTGAAGTTCAAGGACAGCAAAAAGTACCCCGAGCGGCTCAAGCAGGCGGTCGAGGCCACCGGCGAAACCGATGCGCTGGTGGTGTTTGGCGGCGCGGTGCGCAGCTTGCCCGTGGTGGTCGCGTGCTTCGAATTCCAGTTCATGGGCGGCTCGATGGGCTCGGTCGTGGGCGAGCGCTTCGTGCGCGGCGTCGAGACGGCCGTGCAGCAAAAAACGCCTTTCATCAGCTTCACCGCGACCGGCGGAGCGCGCATGCAAGAAGGCCTGCTCAGCCTGATGCAAATGGCCAAGACCAACGCTGCGCTCACGCGATTGGCCAAGGCGGGCCTGCCCTACATCAGCGTGCTGGCCGACCCGACCATGGGTGGCGTGTCGGCCAGCTTTGCCTTCATGGGCGACGTGGTGATCGCCGAGCCCAAGGCGCTGATCGGCTTTGCCGGGCCCCGCGTGATCGAAAACACGGTGCGCGAGAAGTTGCCCGAGGGCTTTCAGCGCGCCGAGTTCCTGCTGCAAACCGGTGCCGTCGACATGATCGTGGACCGCCGCGAACTGCGCACCGAGATCGCCCAGATGATCGCGATCTTGCAGCGACAAAGCGCCGACGCGCTGGCCTGACGCGCTTGTCTTCGCTGCCCACCACGCTGGCCGGTTGGCTGGCCCGATGCGAGCAACTGCATCCGACAGAAATCGACATGGGTCTGCAGCGCGTGGAGCAAGTCCGCGCGCGACTGGACCTGAGGTTCGAGGCCCCGGTGATCGCCGTGGCCGGCACCAACGGCAAGGGGTCGACCTGCGCCATGCTCGAATCGATCGCGCTGCACGCCGGCTACCGCGTGGGGCTGTACTCCAAGCCGCACCTGGTGCACTTCGAAGAGCGCTGCCGCGTCAACGGTTCGATGGTGGCCGGGGCCGATCTGCTCGAGCACTTCGAAGCCGTCGAGGCCGCACGTGAGGACGTGAGCCTGACCTATTTCGAGTTCACCACGCTGGCGATCGCGCGGCTGCTGTCGCAAGCGGCCCTGGACCTGGTCATTCTCGAAGTCGGCCTGGGTGGGCGACTCGATGCCGTGAACGTGTTTGATGCCGATTGCACGGTGATCACCAGCATCGACCTCGACCACACCGAGTTCCTTGGCCCCGACCGCGAATCGATCGGCCGCGAGAAGGCCGGCATCATGCGAGCCGGTCGCCCGGTGGTCGTCAGCGATCCGCTGCCGCCACAAAGCGTGATCGACCGTGCGCGGGCGCTGGGTGCCGACCT
>CAIVGK010000240.1 GCA_903905475.1 uncultured Burkholderiales bacterium | reverse complement strand
GCGCTGGCCCGCGCGGTGGCGCAGCGCGGTGAGCCCTTTGCGCGCCCGTGCGTGATCCTGAGCGGCGGCGAAACGACGGTCACCGTCAAGGCCTCCGGCGGGCGCGGCGGTCGGGCGAGCGAATTCCTGCTGGGCTGCGCCATCGCGCTGCAAGGCGAACGCGGGGTGTGGGCGCTGGCCGCCGACACCGACGGCATCGACGGCACCGAAGACAACGCCGGCGCGTTCGTCACCCCCGACACGCTGGCGCGTGCGCGCTCGCTCGGGCTCGATGCCGTCGGTCGGCTCGAGGCCAACGACGCCCACGGCTACTTCGAGCCGCTGGGCGACTTGCTGGTGAGTGGCCCCACCTTCACCAACGTCAACGACTTTCGGGCGCTGTTGATCCTGTGATGAAGGGCTCGGCGGCGCTGCGCAGAAGCGGCGGCCATTCCGTGGTCACGCGGTTCGAGCGCCCGCCTCGGGAACTGCGGCTCGGGCTTCAAGCCGCAGACCCCCTGGTGCTGCATCGGGCCCATGGTTTGCTGGTCGATCGATGGAGCTTCAGCCTGATCGACAACGCCCTCAAGCACGGACGCACGCCGGTGGCGGTGAGCCGCGCGCGCGAAGGTCAGGTGCTGACCCTCGATGTGTGCGACCGGGGTGACGGTTTGCCCGAGGCCAGCTCCGGCGTGCTGCTGGAAGCCTTTGCGCGTGGCGATGCCCGCCGCGGGGTGCCTGGCAGCGGCCTGGGCCTGCCGGTGGTTGAGCCGGTGGTGACGCGCCTGGGCGGCACCTTGCGGTTCGTGCGTGACGACGCGGCTCACCACGCCGGGGTGGTGCTGCCTTGAAGGTGTTCGCTGCCCGAGGCTGCTGCGGGTGGCGAACATCCACCTGGCCACGCATGACTTGCGCGAGGGCCGGGAGGCGCACTTGCCGGCACCATCCTCGGTGCGAAAGCCTCAAACACCGCTCGACGCGGCACTCGAGGAGGTAAGGTCGCGCGATGGACATCGTCGACCCCCCTGCGCGCGGCACCGTTTCGGTGTGGCGCATGGCCACCCGCCAGCTGGCGCGCGACTTCCGTGCGGGTGAATTGCGCTTGCTGCTGGTGGCGGTGAGCCTGGCGGTGGCCGCGCTCACGGCGGTGGGCTTTTTTGCCGACCGGATCCATGGCGGCCTGACGCGCGATGCGACGCAGCTGCTCGGTGGCGATGCGGTGGTGGTGAGCGATCGGCCCACGCCGCAGGCCGTCATCGACAAGGCGCGGTCGCTGGGCCTGGCCAGTGCGGCCACCGCCGTCTTCCCGAGCATGGGCCGCGCGAGCGACGCGCAAGGCGGCGCGACCCGGCTGGTCACGGTCAAGGCGGTCAGCGCGAGCTACCCGCTGCGCGGCCGGTTGAGCCTGAGCGCCGGCGTGGGCCAGCCCCCCGAGTCGGTGGCGCAAGCGCCCGAGCCGGGCACCGCGTGGGTTGAATCGCCGGTGCTCGACGCGCTGGCGTTGAAGCTGGGCGATGCGTTGATGCTCGGCGACGCCAGCCTGCGCGTGACGCGAGTGATCCTGATCGAGCCCGACCGCGGTGCCGGCTTCATGAGCTTTTCGCCGCGCGTGCTCATCAACGAAGCCGATCTCGACTCCACCGGCTTGATCCAGCCGGCCAGCCGCGTGACCTACCGGCTGATCGTGGCGGCCAACCCGGCCGAGGGTGCGCGCGGGGCCGCGGCGGCGGTGGCTTTCAAGGACTGGGTGGCCTCCCAGCTCAAGAGCACCGCGTTGTCCGGTGTGCGGCTCGACACGCTAGAGACCGGTCGCCCCGAGATGCGCCAGACGCTGGACCGCGCCGAGAAGTTCCTCAATCTGGTGGCGCTGCTGGCGGCGCTGCTGGCGGCGGTGGCGGTGGGCATCGCCTCGCGCGACTTCGCCAGCCGCCACCTCGACGACTGCGCGATGTTGCGCGTGCTGGGTCTGGCGCAGCGCACCATCGCGCTGCAGTACCTGATCGAGTTCGGCCTGGTCGGGGCGCTGGCCAGTGCGCTGGGCGTGGCGCTGGGCTTCGGCGTGCACCATGTGTTCGTGTGGCTGCTGTCGGGGCTGGTGGCGGTGAGCCTGCCCGCGGCCTCGTGGTGGCCGGCACTGCTGGGTGTGGGCGTGGGGCTCACGCTGCTGATGGGTTTTGGCTTGCCGCCGGTGCTGCAGCTCGCGCGGGTGCCGCCGCTGCGCGTGATCCGTCGCGATGTCGGCGCGCTGCAGCCCGCGTCGATCGCGGTGCTGCTGGCCGGCGTGCTCGGGTTTTCGGCGCTGCTGCTGGCGGTGTCGTCGGACGTCAAGCTCGGGCTGATCGCCGTGGGCGGCTTTGCCGGGGCGATTGCGCTGTTCGCGCTGCTGAGCGCGGCGGCGGTGTGGCTGCTGCGCCGTGCGGTGCCCGAGTCGAACGCACCGCGCTGGCTGGTGCTGGCGACCCGCCAGATCGCCGCACGCCCGGCCTTTGCGGTGCTGCAGGTGTCAGCGCTCAGCGTGGGATTGCTCGCGCTGGTGCTGCTGGTGCTGCTGCGCACCGACCTCATCGACAGCTGGCGGCAGGCCACGCCACCCGATGCGCCCAATCGCTTCGTGATCAACGTGCAGCCCGAGCAGGCCGAAGCGTTCCAGACCACGCTGCGCGCCGCCGGTGTGGCGCGGTTCGACTGGTACCCGATGATTCGCGGCCGGCTGGTGGCCATCAACGGCAACGCGGTCAGCGTCGACTCGGTGAAGGGCGAACGCGCCAAACGGCTGGTCGAGCGCGAGTTCAACCTGAGCTACACGAGCGAACTGCCCTCGCACAACGAGCTCACCGCCGGGCGCTGGGTGAGCAATGAGCCGGGCGCCTTGAGCGTGGAGTCGGGCCTGGCCGAAACGCTGGGCCTGAAGCTCGGCGACACGATGGCCTTCGACATGGCCGGCCAGCCGGTGCAAGCGCGCATCAGCAGCGTGCGCAAGGTCGACTGGGGCTCGATGCACGTCAACTTCTTCGTGCTGTTTCCCGGC
>CAIVGK010000239.1 GCA_903905475.1 uncultured Burkholderiales bacterium | reverse complement strand
GCAGTCGCTGCGCAGCTGGAGCGAAGGCATGCTCGAAACCGCGCGCCGCAAGGCGGCCGAACAGGGCGTGAACGCGCAGGTGATCGTGCGCGAGCTGGTCACCGGCCGGGTGAGCGACACCATCGTCGACGTCGCGCGCGAGGCGGCGTGCGATCTGATCGTCATGGGCACCCACGGCCGCCGCGGCCTGCGCCGCATGATGCTGGGCAGCGATGCCGAGTCGGTCGTGCGCACCTGCCGCATCCCGGTGCTGCTGGTGCCGCAACGCCTCGACGCCAAGCCCGCCGCTCGCTGAGCACGCGCTGCAAGGCACCATGCGCCGCCGCCCTGGCCGGGCGGGTGGCGCCTCGGTGCGCGCGCCGCCGCTGAAGGCACGCCCCGCGACACGCTCAACGCGGTGGGCGGTGCTCCAGCGCCAGACCCACCAGCTCGAGCAGCAGGCCCAGCGCGAAGGCGGCCAGCCCGGCGCCCACGTCGGGCGACAGCGCCATCAGCGCGCCACCCGCCACCATCAGCACCACCGCGACGACACGTCGTGCGCGCCTGTGACTGCCCGGGTTCAACATGCTCACCTCTCAGTTGCAAGACGCCTGCGTCGCGCAGGCAAGAAGGCCCGCCGGTCCTTGCGAACGGGCGGGCCTGGTGAAGGCCCCTGGACCTGCGCTCCCGCACTTGACCAGTCTGAGGATGCCTTCATCCGCCGCGGTGCGGGGACACCGCGGACTCCCCCAATCAGGGGAACCTCATTTCACGGGTTTGGCTACTGAAATCAACGTTCACCTCCTCCGCCAAGCCAATCTACGGCGGTGCGCGCAGCGCCCATTGAGCGGCCTCAAGGCAGCGTTCGACATGCCATTGCCGTGCGCCAGCGCAAGGTCTGTGGCGCCCGGTCGCCCTACAACGGCACAGGCATTCAGCCTTGAAGGAGCGAGACATGAGAACCATACACACGCTAGTGATTGCGTCCGTGCTCGGGCTCGCGGCGGGAATCGCAGGGGCTCAGGCCGCTGCCGGCAAGGGGCCCATGGGCACGCAGCCGGGGGCGAGCGTGCCGACCCGGGGCGCGGGCCAAGGCGCTGGCCGTGGCGCGGCGCAATGGGGTGCCGACTTCACCCCGGGCTGGACCCTGATGAACCAGAGCGAGCGCAACGAGCATCGCGATCGCATGCGCTCGATGAAAACCTACGATGAGTGCCATGCCTACCAAAACCAGCACCACGAACAGATGACGGCACGCGCCAAGGAGCGTGGCGGCACCGTGCCGTCACAGCCGCGGCATGACGCCTGCGCAGGGCTGCCGAAATGAGCGCCCTGCGCCAGCGTGTGGACGCGGACACCCTGATGTGGTGTGCGACCACCTGCTGCGGGGCTCGCGCAACCACCTGCGGGCCTACATGACGCTGCTGACCCAGCAGAGCGGGACCTACGTGCCCCAGTACATCAGCCAGGATGACTTCGATGCGATCGTGAACTCCGCGATCGAAACCGGCCGCTGAGTCGGCGCGGCCGGTGCGGCCGCGCTCAGATCAGCTCGAAGCCATCCCCCCTGAGCGGATGGCCGGGCTTTTCGAGCGCG
>CAIVGK010000238.1 GCA_903905475.1 uncultured Burkholderiales bacterium | reverse complement strand
TGGTGTTGATGGTGACCGGAACGGCTTCGCCATCCAGCACGGGGCGGTTGTCAGGCGTCAGAGGGCTGGCAATCAAGGCGACCAGCGGCGGGCGCTTGCCAAACATGCAGGCATCGGCCAGCTTGGCAAACAGCGGCATCCTCTGCCAGCGTGCAGCCAGCCCAAGATTCACCAATAAGCCCGGCTTGTCGTCCTGCAAAAGTCGCGCCTCGACCTTGGGCCAGACTTCACCGAGCACGGTCGCGAAGTTCTGTGCATCCACCGAACCCGCAGGTGCGCCATCGGCTGCCAGCAGGATGTTCCAGTCCACTTCCCATTCCTTGGCTTGCGCCTCAAGCAGCGTGAGCACGACCTCGTCGAAGTCGATGACCTTCAAGCCAAACCGCTGCGACAGTTCGCGTTGCGCGAGCGCGAGGCCCTTAGGGTCGACAGACAGCGTGAGCAACTTGCCGCTGGTCAAGGTGTGCTTGATGCGCTCGTCGATCTGCAGTGCCGCCTGTACATCCGGCGCTGTGGACGAGCGCGGGCGGTTGCTGGTCGTACCAAAGCGGGTGATCTGTGTGGTGCCAGAAATGATGCCCGCCGAATAAAGCGTGACGAAGGCGCGCTTGGCCCCGTCCCACTTGACTTCCAGGCCCGCGTCCTTGAGCAGCTGCTCCAGCTCCGAGGGGCCAGGCAAGGGCGCCGCTTCCGGGTAGCGGGCAAAAATCCGGCGCCGGATGGTTTCCAGGTCGAACTGCCGCAAACCGAGCAGCGAGTTGGTAGCGAGCTTGACGGCGCGCGCTGCAGACAACTGGGCGGGATAGAACTCAAGGCGCGAGGACAACGCGGCCTGCCGGGCGCACGCGGCCGCCAGACGAATCAGTCGATCGGCGCTCAGGCCCGCATCTCCCGCAGGTGGCGGGACGCGCGCCAAGATGTCGGCCACCTGTTGTGACGATGGCAGCGGGTCTTGCTGTGCCAGACGGTCGGCCGCTTCGCCCAGAACCACGGCGTAACTGGCACGCACCTCAGGTGCGGAGGGGAACAGCCCGGTCGCGCCGCTGCTGGCGAGTGTGGCGACCACCAGATCGTCGACTTGCGGCGCTTCAATCAGCGGCCGAACATTGGCGTCGCGCTTCACCAGTTGCCAACGAGCTGCTTGCTTGGTGCGCTCGACGGTGATGACCGCTCGCGTCAGCGCTTCGGCCTCGCTGTGTCGGGCCGGGCCCGTTTGCACGCTGCCGCGCCGGGCCAGCAACGCGGTGGCAATTTCGCCAACCGTGGCGATGCCGCCCAGCCCTGCCAAAACAAGGGCCACGTCGTCTCGCAGGTGCGTGACTTCCGGCTGGCGCGACATCCGCTCGGCCATTGACTGCAACAGGTCCTCGGCCAGTGGTGAGGCGTCTGCCTGTGCGCTCAAGCCCAGCCAAGCCTCCAGAGCCTGGAGTTGTGCGTCGTCGCCTTTCTTGGGCACGAGCAAGGCAGCTGCCGCATCCACCGACAGCTTGGCCACGGTGGTGTCTGCGGGCTGCTCGTCCTTGGCCGCGCCGCCGCTGAACTGTTGGCGCAGTCGGTCAGCAATTTGGTGCAGTTCACGCGCGACGGCCAAGGCGATGCCACGGTGCCGGTAGAGACGATTGCGCGGCAAGTCGGCCAGATCGCCCGCAGTGGCCAATTCCTCGTGGCCAATCCGATCGAGCAGTTCAAGGTGCCGAGAATCCAGTTCCAGCGACCCGATGGGCGTGCTCGGCGTGATGCCGCTTTCGACGGACGTCGGCTCATCACCGAAGGGCAGGTCGCCTTGCGGTGTTTGCGTCGTGTGCGAGGTGACGGGCCGCGAGACGTTTTCGAACACTTTGCGCCACTGACGCAGCATCTGTTCGGCGTTGTCAAAGCGCTTGCGGTGGTCGCGGGCCAGTGCCCGGGCAAAGAAGTCGAGTGCCTGCTTGCGAATCGACGCATCAAAGCGCTCGGAGTCCAGGCCGATCTCGGTTTTTAAGGTCGCCGGGTCGGCGCTGCCATCGCCCCATTCGGGCATGATGCCGGTGGCCATCTCGTGCAGGGTCAGCGCGCAGGAGTAGCGCTCGGCATACCCGTCCCACATGCCGCGCTTGCGCAGGAACGGGTCCATGTAGACCCGCGTGCCTGCGTTCAGATCGGTGGCCGGAACGCCCGCCAGCGAGAAGTCAAACAGCGTGAGGGTGAGTCGTTTGCCGGTCCCCGGACGGATGCCGATGTTGTCTGGCTTGATGTCGCGGTGCGGTACGCCCTCGCGCTCGAGGTATTCCACAACCGAAATCAGCTCCTCGCCGAATCGCTGCAGCAGGTCCAAACCCAGGCGACCCTCTTGGCGGAGACGTTCACCCAATGTCTCCTCTCCCGCCGAGGACAGGAACAGGGTCGCCAGCCCCGCGATTTCGAATCGCTCAAAGCACTGGACGATGTTCTGGTGGGGCTGTAGCCGCACCAGCGTCTCAGCTTCGCGCTTGAGTCGCTCGTTGTACTCTGGCTCCAAGGCGATCTTGAAAACACCCTGGCGCGGCTGCCCTGCGCCCTTGCGGCGTACCTCAAGGGCCAGACTGGTGCCGCCTTTGCCGAGCCGGCGGATGACTTCAAAGCCGTTGAGCTCATTGCCGGTGTTGGCCTCCAGCGGCGAAGCTAGCGGTGATGCCGGCGCGGTCAGCGCGTCTTCGAGGGCTTCTTCTGCCTTGTCGAGGGCGGCCAAGAATTCGTTGGTCGAGCTGAACCGGTCATCGGGCGAAGGCCAGGTGGCGAACTGGATCAGTTCCTCAATCTCGGCCAGGCAGCCGTTGACCATGGCCGACAAAGTAAGTCCGGGCCCTTGTTCGCACTTGGTGACCAGCTCGTCGCCGCTGATGGCGGGAGGCTCACCCGCGAGTACGAAGTACGAGATGGCTCCGAGAGAAAAGAGGTCCAGCTTGATGGAGTCGGGCCGGGGCGCGTTGCGTGCTTCGGGGGCGAGATATATCTCCTGAGCCACACGGTCCGAGAGCATCTCGACGTGCAGCGTTCCGGTCGTCTCGCCTTCGGCTTCTTGCAACTGGCGCGTGGCGATCTGCCAGTCGAAGATGGTGACATCGAACGAATTGGTGCCAACCGTCCTGACCATGATGGTCTGCGGCGACAGGCCCCGGTGGTAGAGGCGGTAGCGGTGCGCGGCATCCAGTACTTCAGCAATGGCGCGGACCAGCTTCAACCGCTGCCAGAGATCGAGGTGTTCCCCTTGCGCCCGGATGAAGTGGTCGAGTCGCTGCAGTCCTTCGTCGAACTCAAAGATCAGGGCGGGCCCGTGCTCGCTATCAATGAAGTCTGAAGCGCGCAGGATGCCCGGATGGCGTATGCCTTCAAGCATCTGAAACTCGCGCCGAGCCGCGTCTGCCAGCATGGAGCGCTGCCCGGCATTGAGCGTGCGCTTGGCGGTGTAGAGGCGGACACGTCGGCGCAGGTTGGTCAGCGATACGTGCTTGGCGAGCCAGTCTTGGTGGAAGTCTGTCTCGGCAAGGACCTGTTCGAGCTGGTAGTCGCCAACGCGCCGACTCTGCTGCGGCGGACGGATGCCAATGGTTTCCAGCGCCCGATTCAGTGATGTCGCCAGATCGCGGTCTATGGGCTGTGCG
>CAIVGK010000237.1 GCA_903905475.1 uncultured Burkholderiales bacterium | reverse complement strand
GTGCTGACAAATGACTTCTTCGTCAACCTGCTCGACATGCGCACGGCATGGCAGAAGTCCGCCACCGCCGCCGGCGTGCTCGAAGGGCGCGACCGGGCCACCGGCGCACTTCAGTGGACGGCCACCACCGTCGATCTGGTGTTCGGGTCGAACTCGCAGCTGCGCGCCCTGGCCGAGGTGTATGCGTGCAGCGACGCCCAGCCGGCGTTCGTGCGCGACTTCGTGGCGGCGTGGAACAAGGTCATGAACCTCGACCGCTACGACCTGGCGTGACCGGTGCGGTCTCGCCAGCGTGCGAGATCATGAGTTCGAGGGCGGCAGCGATGCCGCCCTTTTTTTCATGTGGCTTGGGTCGGCAAGCGAAAATCCGTGACTGTTCCCGTTTTTTCACCCAACCCCGCGAGACCCTGATCCATGAAACAGTACCAATGCTTGGTGTGCGGCTTCGTCTATGACGAAGCCTTGGGCCTGCCCGATCACGGCATTCCTGCCGGCACGCTGTGGGCCGATGTGCCCGCGAACTGGGAGTGTCCCGACTGCGGCGTGGGCAAGGCCGAATTCGAGATGGTGGCGCTCTGATGACGGCCGCGCCGCTGGTGGTGGTGGGCAGCGGGCTCGCCGGCTATGCGGTGGCGCGCGAGTTCCGCAAGCTCGACAAGGAAACCCCGCTGGTGGTGCTGAGCCGCGACCACGGCGGCTACTACTCCAAGCCGATGCTGTCCAACGCGCTGGCCGGCCAGAAGACCGCTGCCAGCCTGCTGATGAAGCCCGCCGAGAAGATGGCCACCGAGCTCAACGCCGACGTGCGCGGCGGCGTGTCGGTCCAGCACATCGACACCGCGGCGCGCCAGCTCACGCTCGCCAGCGGCGAGGTGCTGGCCTACCGCGATCTGGTGCTCGCGCTGGGCGCCGACCCGATCCGTGTGTCGCTCGGCGGTGACGCCGCCGCTGCCGTGTGCTCGGTCAACGACCTCGACGACTACGCACGCTTCTCGCAGGCGCTGGAAGGGGCCCACAGCGTGGCCATCCTCGGTGCCGGGCTGATCGGCTGCGAGTTCGCCAACGACTTGCTGCACCGCGGCATCGCGCCCACGGTGCTGGACCTGGCCGACGGACCGCTGTCGCGTCTGCTGCCGCGCGAGGCCAGCGACTGGCTGCGCGCGCGGCTCGAATCGGCCGGGGTGGCGTTTCGCTTCGGCGCTGCGGCCAGCCGCGTCGATCACCACGGCGACGGCCTGACCGTGACGCTGGCCGACGGCAGCGCGCTGCACGCCGACCGGGTGCTGTCGGCCGTCGGGCTGCAACCCCGCCTGGCGATGGCGCAAAGTGCCGGGATCGCGGTGGGCCGCGGCATCAGCGTCGACCGGCTGCTGGCGACCTCAGCCGCCCACGTGTGGGCCGTGGGCGACTGCGCCGAGGTGCTGGGTCTGAACCTGCCATACGTGATGCCGCTGATGCAGCAATCGCGCGCGCTGGCCGCCACGCTGTGCGGCCAACCCACGCCGGTGGCCTACCCGGCGATGCCGGTGCTGGTGAAGACGCCGGCGTGCCCGACCATCGTGTGCCCGCCCCCACCCGGCGCCGCGGGGCGCTGGGAAACCGAAGCCACCGCCGATGCCTGCGAAGCGCGGTTTGTCGGCGCCGATGGCGCGCTGCTCGGCTTTGCGCTGCTGGGCGCAGCCACCGCGAAGAAGCAGGCGATGGCCGCACTGGTGCCGGGAGCCTGGCCCGCCTGAGCGTGGGCGGCTCGGGGGCGTCAGATCGCCAGCGGGTCGACGTCGACCGCCCAGCGCAAGATGCGTTGGTCGCCCGTGCGGGCGTGGCGCTCGTGGTGCAGCTGCGGCAGCCACCAGGCCAGAAAATGCTGCATCGACTGGCGTGACGGCGACTCGAGCAGCATTTGCATGCGCTCGACATCGGCCACCCGCGCGATCGGCGTGGGCACCGGCTGATACAGCGTCACGCCGGCCGCTCCGGCATCGGCCTCGGCCAGGCGCGAAGCGGCCTGCAAGAAACCGCGTGCCGCCTCGGCCGTTTTCGCTTCGGCGCGCAGCAGCGCCAGATGCGCAAACGGCGGCAGCCCCGCCATGCGGCGCTCCTCGAGCTGAGTCGCCGCAAAGGCATCGAAGTCATGGCCACGCAGCGCGGCATACAGCGCGTGCTGCGGGTGCCAGGTCTGCACCCACATCTCGCTGCGCGCGGCCTGTGCGGCATCGCGCCCGGCGCGCCCGCCGGCCTGCATCAACAGCGCGAACAGCCGCTCGGGCGCGCGGAAATCGCTGCTGAACAGCGAGGCGTCCGGGTTGACCGCCGCCACCAGGGTGATGCGCCGGAAGTCGTGCCCCTTGGTGATCATCTGCGTGCCGACCAGCACATCGACATCGCCCGCATGCACAGCCCCCAACTGCGCTTCGAGAGCCCCCTTGGCGCGCGTGCTGTCGGCGTCGATGCGTGCGATGCGCGCGGGTGTGCCGTCGGGGCGCTTGAGCAGCTCGGCGAGTTGTTCTTCGAGCCGCTCGGTGCCGCGGCCCATCGGCGCGATGTCGAGGTTGCCGCAATCGGGACACGCCTTCGGCACGCGCTCGGTGTAGCCGCAGTGATGACAGCGCAGTGTGCGGTCGAGCTTGTGAAACACGCGCCACGCGCTGCAGTGGGCGCAGGCACTTTTCCAGCCGCAGTCGCCGCAATGCAGCACCGGGGCATAGCCACGGCGGTTGAGGAACACCAGGCTCTGGTCGCCACAGGCGATGCGCTGATTGAGGGCATCGAGCAGCGGCGGCGAGATCACCGCGCCGCCCTTGACGCGCGGCTGCTGGTTCATGTCGACCAGCCGCACCCGGGGCAGTGCCCCGTCACCGATGCGCGCGGGCAGCGACAGCCGCAAGTAGCGGCCCTCCTGGGCGCGCTGCCAGGTCTCGAGCGACGGCGTGGCCGAGCCCAGCAGCACCGTGGCGCCTTCGAGCTTGCCGCGATAGATGGCCAGATCGCGGGCCGAGTAGCGCGCGCCTTCTTGCTGCTTGTACGACGGGTCGTGTTCTTCGTCGACCACGATCAGGCCCAGTCGCGGCATCGAGGCGAACACCGCCAGCCGCGTGCCCAGCACCAGATCGGCCAGCCCCAGATGCGCCGCCAGCCAGCTGCGCAGCCGCTGAGCCGGGGTCAGTGCACTGTGCATCGACACGATGTGGCGCCCGGCAAAGCGTTCGGCAAAGCGTGCCTCGAGCTGCGGCGTCAGGTTGATCTCGGGCACCAGCACCAGCGCCTGCCGACCGGCCGCCAAGGCCTCGGCGGCGGCCTGCAGGTAGATCTCGGTCTTGCCGCTGCCCGTGATGCCGTGCAGCAGCACCGTGGGTGCGGCGGCTTGCGATGTCGCTTGCGCCAACTCGCCGAGCACGCGCTGCTGCGCCTCGCTCAACGGTGGTGCGGTGTGCGCCGCGGCGTGGGGTGCAGCGAGAGCCGCGGCCCGGGCCTTGTGCAATCGGGCGATGCGCTGGCGCACCTGGGCGTCGTCGAGCTTGCGCAGCTCGGGCGGCAGAACCGACAGCGCCACCTCGCCGGTCCCGCGCTGGTAATAGGCGGCGGTGAACGCCACCAGTTCCAGCCAGCGTTGGGGCAGCGGCGGCAGCGACGTGAGCGCATGCAGCACCTGCTTGAGTTCGACCGCCGCACCGGGCTCGGGCGCATCGCCCGCGCTCCAGACGATGCCTGTCACCTCGCGCCGGCCCAGCGGCACGCGCACCAAGGTGCCCGCTGGCAGCGCCGGATCGCCAAGGTAGGTCAGGGGTTCACTGATGGCCGTGTGCGCCGGCGTGTCCACCGCAACGCGCAACGAAGTGCTTTCAGACATCGTTGTCAACCACCCTTTTAAGTAGGGAACCTAAAGTTTTACTGAGAGTGTGCGAGTAAGTGCCTGATTCAATTGGGGTTTTTGATCTATCCACCCAATGTGTGGATAACTTTGTGTGCAACCTGCACAAACCGCCGCTAACGTCTTGATTCAACTGAGCTGGCCTTACGTTGCCCGCTTTCGGAGCACCGTTGAGATTTCAATAAAATCAACAACTTAGGTGACTTTTAATAAACTTTCATGTTGCGCCACAGCAATCGCACCACCCAAAGGCAAGACCATGAAAAATGGGGATAAGTCAATACCTACAATCCATTTGATTCAACTGATAAAACACTTTTCATCAGTTTAGTTGGCGAATGGCCGGGTGACGGCGACACGAATGTGAGCTGCCAGACGGGCCAATGCAGGAGCACTCACTCACGAAAAAATCCAGGCCCCGGAAGAGACTCCGCCGCGCGAAGCGCGGCGGGCCAGGTCAGCGCGGCTGGCGCAGGCGGCGCGAAACCTCGTGCACCGCATCGACCAGCGCCGTGACGTGATCCGGCGGCGTGTGCTGGCTGATGCCGTGGCCGAGATTGAAGATGTGGCCATCCACCAGGCCATGGCGCGGCTCACCGGGCGCGCCAAAGCTCTCGAGCGTCTTGGTCACCTCGGCGCGGATTTGCTCGGGGTTGGCGAACAGCACGTTGGGGTCGAGGTTGCCCTGCAACGCCACGCGGTCGCCGACCCGGGCTCGCGCGGACGCGAGGTTCACGGTCCAGTCGAGCCCGAGCACATCAGGCCCCAGCGCCGCCATCTCCTCGAGCCACAAGCCACCACCCTTGGTGAACACGATGTGCGGAATGCGCTGGCCGTTGTGTTCCTTCTTGAGCTGCTGCAGCACCCGCTGGGTGTAGGCGAGACTGAACTCCTGGAAGGCGCCATCGGCGAGCACGCCGCCCCAGCTGTCGAACACCATCACCGCTTGCGCGCCGGCTTCGATCTGGGTGTTGAGGTAAAGCGCCACCGCATCGGCATTGATCGCCAGGATCCGGTGCATGAGGTCAGGACGGCTGTAAAGCATCGTCTTGACGAGCCGGTAGTCGTCCGAGCCCGCCCCTTCGACCATGTAGCAAGCCAGCGTCCACGGGCTGCCTGAAAAGCCGATCAGCGGCACCCGGCCGTTCAGCGCCTTGCGAATGGACGTCACCGCGTCAAACACGTAGCGCAGCTTGTCCATGTCCGGCACAGCCAGCCGATCGACGGCCGCTTCGTCGCGCACCGGGTGCTCGAACTTCGGCCCTTCGCCCAACGCGAAGCTCAGACCCAGCCCCATCGCGTCGGGCACGGTCAGGATGTCGCTGAACAAGATGGCCGCATCGAGCGCATAACGCTCAAGTGGCTGCAGCGTCACTTCGGTGGCGTAGTCGGTGTTGGTCGCCAAGCCCATGAAACTGCCCGCCTTGGCGCGGGTCGCGCGGTACTCGGGCAGGTAGCGTCCGGCCTGGCGCATCAGCCAGACGGGCGTGTGATCGGTGGGCTGCCGCAGACAGGCGCGCAGAAAGCTGTCGTTTTGGAGTGGTGCGTACATCGTGGAATTATCACGCTCATAATTTGTTCGATTCAACGTTTCCGACCCGGGAAAACGAAGGGCACCACAGGAGCTGCGCATGCGTGTCGACAACATTCTCCAGACCATCGGCCACACACCGCATGTGCGCGTGAACCGGCTTTTCGGCACCAGCCATCAGGTGTTCATCAAGAGCGAACGCAGCAATCCCGGCGGCTCGATCAAGGACCGCATCGCGCTGGCCATGGTCGAGGCAGCTGAGGCGTCTGGCGCGCTGCGCCCGGGCGCCACCATCATCGAGCCCACCTCGGGCAACACTGGCGTCGGACTGGCGATGGTGGCCGCCGTCAAGGGCTACAAGCTGGTGCTGGTGATGCCCGAGAGCATGAGCATCGAGCGCCGCCGCCTGATGCTGGCCTACGGCGCCACCTTCGAGCTGACGCCGCGCGAAAAGGGCATGAGTGGTGCGATCGCCCGCGCGGCGGAGCTGGTCGCCGCCACGCCCAATGGCTGGATGCCGCAGCAGTTTGACAACCCCGCCAACGTCGATGTGCACGTGCACACCACCGCGCTGGAGATCGCCGCCGACTTTCCGCATGGCATCGACGCGCTGATCACGGGCGTGGGCACGGGCGGCCACATCACCGGCTGCGCGCAGGTGCTCAAGGCGCGCTGGCCGCAGCTGAAGGTCTACGCGGTCGAACCCTCGGCCAGCCCGGTGATCAGCGGCGGCAAGCCCGGGCCACACCCGATTCAGGGCATCGGAGCCGGGTTCATCCCGAAGAACCTGCACACGCAGCTGCTCGACGGCGTGATCCAGGTCGAGGCCGAAGCCGCGCGCGAGATGGCGCGTCGGTGCGCCCGCGAAGAAGGCATGCTGGTGGGAATCTCGTCGGGTGCCACGCTCGCGGCGATCGCCCAGAAATTGCCCGAGTTGCCAGCAGGCGCCACGGTGCTCGGCTTCAACTACGACACCGGCGAGCGCTACCTGTCGATCGAGGGTTTTCTGCCGGTCGAGTGATCGGGCGCCGGGGCTGCATGCACTCAAGGCCGCGCCGGCAGAAGCTCTCTACCATTCCGTTTTTCCGCCGTTTTCAGGAGAGCGCCTTCATGTTTCGCACACTGCGTATCGCCAGCTTGGCCGTCCTTTGCACGCTGGGCCTGAGCGGCTGCGGCTACAACGAATTCCAGCGGCTCGACGAACAGGTCAAGGCGGGCATGTCAGAGGTGCTCAATCAGTACCAGCGGCGAGCCGACCTGATCCCCAACATCGTTGCCACCGTCAAGGGCGAGGCGAATTTCGAGCAGGAAACGCTCACCCAGGTGATTGAGGCCCGTTCCAAGGCCACCAGCATTCAGGCCACACCGGAGCTGATCAACGACCCCGCCGCGTTCGCCAAGTTTCAGCAAGCGCAAGGCGAACTGAGTGGCGCCTTGAGCCGGCTGATGGTGGTCTCGGAGCAATACCCCAACCTCAAGGCCAATCAGGGCTTTCAGGATCTGCGGGTGCAGTTGGAAGGCACCGAGAACCGGGTGACCGTGGCTCGAAACCGCTACATCAAGACGGTCACCGAATACAACGTGCTTGCGCGCAGCTTTCCGAGCAACCTCACCGCCATGGTGTTCGGCTACGCGGTCAAGCCCAACTTCAGCGTGCAAAACGAGGCCGAGATCTCCAAAACCCCCGCCGTGAGTTTTGACAGGCCCGCTTCGAAGTAGCCGCGGATGCGACTGAGTCTGGGCGCCGTTGGCATGACCATGGGCGCGCCTGTGAGCCACGCCCGGTGGGGCGGCGCACCAGCGTGGCGGATGTCGTGGCGGGTTGGGGCGCTGGTTGTGGTGTTTTTGCTGGGCTGCGCGGCGGCCTTCGCGCAAGAGGTTCAGCCCGTGCCCAGGCTCAGCGCCCGGGTGATCGACCAGACGGGCACCCTCGACGCACCGCAACAAGTCGCCCTCAACGCCAGGCTCGAGCTGTTCGAGCAACAGTCCGGCAGCCAGGTGGTGGTGTTGCTGGTGCCCAGCACCTTGCCCGAAGACATTGCGGCCTACAGCCAGCGCGTCGCAGACACCTGGAAGATCGGCCGGCGAGGCATCGGCGACGGGCTGCTGATCGTCGTCGCCAAGGGCGATCGGCGGGTGCGCATCGAAGTGGCGAAAACGCTCGAAGGCGCGATCCCTGATCTGGCAGCCCAGCGGATCATTGATGCGCAGATCACGCCTGAGTTTCGCGCGGGCAACTACGCGGGCGGATTGAATGCCGCCGTCGATCAACTGGCCGCGCTGATTCGAGGCGAGGCCCTGCCTGAACCCGCCTCACAGGGCACGGGTGGCAGCGGCAACAGCGTTTCGCACCACGATCCGTTGGCGCTCATCTTCCTCGCGATGGTCTTCATCGGGCCATTTTTCGTGCGGGTGTTCGGCCGCAAGGTGGGCGCCCTGGGCGCGGCCACCGGCGGCGCGGCGCTCGGCTGGTGGCTGACGACCAGCGTGCTGGTCGCCATCGGCGCGGGTCTCGCGGCGCTGCTGTCCGTCGCCCTGGTGGGCATGCGAAGGGGTCAGCAGGCCTGGAGCAGCGACGGGTCTTCCGGCAGTTGGGGTGGCTCGGGCAGTGGGGGCGGTGGTGGCGGCTTCAGCTCGGGTGGCGGTGGCGACTTTGGCGGTGGCGGTGCCTCCGGCAATTGGTGAGCCGACACCTCGACGAACACGGACGACAGCCCATGAACAAGCTTTGGCGCCTCCTCAGGCATTGCTGGCTCGACGAAGGCGATGTGCGCAGGGCCATCAGCCGCGATGCGTTGGCGCGCATCGGCGCGCATGTCAACGAGAGCGAGCGCAGCCACTGCGGGGAAGTTCGCGTGTGCATCGAAGCCGCACTTCCGCTCGGAGAGCTGTGGCGCGACGCATCTGCTCGGGAGCGGGCGAACGCCATGTTCAGCGCACTGCGTGTTTGGAACACGGAGCACAACAACGGCGTGCTGATCTATTTGCTGTTCGCCGATCGCTCGATCGAGATCGTGGCAGACCGCGGCATTGCACAGCGTGTGCCCCCACAAACCTGGCGGAACATTTCAGACAGGTTGAGCGCGGCCTTCAAGGCCGGCGACCATGAGCGCGGTGTGCTCCTTGCCGTCGATCAGGTGGGCGCTGTCTTGACGGAGCACTTTCCAGCGGCACCCACGGATCGCAACCCGAACGAGTTGCCAAATGAGCCCGATGTGCGTTGAGGCATGCCCCAAAGAAAAACCCGCCTCGATGGGCGGGTTCTGATGTGCACGCCGAGATCACCGAAGTTACTTCTGGCGGTACTTTCGAAGGGCTGCAATCTGTGCCGCCATGACGGCGAACTCGCTTTGAGCCTTGGCGAAGTCGATGTCGCTCTTGGCGTTTTTCATCGCTTCTTCAGCCAATTGCCGAGCCTCGCCCGCCTTGGCTTCATCAAGGTCTTTGCCGCGAATCGCGGTGTCCGCCAGCACGGTCACCACCCCGGGCTGAACCTCCAGAATGCCGCCCGCCACGAAGACGAATTCTTCGGCGTCATTGTCAGCGCGCAAGATGCGCACCGCCCCCGGCCGGATCCGGGTGATCAACGGCGTGTGCCGCGGATAAATCCCCAATTCGCCCATCTCTCCGGGCAGGGCCACAAACTTGGCCTCACCGGAAAAGATCAGCTCTTCGGCGGATACGACATCTACGTGAATGGTTGCCATGCTGATGTTCCGTTAGCGTGAGAAGGAAGTGCAACAAGCTCGCCTTCGGTGAGTGGGGGCGGTGCCGACGAACCTGAATCCGTTCGGCACAACCGCGCCCTCACCGAACACGTCGCTTACTGCATCTTCTTTGCCTTCTCGAAGGCTTCGTCGATCGTGCCGACCATGTAGAAGGCCTGCTCGGGCAGACTGTCGCACTCACCGGCCACGATCATCTTGAAGCCGCGAATGGTTTCCTTGAGTGGCACGTACTTGCCAGGCGATCCGGTGAACACCTCAGCCACGTGGAACGGCTGGCTCAGGAAGCGCTGAATCTTGCGGGCACGTGCCACGGCCAATTTGTCTTCAGGCGCCAGTTCGTCCATGCCCAGAATCGCGATGATGTCTCGCAACTCCTTGTAACGCTGCAAGGTGCCCTGCACCGCACGGGCGGTCGCATAGTGCTCTTCACCCACGACGTTCGGGTCGAGTTGGCGGCTGGTCGAGTCAAGCGGATCCACAGCGGGGTAGATGCCCAGCGAGGCGATGTCACGCGACAACACCACGGTGGAGTCCAAGTGGGCAAAGGTGGTGGCTGGCGATGGGTCGGTCAAGTCATCAGCAGGCACGTAAACGGCTTGGATGGAAGTGATCGAGCCGACCTTGGTCGAGGTGATACGTTCTTG
>CAIVGK010000236.1 GCA_903905475.1 uncultured Burkholderiales bacterium | reverse complement strand
CGCGCGCAGCAGCTGCTGGCGAAAGGGCTGACGCCGACGCAGGTGGCGCAGCGTTTGGGTATCAACAGCGCGACGGCACGGAAGATCGCGGCTGGGAAGTACAGGGAGGGAAGCAATGCGAAGAATTGACGACGGGCAGCGCTTCATGTGCTTCGACAAGCCGCTGGCCCGCCGGATCGATCCGCCGACGTCGCACGCGGCGGCAGCCACGGTGCGGACGTTCGCAGGTGAGCACCACCAGGCGATCTTGGCGGCGCTCGCCCTGGGGCCGGCCGGGGCCTCGGGCATCGCGGCACGGTGCGGGCTCCTGCCGCACCAGATTGGCAAGCGTATCAACGAGCTGGCGAGGAGCGGGCAGATCGTCACCACGGGGCGTACCGTCGTGAGTAGCAGCGGGCGAGGAGAGAGGGAATGGAGGGTGGCGTGAGCGGAGACACAATCAGCGGCGTTGTACTTGGAATGGGTGCCCCCAACCGCACCGCAGACGGCCGGGCCGTGCAGTGCGCCATCGTGATAGGCGATGACCACGGGCTGTGCCGTATTTACGCCGATTTTGACGGCGCCATGAACAGGATGAGCGTCTGGGATCGCGTAGCATGCGACGTTCACACTCACAACCAAGACAACCGGATCGAAAGCTGGAAGCTGGACGCAGTCACCGTCACAGGGAAGGTCGATTCGTCGCAGGAAAAGCGTGGCCTTCTTGATGCCTGCTCCATGGATGCAGGCAACGAAGACCCTATCAAACATCTCGACAAGGAGCGCCGCAGCATCGCCCTTGTCAAGCTGGACACAACCGGCATCGGCTACGGCATGGGCGTCCGTGAGTACGAGGACTCGCCGGACTGGGTTACGACGCAGTGCGAGACCCCGCAGCAGCCATACATTCACTGGCGAAGTCGTTCCGGCAGTGAGCACAAGAACCAGTTGTGTGCCCATGAGGCTTACGAGTGGCTTCGCAAGAACCCATCAAACACATCGCAGCTGTTTTCAAACCTTCGCATTGAGGACATCGACTACACCAAGTGGTTGCTAATCGGTAATACGAAGGCCCACAGGAACGTGTGGGTTGTCGTGCATGTCCACCGGCTAAAAAAAACGACCCAGCAGTCTACGCTCGCAAGTTGCTCGATGTCCGATGGAAGGCCAAGCGGCTGGCCTTATTTGCCACGAGAGGCAATCAATGCCAGGCGTGTGGCCTCGACCGGGCAGCAACTACTGTTCACCACCTGAGATACCACGCCGATCTGGAGCCGTGGGAGTACGACGACTCCGACTACCTGCTTATCTGCCAAGCCTGTCACGAAAGGATTCATGGACGATGAAGAACCACCCGATTGCCGATGTCTGGCCAATGATGAACGAGGCCAAGCTAGCCGAGCTGGCGGACGACATCCGCAAGAATGGCCAGTTGGTGCCAGTGTGGGTTTACGAAGGGAAAATACTTGACGGCCGTAACCGCTGGGAAGCCTGCAAGATCGCCGGCGTTGAGCCGAAGACGCAGGAATACACAGGGGACGAGCCAACGGCGTTTGCGGTGTCGCTCAACGACAGGCGCCGGCATATGAACAAGGGATCGCTTGCGGCCGTGGCTGCGGAGCTCGAACCACACTTTGCGGCCGATGCGAAACGGCGGCAGATCAGAAAGCCAAAGGCTGTATCTGTTGTGGAAAAAATTCCACAACAAACGCCAAGCAAGGCTCGCGAAGAAGCCGCCAAGTCTGTTGGCGTAAACGACCGCTACGTTTCCGACGCAAAGAAGGTAAAGGCCGTCGCTCAAGAAGTGTTTGAGCGACTCAAGGCAGGGATGATCACGCTGCAAGATGCAAAGCGTGAGGTGGCCAAGAAGCCGACCGACGATTGGCGGCAGGACGAGCGCGACCGCCAGGCCGAAGTCGAGAGCGGAGTTACTGTGCTGGCCAATGCGTCTGCCGACAAGAATCTCATCCAGTGGGCTGAAGGCAAAGGCCTTGCGGTTCGCATTGACCGGGGAACCCGATACGGCAACCCGTTCATCATGGGTGAGGACGGCGACCGCCAGCAGGTTTGCGACGCCTTTGAGCATCACTACCTCTACAACAAACCATCGATCACAAGCAGGATAGGACGCGGGGAACTGAACGGAAAGGTTCTCGTGTGCCATTGCTACCCCGAGCAATGCCACGGGGACTGCCTCCGCGATCTTGCGAACGGAAAGTAAGGAGACTCAACGTGGCCGGTGAATGGATTCCGATCGACTGCAACCTGGGCACGAAGCCCGAGGTGCTAGAGCTGGTGGACGACACCGGCGTGCCTGTGGAGGCCGTCGTGTATCGCCTGATCCAGTTGTGGTCGTGGGCTGCCCTCAACACTGCAGACGGGACGATCCGGGGCACCCCGCGACGTCTTGCGTCAGTGGCTGGAGGTGACGAGGCGTTCTGGCTCGCTGTTGAGCGGGTCGGCTGGTTGACGTTTGTCAACGGCAGCGTCGTCATTGAGGGTTGGGATAAGCGGTTTTCCCAAGGTGCCAAAGCCCGTGCATTGGCCGCGAGACGGCAGGATTCCTATCGGTCACGCTCCCGTAACGGTGCACCGTCACCAGAGGAGAAGAGAGGAGAGGAGAAGAGAGAAGAAGAATACTTACCGGCTGCGCCGGTTCCGACGAGCAAGCCGCCGAAGGCGTCTGGCTCGCCGGCAGCCTCTCCCGTTTCGTGGGATGCTGACGCAGGCTGGCAAGGCATCGCAGACCGCGACCGGCAGGAATGGGCCGTGGCCTACCCCGGCGCCGTGCTCGAGCAGGAGCTGGCCAAGGCAACGGCGTGGCTGCGTGCCAACCCGAAGCGGGCCGGGAGACGCAACTGGCGTTCGTTTCTCGTCCGATGGCTCTGCAAGACGCAAAACCAAGGCGGCAGCAACCGCGAGCCGGGCAACCGGCCCGGCACAGGGCCTGCACCCGTCCCGGCCGAGCGCCGCAAATTCTTTCGGTCCGACGCCGGCAAGAACATGACCGACGCCGAGCACCAGGCATGGCGTGACGCTCAACGACAACCACAGGAGGCCCGATGAGACCAGTCCGACGCCCACTCGACCCGACCGAGCCCACGCCGCGACAGGCAGCAATCCTTGCGTGGATCACCGGCTACTGCCTGAAGCACCACGCGCCGCCCACGCTGGCCGAGATCGCCAAGGGCATGGGCATGTCTGGCCGATCCGGTCCGCTCTGCCAGGTGCAGGCCCTGCGGGCCAAGGGCTTGCTTGCCGAGGGGATTCTTCGCCCGAAAGCAGTCGTGTACACTTGTTCCGGTGGGTGATGGATCGACTTTTCAACACGGAGGTGTTTCATGCGTGGAATTCTTTTGGCTCTCGCCCTGGTGCTGACCGCCGGCGTCGCTCACGCCGATCGCGTGGTGGTCCGCAACTCGCCTGGTGCCGTCGTGACGTCGGCCCAAGCTGACGCCAACACGATGGCCGCCAGCGGCCGGCTGCGTCACT
>CAIVGK010000235.1 GCA_903905475.1 uncultured Burkholderiales bacterium | reverse complement strand
GTGCCGGTGGGCGCGATCGACAGCAGGTGCGAGTTGCGCAGGCCGTGGCTGCGGATGCGCTCGCGCAGCGCCTCGGGCAGCCGCGAGGCGAAGGTGTTGCCGCTGAGGAACAACTCGGCATCGAACAGCGGGAACGCACCGCGCTCGCGCGCCAGCTCGACCGAGGCCTCGTAGGCTGCGTCGCGCATGAGTTCGGAAATGCGCGTGGCCATGGCGCGCGCCGGCGCGCTGTCGTAGCGCAGGTTGAGCATCACCAGCGCGTCGCCCAGCCCGGTGAAGCCCAGCCCGACGCGGCGCTTTTGGCGCGCTTCTTCGCGCTGCTGGGGCAGCGGCCACACCGTCACGTCGAGCACGTTGTCGAGCATGCGCACGGCCACCTGTGCGGCGGCCACGAAGCCGCTCTCGTCGAAGTTCGCGGCGTCTTCGAACGGCTCGCGCACGAAGCGCGTCAGGTCGATCGAGCCCAGGCAACAGCAGCCGTAAGGCGGCAGCGGTTGCTCGGCGCACGGGTTGGTCGCGGCGATGTGCTCGCAGTACGCCAGGTTGTTGTCGCGGTTGATGTGGTCGAGGAACAGCACCCCGGGCTCGGCGTGGTCGTAGGTCGATCGCATGATCTTCTCCCACAGCTCGCGCGCCGGGCGCCGGCGGTACACCCACAGGCCGCCTTCAGCCGGTGTTTGCCGGTACGCGCCGGCCTCCTTGTGCGCCACACCGGGCTCGGCGCGGTGCACGAGCTCGATCTCGGCATCGGCCTGCACGGCACGCATGAAGGCATCGGTGATGCCCACCGACAGGTTGAAGTTTTTCAGGTCGCCGGTGTCCTTGGCACGAATGAAGGCCTCGATGTCGGGGTGGTCGCAGCGCAGCACGCCCATCTGGGCGCCGCGCCGCGCGCCGGCCGACTCGACCGTCTCGCACGAACGGTCGAACACGCGCATGTAGCTCACCGGGCCCGATGCGCTGCTCTGCGTGCTGCCGACCCACGCGCCGCTCGGGCGGATGCGCGAGAAGTCGTAGCCCACGCCACCGCCGCGGCGCATCGTCTCGGCCGCCTCGGTCAGCGCCGTGTAGATGCCGGGGTGGCCGTCTTCGGTCTGCGCGATGGAGTCGCCCACCGGCTGCACGAAGCAGTTGATCAGCGTGGCGGCCAGCCCGCTGCCCGCGGCCGACTGGATGCGCCCGGCCGGCACGAAGCCGGCGGCCAAGGCGGCAGCGAAACGGGTCTCCCAGTGGGCGCGCCGGTCGGCGCTTTCGGCCTGCGCCAGCGCGTGCGCCACGCGGCGGTTCACGTCATCGGCGCAGCGCTCGTCGCCCTTGGCGTATTTCTCGAGCAGCACGTCGGCGCTGATCTCCTGGGGCGGCAGGTTGTGGGGCGAAGGATCTTCGAGGCAGTGCATGGGGGAGTTCGCTGGGGGATGAAACGATCAAGTTAGGCGATCAGTCTGCGGCACGGCTTGATGTTCATCAAGCCCGGCGATGCTGCACGCACAAGTCACCCATGAACAAGCGCATGAGGCTCAGCCCGGGCGGCCATCGATGCGCGGGCGCACGAACCAGTTGCCGTAGCGCAGCGCCCAGGCCACGGTCGAGGCGGTCCAGGCCAGCACCGCCAGCAGCGTGAACGGCGTGCCGAGCGCCGGCCACAGCGCGGCC
>CAIVGK010000234.1 GCA_903905475.1 uncultured Burkholderiales bacterium | reverse complement strand
TCGCAGGAGCGGCTGCCTTCTTCGCAGGTGCGGCTGCCTTCTTCGCAGGTGCGGCTGCCTTCTTCGCAGGTGCGGCAGCCTTCTTGGCTGGAGCGGCTGCCTTCTTGGCTGGAGCTGCTGCCTTCTTCGCAGGTGCGGCTGCCTTCTTGGCTGGAGCTGCTGCCTTCTTCGCAGGTGCGGCGGCCTTCTTGGCTGGAGCGGCTACCTTCTTCGCAGGTGCGGCGGCCTTCTTGGCGGGGGCGGCTTTGGTGGCCGGAGCGGCCTTTTTCGCAGTTGCCATAACGTTTCTCCTTGATCAGTTAAAGAAGCACTGTTCTGTTTCGGCGAAACGCCGGGGTCAGACAGCTATTCATCACCCAAAAACTGCCCCGTACGGGCGCCCCGGTGCGATGAATGGGGTATCAAACCGAACTTGTTGCTTCTGCGTCAACACCGCCCGATTTGCAAATCTTGATCTGCTCACTTCAATCCCAGGACAGCGCGCCACCCGACTGGTACTCGGTCACACGCACTTCGAAGAAATTGCCTTCCTTCTTCAGGTCGATCATTTCGCTCATCCAGGGAAACGGATTTTCCTCATTCGGGAAAAGCGCTTCAAGTCCGATTTGCGTCGCTCGGCGATTGGCGATGTAACGCAGATAGCCCTTGAACATGGATGCATTCATGCCCAAAACGCCACGTGGCATGGTGTCTTCGGCGTAACGATACTCGAGATCAACCGCCTTCATGAAAAGTGCCTTGATTTCCGCCTTGAAATCGGCAGTCCACAGCAGCGGGTTTTCGAGTTTGATCTGGTTGATCAGGTCAATGCCGAAATTGCAGTGCATGGACTCGTCACGCAAGATGTACTGATATTGAGTCGAAGCACCGGTCATCTTGTTCTGCCGGCCCAGGGCGAGAATTTGAGTGAACCCCACGTAGAAGAACAAGCCCTCCATCAGACAGGCGAAAACAATCAGCGACTTGAGCAGCGTCTGGTCATTTTCGAGCGAACCGGTGTTGAAGTGCGGGTTCATCACCGCTTCGATGAACGGGATCAGGAACTGGTCCTTGTCGCGGATCGAGGCGACTTCGTTGTAGGCGTTGAAGATTTCGCCTTCATCCAAACCCAGCGATTCAACGATGTATTGATAGGCGTGGGTATGAATCGCCTCTTCAAAAGCCTGCCGCAACAGAAATTGTCGGCATTCGGGAGCCGTGATGTGCCGGTAAGTACCCAGCACGATGTTGTTCGCCGCCAGGGAATCGGCCGTGACGAAAAACCCCAGGTTGCGCATGATGATGCGACGCTCGTCATCGCTCAGCCCATTCGGGTCTTTCCAGGTCGCGATGTCACGCGACATGTTGACCTCTTGCGGCATCCAGTGGTTTGCGCAGGTGGCGAGATATTTCTCCCACGCCCATTTGTACTTGAAAGGGACCAGTTGATTCACATCGGTGCGGCCATTGATGATGCGCTTGTCAGCGGCCACCACCCGTCGACCCTCGACCGGTTTACTGATCGCCGGACTGATAACCGGTGCGGCGGGCACCGTGCGCGCCGCGACCGCCACTTCCGCGAAAGAATCAGCCTCTTGGCCCTGAAATATTTCGGGTGCAGTCGACCTCGGGAAGGCTCCCTGAGGCGGTACCGACGATTTGATTTCTTCTTCCCAAAACAACATGGTGCGCTTCCAGTAACTAATGATTATCCAAGCGATGTGACAAAACACAAAGCATTACTTTCCCCATAACCGGGCACCCCGAGCGTGGGCGTTGCGCTGCGGCATCGAGCCGCAGCGCTCGGACTCACTGACAGGCTTCGCAGTCCGGGTTGTCGATGGCACAGAACTTGATGTCGGTGGCCGGGTCCTCCGCCACAGCGGCAACGGCGATCGGCCGGGCTGGCGCCATCGCCGAGGCGCTGTCGCCACCGCCCGAGGCACCACTGCTGACCGCGTTGAGCTGTCCCGACTTCACGGTCGATTTCTCGGCGTGGGTGGCACCCATGGTGCGCAGGTAGTAGGTGGTCTTGAGGCCGCGCAGCCAGGCCAGTTTGTAGGTCTCGTCGAGCTTCTTGCCCGACGCGCCGGCCATGTAGATGTTGAGCGACTGCGCCTGATCGATCCACTTCTGGCGCCGTGCGGCGGCTTCGACCAGCCACTGGGTTTCGATCTCGAAGGCCGTGGCGTAGAGCACCTTCAAATCCTCTGGCACGCGGTCGATGCGACGCAGCGAACCCTCGAAGTGCTTGAGGTCCATGACCATCACGTCGTCCCACAGGCCGAGTTGCTTGAGGTCGCGCACCAGGTACTCGTTGAGCACGGTGAAGTCGCCCGACAGGTTGGCCTTGACCGACAGGTTGCCAAACGACGGTTCGATCGATGCGCTCACGCCAATGATGTTGGAGATGGTGGCCGTGGGCGCGATCGCCACGCAGTTGGAGTTGCGCATGCCGTGCTCGGCGATGCGGGCGCGCAGGACGCTCCAGTCGATGGCGCTGCTGCGGTCGACTTCGACATAGCCGCCACGTGCTTCGGCCAGCAGATCGAGCGAGTCGATCGGCAAGATGCCGCGATCCCACAGCGAGCCGCGGTAGCTGGAATAACGGCCGCGCTCGGCTGCCAGTTCGGTCGACGCCCAGTAGGCTTGGTAGCACACGGCCTCCATCGACTGGTCGGCGAAGTTGACGGCCGCTTCGGAGGCATACGGCACGCGCAGTTCATGCAGCGCATCCTGAAAGCCCATGATGCCCAGGCCCACCGGACGGTGGCGCAGGTTGGAGTCGCGCGCCTTCTTGACGGCGTAGTAGTTGATGTCGATGACGTTGTCGAGCATGCGCATGGCGGTTGACACCGTGCGCTTGAGCTTGGCGTGATCGATCTGCTTGCCGTCGGGGCCGTCGGTCAGGTGACGCGCCAGATTCACCGAACCCAGGTTGCACACCGCAATTTCGGTCTCGCTGGTGTTGAGCGTGATCTCGGTGCACAGGTTGCTCGAGTGCACGACGCCCACATGCTGCTGCGGCGAGCGCACATTGCAGGCGTCCTTGAAGGTGATCCAGGGATGCCCGGTCTCGAACAGCATCGAGAGCATCTTGCGCCACAGGTCGCGCGCCGGCACCTTCTTGTGCAACTTGATCTCGCCGCTGGCAGCGCGTGCTTCATAGGCGGTGTAGATGGTCTCGAATTCGCGACCGAACGTGTCGTGCAGATCGGGGCAGGTGCTCGGCGAGAACAGCGTCCAGTCGGTGCCTTCCATCACCCGCTTCATGAACAGGTCCGGAATCCAGTTGGCCGTGTTCATGTCGTGGGTGCGACGGCGGTCGTCACCGGTGTTCTTGCGCAGCTCGAGGAACTCCTCGACGTCGAGGTGCCAGCTCTCGAGGTACGCGCACACCGCGCCCTTGCGCTTGCCACCCTGATTGACCGCCACGGCGGTGTCGTTGACCACCTTGAGGAACGGCACCACGCCCTGGCTCTTGCCGTTGGTGCCCTTGATGTGGCTGCCCAGCGCGCGCACGTTGGACCAGTCGTTGCCCAGGCCGCCGGCGAACTTCGACAGCAGCGCGTTTTCCTTGAGCGCTTCGTAGATGCCTTCCAGATCGTCGGCCACGGTGGTCAGGTAGCAGCTCGAGAGCTGCGAGCGGCGGGTGCCGGCATTGAACAAGGTCGGCGTCGAGCTCATGAAGTCGAACGTCGAGAGCACCTCGTAGAACTCGATCGCGCGGGCTTCGCGGTCGATCTCGTTGAGGGACAAGCCCATCGCCACGCGCATGAAGAACGCCTGCGGCATTTCGATGCGCTTCTCGTCGATGTGCAGGAAGTAGCGGTCGTACAGGGTTTGCAGGCCCAGGTAATCGAACTGCAGGTCGCGCTCGGCCTTCAAGGCCGCACCCAGCCGGACCATGTCGAACTGCATCATCCGGTCGTCGAGCAACTCGGCTTGAACGCCTTGCCTGACGTAACCCGGGAAGTACTCGGCGTAGCGGGTGTGCATGTCGCCTTGCAGGACCTCTTCGCCGAGGATTTCGCGGCGAATCGTGTGCAAGAGCAAACGTGCGGTGACGCGGGTGTAGCCCGGGTCTTTTTCAATCAGCGTGCGCGACGCGAGGATCGATGCCTTGTGCACCTCGTCGATGGGCACGCCGTCGTACAGGTTGCGGCGCGTCTCGGCCAGGATGGGCTCGGCACGCACGTCAGAACCCAGACCCTCGCAGGCCGCCTGCACGATCGTGTGCAGACGTGGCCAGTCGAGCGGCACGCGTCGGCCGCCGTCGATCACGTTGAGCGTGGCCTCGGCCACGGCGGCGGGCTGCGCCTGCTTCGAACGCTCTTGTGAACGGCGTTCGCGATACAGCACGTAGGCCCGCGCGACCTCGTGGTGGCCGCCACGCATCAGGCCAAGCTCGACCTGATCCTGCACATCTTCGATGTGGAAGGTGCCGCCGCCCGGACGCGAACGCAACAGCGCACGCACCACCGACTCGGTCAACACGTCGACGGTTTCGCGAACGCTGGCCGAAGCCGCACCCTGCGTTCCGTGCACCGCCAGAAACGCCTTCATCAGCGCCACCGCGATCTTGCTGGGCTCGAACGACACCACGGCGCCATTGCGACGGATGATGTGGAACGCATCGAATGCAGAGGCCGCAGCAGACGCGGCGATGGCCGCGCGCTGTGGGTTGGGAGCGGTGGTGTCGGCGCCGATGTTGAGAGCTTGCATGAATGGCCTTTTCTTTTGAATCTGCTGGTGCGGAAAACCGCCTGGGCGTTCGAACGGAAGTGGCTGACTGACCACCTCATCGAGGCCGACGAGTCGAATACGCTGTCTGCGTGGCGGGAGGAAAGGAAGCAGGCGCCGCGATGACGAAAGTGCCCGTGCACCCCACGCATCGCCTGACGGCCACGCACTCGCGCGACCGGATGCACACACTATATCTGTGGGCTAGGCGACCTTCAAGCACTACCGCTAGTGTGTCGCGTTAAATTTAGACCCGATCGAAGTGGCCCCCTCTGCCCCGAAATCCGGATGCTCAAAGCCTGAGGCTCAGGCCTGGCCCCGCGCGCCGCCGCCGCCTTTCTGCATGCCGGATCGTGAAGCCGCGAATTCATTGGCTCGCCGCCCGGATTTCAACTGCATGGCGCGCCAATGCTCGCGCTGTGTGGCCAGGGACGTGCGCAACTTTTGAGGTGCCGATCGTCGCGGCGCAGCCGCGCTTCAGTCTGGTGCGACCACGGCCTCGGGAAAACACTGGTGGGGCCAGCCCAGCCGGGCGATGAGTTGCACCCACTCGAAGCCCGCCCCCGGGTCGGCCTTGCGGCCTGCCGACACATGCTCGTGGCCAGCCACCTCGAGGCAGCGGCCCTGGCCTGCCACGGCCTGCAGCAGTTCGCACAGGGCCGTGTACTGGGCTGCGTCGAAGGGTTCGCCTTCCAGTCCCTCGAGTTCGATGCCCACGGAGTAATCGTTGCAGTTCGGCCGCCCTCGCCAGGCCGACCCCCCCGCGTGCCAGGCCCGCTTCCGGCACGAAACGAACTGGATGCAATGCCCGTCGCGACGGATGAAGAAGTGCGCCGACACGCTCACATCGCGCAGCGCCGCGAAGTACGGATGCGCCGAGACGTCGAGCTGATTGAGAAAGAAGCGCTCGACCTCGTCGCCGCCGTAAACACCTGGTGGCAGGCTGATCGAGTGCACGATCGCCAAGCTGGGTTCGACCCCCGCAGGCCGGGGTCCGAAATTGGGCGACGGGCAGTGGCGCGCGCGCGCCCACCAACCGTCGTGCCAGTCCGTTTGCGGCTCAGGTGTTGCCACGCTCGGTATCGGCATCAGCATCGGGATGGGCTTGGGCATCCGCGCCGGCCATCACCTGCAAGCGCGCCATGCGATAGCGCATTTGCCTCAGCGAAAGGCCGAGGCTCGCGCCTGCCGCCGTGCGATTGAAACGATGTCGCTCGAGCGCACGCCACAGGATGTCTCGCTCGATCTCGTCCAGATGGACAGCCAGATCGCTGGGCAGCTCGGCGGCCGCCGGATGCAGCGTGGACGGCAAATCGCCCGCCGATGCCGAAGGCCGTGAATCGGCCAAGGCGGCGTCGGCCAGCGCACCGAAGCCCGAGGGCCCGGCGTCCGCCGAGGCGTCGACCGGAAGCCCGAGATCCGCGGCGTCGATGAGCTCCCCACCCGACAGCGCCACGGCGCGATGAAGCAAGTTCTCGAGTTCACGCACGTTGCCGGGAAACGGGTACTGCGACAGGTGCAGCAGCGCGTTCCGGGTCAGGGATGGGGCGGGCCACACGCCGGCGTCGCGCGCGATGCGCTCGAGAAACTGCGCACCGATGCTGGCCAGATCTTCCAGCCGCTCGCGCAGCGGAGGCACGCGAATCTGAATCACGTTGAGCCGGTAATAAAGATCTTGCCGAAACCGCCCGGCCTGGACCTCGGCCGCGAGGTCCTTGTGGGTGGCGCTGAGCAGCCGCACATTCGCCGGCACCTCGCTGACCGCACCCACCGGCCGGACCGAGCGTTCCTGCACGGCGCGCAGCAGCTTCGATTGCATCGACAGCGGCAGATCGCCGATCTCGTCGAGGAACAAGGTGCCGCCGTCAGCCGCCTGGAAAAATCCCTCGCGATCCTCCGTGGCGCCGGTGAACGCGCCACGCCGATAGCCAAAGAACTCGGCCTCGAGCAGGTTCTCCGGGATCGCTCCGCAGTTGACCGCGATGAACGGATGCGCGTGACGCGAGCTGATTTCATGGATGGCACGCGCCACCAGTTCCTTGCCGGTGCCCGACTCGCCTTGCACCAGCACCGGCGCCATGCTTCGCGCCACCTTGCCCACCAGCGAGCGAACCTGCGCCATGGCCGCCGAATCGCCGGCCATGCGCCGCAGTGCCGCGCTCGACGGCCCCGCGGGGGGCGGCGGCGACGCGCGCGTCACATCTGCCGCATCGGACGTGACGGACGATGGCGGCACCACGACGCGCTGCGCGGGCAGGTTCGACGGGAAGATGCTGGGCGGCGTGGTCGGGCCACGGCCCAGTGCCGACGCCACCACCGCTCGAAACTGCTTGAGGTCGACGGGCTTCGTCAGGTAATCGTAGGCGCCGGCTTTCAGCGCCTCGACCGCGTTCTCGGCCGAGCCGTAGGCGGTGATGACGATCGCTTTCTCGTGCCGCGAGTGGCTCTCGAGAAAGTTCAGGACGTCCAGCCCGGTGCCGTCGGGCAAGCGCATGTCGGTGATGACGGCGCTGAAGGAGCGCTCACGCAGCAAGGAACACGCATGCCCGACGCTGCCAGCCGTCTCGATGTCATAGCCCTCGCGAACCAGCGACAACTCGTAGAGCGTGCGCAGATCGGGCTCGTCTTCGATGACGAGCAAACTCAGTGGAGGGGGCGTGGGCATCAGGGGCGATCAGAGCACATCGGCGGGAGGCGAGCGCATTCCCGAGGGCGCCACGGCCACACGGCGCATGTTGACGAAGAAATCATTTCGGTTCGCCTCGGCAGGCGGACGCAGCCGGTAGTCAATGCTGGCGCCATGCTGGTCGCACAGTTGGCGGCAAATGTACAAGCCCAGCCCCGTGCCACGGCTGCGCGTCGAGAAGAACGGCTCGAACAGATGGCGCTCGACATCCTCGGGGATGGGGGGGCCGTCGCTGCTGACGCTCAGTTGCACCGTGGCCTCGTCAATCCCGGCCAGCCGCACGTGAACCGCCGCCGGCAGGTCGGTGGCGTGCAGCTTGGCGTTGTCGAGCAGGTTGATCAGCAAGCGCCGCAGATGTTCGACCTCGAACACCGCGGCCACCGGCTCGCCGGGCAACTCGATCCTGAGCACGCTGCCCTCGCCCAGGTCGATCGAATTCGACCGAGCCCACTCGGCGCACTCGGCGGCCACCTCGGACGTGACATCGAGCACTTCAGTGCTGATTGCGGCGCCGGGAGTGACCTGCATCATGTCATCGACGATGCGTTTGAGCCGCTTCACGTGGTCGGCCACCATGCGCGTGAGCTGCTGCTGCTGGGGCGTTTGAGCGTCTTCCGCCAGCAGCGCATTGGCCTGAGCGATGGCCGCCAGCGGGTTGCGGATTTCGTGCGCGATGCCGGCAGAGACCCGTCCCATGGCCGCCAGTTTTTCCTGGCGCATGCGGGTCTGCAGACTGCGCACGTCTTCGAGCAGCAGCACGCACAACTCTTCCGCCGAAGGCTCGTCGGCACCGCGCGTGAAACGAATCCGCACGCGCAGCGTGCGCGTGGCGCCCTGATCGAAACCCAGGACCACATCGCGGCCCGCCTCGGGCCAGACGGCTTCCTGAAAACCCCGTTCGACGGTTTTCACGAGCTGGCTCCAGGCCTCGACGCCTCGCAACTGGAAAGGCGCCTCCCGGCTGGTGCCACGACGCGCCAGCAAGCGCCGGGCCGCCGGATTGGCCGCGCGCACGCGGCCTGTGCGGTCAACGACCAGCACGCCGTCCTGCATTTCTTCAATGACCAGCCGGTTGAGTTGCGCCTGTTGCCGCACCAGTTCCAGGCTGTCCTTGACGGTGAGCTCCTCGCGCGCGAGCCGTGCGGCCAGTTCACTGGCCAGCAAGGTGACCACCAGCAACCCGCTGCCAGCCAGTCCCACCTGGGACATCAAGGACGTCGCTTCGCCACCGGCCAGCACGCCCAGCCAGGCATTGGCCAGCAGCAGCAGAACCACACCAGCCGCCGTGGCCAGCGCCTGGATGCGTGGCGTCAGGACCCCGGCCATCAGCACGGGCAACACGAGCAGCGCCACGTAATTGAGGTTGTTCGCAGGGGACAGCGCGTGCAACACCATGAAGCTGACGATATCGACGCCGATGCACGCCAGCCACTGGACGCGGCTGAGTCCCGCGACCCCTGGCTGATCCGCCGAACCGCCAGACGCCGTCAGCCACATGGCGACGGCCAGCAAGGCGTACACCACGCTGCCGATGGCCACCCTGTGGCCAGGTGAGGCCCCGAAAAATCCAGCCACCGCCACCGTGAGAACCAGCGCCAGACCCAACGCAGCGCGCGCGCTGAGAAACGCGCGGTAGATCCGGTGGAACGTCGACGGTCCGGCCGCCGCAGCGGACTCGCCATCCCGCGAGCGCAACTGCGACTGTGGCCCTTCGATCCCATCGGCCGAAGCCGAGCCCATACCGTCGTGGGCCACGGCGTCGGCCTCGCGGATGAAGGCGCGGAACCATGATTCGTCTGGCCGCGCGCCCCGGGCGCGGCGGCGTCGGTCAGACTGCCTGCGCTCGGACGGCGGGGAGGCCTTGTCCATCAGCGCGGCGACTCTCCTGGGTGCATGTCACGATGCGCAGCGCCGCAATACCAGCCTGCGGCGCCACTCACAGCCTCGCCTTGGGGCAGATGGACGCCGCAGTGCAGACAAGCCACCATCTCTTCGCTCGGGGCTGCGCCCTCAGGCGGCGGGCTCGATGGGGGTGCCGCGTTATCGCCAGGCACCGCCCGCCGGCCGCCGCGGACCAGCCAGACCACCGCCAAGAACAAGCCGAGCAGCAGCAGAAATCTCATGGATTCGAGGGCTCCGCAGGGACCCGCTCAGGAGCCCATGGACCGGTTCAGCAGCACATCGTGGACGAAGCGCGAACCCACATAGGCCAGCAACAGCAAGACCGCACCGGTGTAGACCCAGCGCGTGGCTTGGCGACCGCGCCAGCCAAAGCGCCGACGACCGGTCAGCAAACCGGCATAGACCAGCCAACCCAGGGTGGAAAACACCGCCTTGTGGTCCCAACGCCAAGGGTCTGAGAACAACCAGCCGAGAAAGATGGCCACCGACAGCACCACGAAGCCGGCGGAGACGAAACGGAACGTGAGCCGCTCCAGGCGCATCAGGGGCAAGCCCATCGGAGAGGAGGGCACGTTCCCGCGGGGGCTGGCGGAATCCGCCAGCGATTTCGATGCCGGCAGCGTCTGGCGCATTTGCCGGTCGGCACGGTCGAGCATCGCGGCGTGCAGCACCGCCGCGCCGAAAAGACCGTAGGACGCGATGCCCAGCACCCAGTGAATCGGCGCCCAGCGCGAGCCGACATGAGGACGCAACTCACCCGGGAACAACAGCGCCAGCAGCACTGCAAACGCGCCCAGCAGTGCCAGCGTGCGACGCACCCCGCGAATCGGCAAAAAGCGGCTTTCGGCGACGTACACGGTGATCACCAGCCACAACGTGACCGACAGCGCCGGTGCAAAGCCAAAGCGCGCACCGCTCACCGCCGATCCCATGCCCGAGACATCGACGATGGTCGCCATCGCATGCAACACCCAAGCCACGATCAGGCTGGCACGAAAAGCTCCGACCGCCCCCCCGGGGATCAACGCAGCCACGGCATAGGCCAGCAAGGCCATGGCACTCACACCGCTCAGCAAGGTCGGGTAGGCCAGATCGGTCATGGCGCAACCCCTGAAGATAGACTCATCGTCAAAGTGTACTTTCGCGTTCTGCCCTTTCAGGCACCGCCCGCATCGCCATGGCTTCCACCCTCACCGAACGACTGAGCCGCGCCGTCAAGACGATGCGCGGCCAGGCCCGCATCACCGAATCCAATGTGCAGGACATGCTGCGCGAGGTGCGCATGGCGCTGCTCGAAGCCGACGTGGCGCTGCCGGTGGTGCGCGACTTCATCGCAAGGGTCAAGGAGCGCGCGCTCGGCGCCGAGGTGGTGGGTTCGCTCTCGCCGGGGCAAGCGCTGGTGGGCATCGTCAACCGCGAGCTCACCGCCACGATGGCCGGCAACGACATCGGCGGCATCAGCGACATCAACCTGGCGGCGCAACCGCCCGCCGTCATCCTGATGGCGGGACTGCAAGGTGCAGGCAAGACCACCACCACCGCCAAGCTGGCCAAGCACCTGATCGAAAAACGCAAGAAGAAGGTGCTCACGGTGTCGGCCGACGTCTACCGACCGGCCGCCATCGAGCAGCTCAAGACGGTGACGCGGCAAGCCGGTGCGGAGTGGTTCCCTTCCAGCGCCGACGACAAGCCCATCGACATCGCCCGCGCGGCGCTCGATTACGCGCGCAAGCATTACTTCGATGTGCTGCTGGTGGACACCGCCGGACGGCTGGCCATCGACGAAGCGCTGATGCGCGAAATCAGCGAACTGCACGCTGAGCTCAAACCCGTCGAGACGCTGTTCGTGGTCGACGCGATGCAGGGTCAAGACGCCATCAACACCGCCAAGGCCTTCAAGGAAGCGCTGCCGCTGACCGGCATCGTGCTGACCAAGATGGACGGCGACTCACGCGGTGGCGCCGCGCTGTCGGTGCGCCAGATCACCGGTGCGCCGATCAAGTTTGCCGGCACCAGCGAGAAGATCGACGGCCTCGAGGTGTTCGACGCCGAACGCCATGCCGGGCGCGTGCTGGGCATGGGCGACATCGTGGCACTGGTCGAACAGGTCACGCAAAACGTCGACATGGCGGCCGCGCAAAGGCTCGCCGACAAGGTGAAGTCGGGCGATGCCTTCGACCTCAACGACTTCTTCGAGCAGATTTCGCAGATGAAGAAGATGGGCGGGCTGGCCGGCCTGATGGACAAGCTGCCCACGCAGATGACGGCCAAGGCGGGTGCCGTCGATGTGGACCGCGCGGAGCGCGATGTGCGCCGCATGGAAGGCATGATCTGCTCGATGACGCCACTCGAGCGCCGCAAGCCCGACCTGATCAAGGCGACCCGCAAACGCCGCATCGCCACTGGCGCCGGCGTTCAGGTGCAAGAGGTCAACCGCATGCTCAATCAGTTCGAGCAGATGCGCGACATGATGAAGAAGATGCGCGGCGGCGGCATGATGAAGATGATGAAGCGCATGGGCGCCATGAAGGGCATGGGCGGCCCGCGCTGAACCTCGCCGTCAGCCGAGCAGCGCCGTGGCGAACTCGCGCGCGTTGAAGGTTTCCAGGTCCTCGACCTGTTCGCCCACCCCGATGAAGTAGACCGGCACCGCGCCCATGGGCACGGTAGCGCCCGCCGCGCGGCCTCGCTCGCGCGCCCACAGGGCAATGGCCGCCAGCACGCCCCCCTTGGCTGTGCCATCGAGCTTGGTGACGATCAAGCCGGTGAGGTGCAAGGTGTCGTCAAACGCTTGCACCTGCGCCAGCGCGTTTTGCCCGGTGTTGCCGTCGATGACCAGCAGCACCTCGTGCGGGGCGCCCGATTGCGCCTTGCCGATCACGCGCTTGACCTTGCGCAGCTCTTCCATCAGGTGCAATTGAGTGGGCAGCCGCCCGGCGGTATCAGCGATCACCACGTCGCAGCCACGCGCCTTGCCGGCGGCCACGGCGTCGAAGGTCACGGCAGACGGGTCGCCGCCCTCCTGGCTGACGATCTCGACGTTGTTGCGCCCGGCCCAGATGGCGAGCTGCTCACGCGCCGCAGCGCGAAAGGTATCCGCAGCCGCCAGCAGCACCTTTTGCCCCCCCTCGGCCAGATGCCGGGTGAGCTTGCCGATGCTGGTGGTTTTGCCCGCGCCGTTGACACCCACCACCATGACCACGGTGGGCGAGTGTTCGCCCACCACAAGCGGGCGCTGCAAGGGCTGCAACAGTTCCGTGATGGCCTCGATCAGCAGCGACTTGACGGCCGCGGGGTCGGTGGCGCGAGCCTCCTTGACGCGACGCTTCAAGTCGGCCAGCAGGTACTCGGTGGCGCTCACGCCAGCATCGGCAAGCAGCAGCGCCGACTCCAGATCCTCGTAAAGCGCATCGTCGATCTGCGTGCCGGTGAAGACCTGCGCGAGGCTCGAGCCGGTCTTGCGCAAACCCGAGCGCAGCTTGTCAAACCACGTGTGGCGCTCCGGCACCGCAGCGTCAGCCGGCACGGACGGCGTTGGCACAGGGACCCCAGCAGCCACGGAAACCGGCTCACCCGGAGGAGACTTTTTCTTGAAAAAACTGAACATGCGGGGGCGGTGCGGTTGGCTGACGTCAGGCTGGCTCGGGATGCCGTTCCAGGGGTGGCTTGAATCACATCGAGCCCCTATACTCTCGGGCTCGAGGCGCTTTAGCTCAGCCGGTTAGAGCGACGGAATCATAATCCGCAGGTCCGGGGTTCGAATCCCTGAAGCGCCACCAAACAAGCCGCGGCTCCGTGTCTCTCAGACCCGGAGCCGTTGTTCCTTCTGCGTCGCACCGGCCTGACAAGATGACACGTCAACATGGCGCCCTGTTCGTGAATCGGCGCACCGCCTTGAGCCTGGCACTGTGGCTTGGCTGCCCGCAATCCACATGGGCTCAGGGACAGCCCACCCGGCAGTTTCCAAGAAACGCGCTGCGTGGAGTGATCGAGTTTGCGGAACCGCCAGAGGTCCGACTCAATGGTTCGCCGTACCGACTGTCGCCGGGCATACGCATCCGCAACACCAACAACATGGTGGTGTTGTCAGGCACGATGTCGGGAACCAAGGCCAGCGTGCACTACACCTTGGACAACTCTGGCCAGCTGAAGGACATCTGGGTGCTTCGCGACGAAGAGTTGGCCAAAAAGCCCTGGCCCAAGACCCCCCAGCAGGCGCAAGAGTGGGAATTCGACACCGGCAACCAAACTTGGACCCGACCATGACCCCGCCATCGACAGGCAAGAAGGTGTTCATCAAGACCTTCGGGTGCCAGATGAATGAGTACGACTCCGACAAGATGGTCGATGTGCTTCGGCAAGCCGAGGGCTATGAAGCCACCTCGGATGTCGAGCAGGCCGACCTCATCTTGTTCAACACCTGTTCAGTGCGCGAAAAAGCGCAAGAAAAGGTGTTCAGCGATCTCGGGCGGGTCAAGCACCTGAAGGAAAAGGGCGTGCTGATCGGCGTGGGCGGTTGCGTGGCCAGCCAGGAGGGTGCGGCCATCATCGAGCGTGCGCCGTACGTCGACGTCGTGTTCGGGCCGCAAACGCTGCACCGCCTGCCGGATCTGCTGCAACGGCGCGTGTCGCAAGAGCGTGCACAGGTCGACATCAGCTTTCCCGAGATCGAGAAGTTCGACAACCTGCCGGCGGCTCGGGCCGAAGGCGGTACTGCGTTCGTGTCGATCATGGAAGGCTGCTCGAAGTACTGCAGCTATTGCGTCGTGCCCTACACGCGCGGCGAAGAGGTGTCGCGCCCGTTTGACGATGTGCTGGCCGAGGTGGCGGGGCTGGCCGATCAGGGCGTCAAGGAAATCAACCTGCTGGGCCAGAACGTCAACGCCTACCGAGGCTCGATGGGTCGACGTGGTGACGACAACGCCGAGATGGCCGACTTCGCCTTGCTGCTCGAATACGTGGCCAAGATTCCAGGCATCGAACGCCTGCGCTACACGACGAGTCACCCGAACGAATTCACGCAGCGTTTGATCGACGTGTACGCGCGCATTCCGCAACTGGTCGATCACCTGCACCTGCCCGTTCAGCATGGCAGCGACCGCATCTTGATGGCCATGAAGCGCGGCTACACCGCCATGGAATACAAGAGCACGGTGCGCAAGCTGCGTGCGGTGCGGCCCAACCTGCGGTTGTCGAGCGATTTCATCGTGGGGTTTCCCGGCGAGACCGACGAGGACTTCGCCAAGATGATGAAGCTGATCGACGACGTCGGCTTTGACAGCAGCTTCAGCTTCATCTTCAGCCCGCGGCCTGGAACGCCGGCCGCGTCACTGCAGGACGACACGCCTCAGGCGGTGAAGCTCCAGCGCCTGCAGATCTTGCAGGCGGCCATTGAAGACAATGCCCAGCGCATCAGCCGCTCGCTGGTCGGAACACAGCAGCGGTTGCTGGTGGAAGGCCCTTCGCGCAAGGACGCCAGCGAATGGATGGGACGCACGATCTGCAACCGCAAGGTCAACTTCAAGGGCACCCCGGATCTGCTGGGTCAACTGATCAATGTGCGGATCACCGAGGCGAACCCGCACTCGCTGCGCGGTGAACTGG
>CAIVGK010000233.1 GCA_903905475.1 uncultured Burkholderiales bacterium | reverse complement strand
CGGGCGATCCGCTCGACCCCGACACCGCCATGGGCGCGCTGGTCGACGATGCGCAGCTGAAAAGCGTGCTGGGCTACATCGACAGCGGCTCCAGCGAAGGCGCGCGGCTGGTGGCTGGCGGGCGCCAGGTGCGGGCCGAGACCGGTGGCTACTACGTCGAGCCCACGGTGTTCGAAGGCGTGACCCCCCAGATGCGCATCGCCCGCGAGGAGATCTTCGGGCCGGTGATGTCGGTGATGCGCTTCAGCACCGAGGCCGAAGCGGTGGCGATTGCCAACGACTCGCCCTACGGCTTGCAAGCCAGCGTGTGGAGTCACCAGATCGACCGCGCGCACCGCGTGGCGCGCAACCTGCGCGCGGGCACGGTGCACGTGAACCAGTACGACGAAGACGACATCACCGTGCCCTTTGGCGGCTACAAGCAAAGCGGCAACGGACGCGACAAATCGCTGCACGCCTTGGACAAGTACACCGAGCTGAAGACCACCTGGCTGCGCATCGACTGACGCCTCCGGCATCCACACTGGCCGCAAACCCATGACCCGCGTTGAACCCTTGCCGTCTGCGACCAGCGCATCGGCGCTGATCGAATCACTGGCCGCCGCCGGCGTGCACAGCTTGATGGCGCAGTTCACCGACGTGCACGGCGTGGCGCGCGGCAAGCTGGTGCCCTTGAACCAGCTCGAGCTGCTGATGACCGACGGCGTCGGTTTTGCCGGCCCGTCGATCTGGGGCACCGGGCTGCCGCGCACCGGACCGCGCGCCGAGTACCACGGCCGTGGCCAGATCGACAGCACCCGCGCCCTGCCCTGGCTGCCTGGCATCGCCCGCGTGGTGTGCGACGGCCACGTGGCCGGTTTGCCGTTCGACGCCTGCCCGCGTCAGGTGCTGCGCCGCCAGGTGGCCCGGCTGGCCGAACGCGGCTGGACGCTGCGCACCGGCATCGAGCCCGAGTTTTTTCTGCTGCGCCGCACCGAGGGTGGCTTCGAGCCCGCCGACCCGTTCGACCGGCTCGACAAGCCGTCGTACGACCTCAAGAGCCTGCCGCGCCAGCGCGAGTTCTTGCAGGCGCTGGCCGACGGCCTGACGCGCTGCGGGCTGGCTGTGTTCCAGATCGACCACGAAGACGCCCACGGCCAGTACGAGCTGAACTTCCATCACGCCGATGCGCTCACCAGCGCCGATCACCTGATGCTGTTCAAGATGGCCGCGCACACGCTGGCCGAAGAGCGCGGCATGGTGTTTTCGATGATGCCCAAGCCGTTCGCCAACCAGCCCGGCAGCGGCATGCACTTGCATGTGTCGCTGTGGAGCGAACCGAGCGCCACGCAAGATGCAGCGTGCATGTTCAACGACGCCGAGCACGATCTGTCGCCGCTGGGGCGGCACTTCATCGCCGGCGTGCTGCACCACGCCGCCGCGCTCACCGCGATCGGCGCGCCCACGGTCAACAGCTACAAACGGCTCACGGTGGGCAGCTCGATCACCGGCACGACCTGGGCGCCGGCGTGCGTGGCGCACGGCCCGAACAACCGCACCGCGCTCGTGCGCACGCTGCCCGGGCGCTTCGAGTGGCGCGCACCGGACGCCTCAGCCAATCCTTACCTGGCCACTGCTGCGCTGATTGCTGCCGGGCTCGATGGCATCGACCGCCAGCTCGATGCGGGCAGCGCGTGCACCGACGACCTGTTCGAGTGCTCGAGCGCGCAACTGCAAGCGCGTGGCATCGCGCAGTTGCCGCAAAGCCTGAGTGCGGCCATCGACGCGCTCGAAGCCAGCCCGGTGATCTGCGCCGCGCTGGGCGACACGCTGGCGGGCGAATTCATCCGGCTCAAGCGCGCCGAATGGACCGAATACGCGCGGCACGTCAGCCCGTGGGAGATGGCCCGCTACGCCGCGGCGTTTTGACGTAGCTGCCAAAGCGCTCGATCACCTCGGCCATCTCGGCCGTCCCCAGCAACACCGGCTCGCCCACGGCGAGCGCTTGCAAGAACATCTCGCACAGCGACTCGATCTCCTGCGCGACCTTGATGGCTTGCGCCAGCGTGCCGCCCGCAGCGACCAGGCCGTGGTTGGCCATCAGGCAGGCGAGCCGCTCGCGCATCGCCTCGGTCACGACCGCCGACAACGCTTCGGTGCCAAACAGCCGGTACGGCGCGCAGCGCACCGAATCACCGCCGGCCACCGCGACCATGTAATGAAAGCTCGGCAGATCGCGCCGCAGGCAGGCCAGCGCCGTGGCGTGCACCGAGTGCGTGTGCACGATGGCGTGGAGCTCGGGGCGCTGCGCATAGAGCGACTGGTGGAAATGCCATTCGGACGACGGCTGCCAGTGGCCGCGCAGAGCGCCGTCTTCGCCCATCCACACCAGGTCGTCGGGGCCGAGCTCGTCCGCGCCCGTGCCGGTGGGCGTGATCAGCATGCCGCCACCGAAGCGCTGGCTGAGGTTGCCGCTGCTGCCGCGGTTCAGGCCCAGCGCGTCGAGCCGGCGTTGGGCGGCCACGAGCTCGCGGCGCAGCGTGCCTTCGTCGTTCATGGGTTGTCCTTCGCGTTGAGCAGCCACAGGTCGCGCAGCGCAGCCGCGTTGGCGGCCACCACACCGTGCTCGGTGATCAGACCGCTCACCAGCCGGGCCGGCGTGACATCGAAAGCCGGGTTGGCCGCCGCGGTGCCATCAGGCACCAGCTGAACCTCGACCAGCAAGCCGTCGGCAGCCCGGCCGCTCACGTGGGTGACTTCGCGCGCGCTGCGCTCTTCGATCGGGATGACCGCGCCATCGGCCAGCGACAGGTCGAGCGTCGAGGTGGGCATCGCCACGTAGAACGGCACGCCGTTATCAAACGCGGCCAGCGCCTTGAGGTAGGTGCCGATCTTGTTGCACACGTCACCAAGCGCGCTCACGCGGTCGCAGCCGACGATCACCACATCGACCTGGCCGCGCTGCATCAAATGGCCGCCGGCGTTGTCGGCGATCACGGTGTGCGGCACGCCTTCGTGGCCGAGCTCCCAGGCGGTCAGGCTGGCGCCCTGGTTGCGCGGCCGCGTCTCGTCGACCCACACCTGCAGCGCCAGCCCGGCTGCGTGTGCTTGATAGATGGGCGAGGTCGCGGTGCCCCAATCGACGGTGGCCAGCCAGCCGGCGTTGCAATGCGTGAGCACCTGCAGCGGCCCCGACTTGCGCGCGGCCAGTTCGCGCAGCAGCGCGAGCCCGTGGCGGCCGATGGCCTCGTTGGTGTGGACGTCGGCCTCGGCGATGGCATCGGCTTCGTCCCAGGCGGCTTGCCGGCGTTGCGCCAGCGGACACGCGCGCAAGCGGCGCCGCATGCGTTGCAGCGCCCAGGCCAGGTTCACCGCGGTGGGGCGGGCGCTGGCCAGCCGCTGCGCGCAGCGCTCGAGCGCGTCGTCGCTGGCGTCAAGATTCGTCTGCAACGCCACGCCGTAGGCTGCGGTGGCACCGATCAGCGGCGCGCCGCGCACCCACATGTCGCGGATGGCGGTGTAGACCGCTTCCACGCCACCCAGCCGCTCGAAGACCAGCCGGTGCGGCAGCGCACGCTGGTCGATGATGTGCACCGCTTCGCGCGCCGGCTCAGGCCAGATCGTGCGTGACGGCCGGCCATCGATCCTCATGGCGACGCCTGGGCGGTTTCACTCTGGTCGATGGGTTGGGCTTCGGCGTGCAGCCGCTGCCGGGTGGCCAGCGCGAACACCTCACGCGCGCCGAGCGCCTTGAGGTGGTGGTCCGACCACACCTGGCGCCAGCGGCGCGCCCCCGGCATGCCGTGCCACAGCCCGAGCATGTGGCGCGCCACGTGGCTCCAGGCCACGCCTTGCGCGGCTTGCGCTTCCATGTAGTCCACCAGGGCGGACTCGACCGCGAGGCGCTCATCGGCCGGGTTGGCTGCCGCGCCCAGAAAGCGGCGGTCCCAGTCGGCCAGGTGCCACGGCTGGTGGTACGCGTCGCGGCCGATCATCACGCCGTCGACGTGCTCGAGCTGCGCCGCAATCGCCGCGTCGCCCACGATGCCGCCGTTGATCACGAGG
>CAIVGK010000232.1 GCA_903905475.1 uncultured Burkholderiales bacterium | reverse complement strand
TTGACGGCATCGAGGGTGCGTTTGAGCGCGCGCAGGTCTTCGGCCAGCGTCCAGTGCACCAGCACCGCGGCCTCACCCTCGGCGCGCAGGCCATCGAGCATGCGCAGCGCGCGCGCCACCTGGCCGGCCAGCACGGCTTCGCCGAGCTTGAACACGTCGTAGCGCGCCACATTCAGCACGGCCGACTCGATCTGATCGAAGGACAGCTCGCCGGGGGGATACAGCAAAGCGAGCTTCTGGATTTCCTGGTGCGCGGCCAGCAGGTTGCCTTCGATGCGGTCGGCAAAAAAGGCGAGCGTGTCCTGACCCGCCTGGCCGCCTTGCACCCGCTGACCTTGCGCGCCGAGGCGCTGCGCGAGCCACAGCGGCAGTGCGCGACGTTCGATGGGGTCGATGCGGATCGACACCCCCGCCACGTCAAGTGCGGTGAACCAGCCGCTTTGCTGCTGCTGGCGATCAAGCCGCGGCAGTTGCACGATCGTGAGCACGTCGTCGCTCAGCGATTGGCAGTAGCGCTGCAGGGCCTCAGAGCCGTCCTTGCCGGGCTTGCCCGACGGAATGCGGATCTCGATGATCTGCCGGTCGGAGAACAGGCTCATCGCTTGCGAGGCGCCGATCAGGCCGCTCCAGTTGAAGTGCGCTCCGGCCACGGTGTGCACCTGCCGCTCGGAGTACCCGGCCTGCCGCGCAGCCGCACGCAGCGCGTCGCAGGCTTCCTGCGTGAGCAGCGGGTCGTCGCCCCACACGGTGTACAGCGAGCGCAGACCTTTTTGCAGGTGCGGGCCAAGTTGGTCGTGGCGCAGTTGCATCGGGTTGCGTGAGCGGGCGGCTGAGCTGCCTCTAAGGGGCCGGCGAGACGGACAGACGCCGTATCACCTGCGCGACGATGTCGGACTGCATGGCGCGGAAGATGGCCTCTTCTTCCTGCTCCTTGGCCAGCGCGGCCGACTCGGTGTAGTTCATGTCGCGCGCCAGCAGCAACTCGGTGGCTGCGATGAGTTCTCGGCCCGAGACGGTGCGCAACCGGAATTTGAAGCTCAGCCGCAAGTTCAACTGCCGCACCTGACCGGCGGCCGAACTGCCCACCACACTGTGCTCGCGGCGATCGGACAGGGCCTCAAAAATCACTTCGGCCTGCGCCGCCGAGTCGACGACCCGTGTGCTCTGGGTGGCGCTGAGGTTGCGGCGCAGCTCCAGCTCCAGCGGCGAGTTGGCCTTGAACCCGGTCAGCTGCACGGTTCGAAACGGCATCACCGGGGGCCGGCGCAACGCGAATCCGCAGCCGGCCAGTGGTGCGATCAACAACCCGCTCACCAGCCGCAGGCAACCTCGACGGGCCGGATCGGCGAGGCCCGGCATGACGCCCGGCGATATGAAGAGATCAGTCATGTGCAGGGCACCCGTCAAAGCACCACGTTGACCAGGCGGCCCGGCACGACGATGACGCGCTTGACGGGCTCGCCGGTGGCGAACTTCAGCAGTTCGGGACTTGCCAGCGCAGCGCGTTCGATGGCGGCCTTGTCGGCACCAGCGGGCACCGTGACCGAGCCGCGCAGCTTGCCGTTGACCTGCAGCATGAGCTCGATCTCGTCTTGCACGAGCGCCGATTCCTCGACCTCGGGCCACGGCGCATCGAGCAAGTCACCCTGCAGCTCGGCGTAGCCGAGTTCGGACCACAGCGTCCAGGTGGCGTGCGGGCAGGCCGGGTACAGCGTGCGCAGCAAGATGCCGAAGCCTTCGCGCAGCACGGCGGCCGCGTCGGAGGCCTTGCAGGCCTCGAGCGCGTTGAGCAGCTTCATGCCGCCCGACACCACCGTGTTGTATTGCATGCGCTCGTAATCGTGGCTGATCTGGCGCAGCACCTGATGCACCTCGCGGCGCAGCTCCTTGGTCGGCGCACTCAACTCGGTCGCGAGCGGCGCCGAGCCCTTGAGGGTGGCGGCATGCTTGGCGCCAAAGCCCCAGACGCGCTTGAGGAAGCGGTGCGCGCCCTCGACGCCGGCGTCGTTCCATTCCAGGGTCTGCTCGGGCGGCGAGGCGAACATTACAAACAATCGTGCCGTATCGGCGCCGTACTGGTCGATGAGCTGCTGCGGATCGACGCCGTTGTTCTTGCTCTTGCTCATGGTGCCCACGCCTTCGTAGGTCACGGCCGAGCCGTCTTGCTTCAGTGCGGCGCCGCTGATGCGGCCGCTGGCATCGTGCTGGTTTTCAACCTCGTGGGGCCAGAAGTACTCGATGCCACCTTGCGCCGTCTTGCGCGAGTAGATGTGGTTGAGCACCATGCCTTGCGTGAGCAGCTTGGTGAACGGTTCGTCCACCGACACCAGCTTCAAGTCGCGCATCACCTTGGTCCAAAAGCGCGCATAAAGCAGGTGCAAGATGGCGTGCTCGATGCCGCCGATGTACTGGTCGACCGGCATCCAGTACGCAGCGCCCTCGCCGACCATCGCCTCGGTGTTCTTCGGGTCGCAGTAGCGCATGAAGTACCACGAGCTGTCCACGAAGGTGTCCATCGTGTCGGTCTCGCGCCTTGCGGGGCGACCACAGGTCGGACACGGCACGTTCAGGAAGGCGGCGTGCTTGGCCAGCGGGTTGCCCGAGCCATCGGGGATCAGGTTCTCGGGCAGCACCACCGGCAGGTCGGCCTCGGGCACCGGCACGGCTCCGTGCGTGTCGCAATGGATGATCGGGATCGGCGTGCCCCAGTAGCGCTGGCGGCTGATGCCCCAGTCGCGCAGCCGCCAGGTGGTCTTCTTCTCGCCCAGTCCGTGCGCGGCGAGCGCCGCGGCCACGGCATCGACCGCCGCCTGATGCGGCAGACCGCTGAAGCAGTCGGAGTTGATGCACACGCCGCGCTGCTTGTCGGCGTACCAGTCCTGCCAGTGGTCGTGGCTGAAGGTTTCGCCATCGATGCCCACGACCTGCTGGATGTCGATGCCGTACTTTTGGGCGAACGCGAAATCGCGCTCGTCGTGCGCCGGCACGCCCATCACGGCCCCGTCGCCGTAGCTCATCAGCACATAGTTGCCCACCCACACCGCTACCGGCTGGTGGGTCAGCGGGTGCTGCACGAAAAGCCCGGTGGGCACGCCCTTCTTGTCCTGCGTGGCCAGTTCGGCCTCGGTGGTGCCGCCGGCCTGGCACTCGGCGATGAAGTCGGCCACCGCCGGATTCGATGCGGCAGCGAGCTGGGCCAGCGGATGTTCTGGCGCTACTGCGCAAAACGTCACCCCCATGATCGTGTCGGCGCGGGTGGTGAACACGTACAGCCGGCCACCGTTGACGGGCGTGCCGTTGGCCGCGCGGATGTCGTGCGGGAAGGCGAAGCGCACGCCCTCGCTCTTGCCGATCCAGTTTTCCTGCATCAACCGCACGCGCTCGGGCCAGCCCGGCAGCTGCTGCTGCACCTGTTCGAGCAACTCGTCGGCGTAGCGCGTGATGTTCAGGTAGTAGCCCGGAATCTCGCGCTTTTCGACCGCGGCGCCGCTGCGCCAGCCCTTGCCGTCGATGACCTGTTCGTTGGCCAGCACCGTCTGGTCCACCGGGTCCCAGTTGACGACCTGGGTGCGGCGCTCGGCGATGCCCGCTTCGAGCATCCTCAGGAACAGCCACTGGTTCCAGCGGTAGTAGTCGGGCGAGCAGGTGGCGACCTCGCGGCTCCAGTCGATCGCCAGACCCATCGATTTCATCTGGCCCTTCATGTGGGCGATGTTGTCGTAGGTCCACTGCGCCGGCGGCACCTTGTTCTTCATCGCCGCGTTCTCGGCTGGCAGCCCGAAGGCGTCCCAGCCCATGGGCATCAGCACGTTGTAGCCCTTCATCCGCAGATGACGGGCGAGCATGTCGTTGATGGTGTAGTTGCGCACGTGGCCCATGTGCAGCTTGCCGCTGGGGTACGGCAGCATCGAACAGGCATAGAACTTGGGCTTGAGCGTGCCGCGCGCATCGCGGGCGTTTTCGCTGACGCGATAAGCGTCGCTTTTGCTCCAGGCGGCTTGTGCCGCGCGTTCAACCTCGGTCGGCTTGAATTCGGGATTCATGAGGGGGCGCGGTGCGCTCGGGAACTTGGATCCAGATTATAGGAAGCGACCTGCTCGAGCCGCCTTGGCGCGCATGACGCCGAGCCGCCCGAACCTCGGTGCGCGCAGGCTGACAAGAACTCAACGCGACGTGGGAGCCTGCGCGACGAAGCCGATGCGCGACAGGCCGCCCTTTTGCACGATGCCGATCAACTCGGCCACGCGCCCGTAGGGCACGGTCTGGTCGGCGCTCAAGCGCACCTCGGTGTGCGGATTGCGCAGCGCGGCCTCGGCCACGCGCTCGCCCAGTGCCGCGGCATCAAGCGCCTTGTCGGCCAGAAAGAAGCGCCCTGTCGGGTCGATCGACACCGCGATGAAGTCAGGCGTTTCGCTCGGGCGCGCGGCGTCGGTCTTGGGCAGATCGAGCTTGAGGCTGCTGCCCATCAGCGGCGCCGTGATGATGAAGATCACCAGCAGCACCAGCATCACGTCGATCAGGGGCGTCATGTTGATGTCGCTCATCGGCTGCGGGCCGGTGTTGCGCTCGAGACGTCCGAAAGCCATGCGGCTCAGCCTTGCGTCGATGTCGAGGCGGCGCCGTCCGTGGCCAGCGCCTGGTCGGACTGCATCTCGCGCAAGTCGTGGGCAAAGCCCTCCAACTCCGCTTCGCAGCCGGCCACCAGCTTGCCGAAGATGTTGTAGGCCAGCACCGCAGGGATGGCCACGGCCAGGCCGGCGGCCGTCATGACCAGCGCCTCACCCACCGGGCCGGAGACCCGCTCGATGGTGATCGTGCCGGCGGTCGAGATGCTGACCAGCGCGTGATAAATGCCCCACACCGTGCCGAACAGGCCGATGAACGGCGCCGTGCTGCCGATGGAAGCCAGCAGCACCTGGCCGAACCGCAGTTGCGTGAGCACCGCATGGAGCGAGTCGCGCAGGCGACGGGTCAGCTGTGACTCGCGGCGCCCCTGCGCTTCGAGCGTCCGAGCCTCGGGCTGCGCGGTCGCCGCGGAGAGCAACGGCAGCAGCGCACGCTCCCGGTCGAATGCGAGCAACTGCTCACGAGCGCTCTCCAGGCTGGCCGCCGCCCAGAAGGCGGGCACGGCACGCGAGATGTCCGAGCGAACCCGGCGCAGCAGCCAGCCTTTCCAGAAGATGAGCACCCAGGCGCTGACCGACATCGCCAGCAAAAGCGCCGCCACACCGCGTGTGATGGCGTCGCCCTGATCCCAGAACTGTTGCAAGCCGGTCATGCTGTTCAGGCGCCGCGGGCGATCAGGTCATGCCGAGCACGTCGCTCATGTCGAACAGCCCGTGCGCCTGGGACGCCATGAAGCGCGCGGCCCGCAGGCTGCCCTGTGCATAAGTGGCACGACTCGAGCTCTTGTGTGTGATCTCGATGCGTTCGCCGGTGCCGGCAAACAGCACCGTGTGGTCGCCGACCACGTCGCCACCCCGAATGGTGGCAAAGCCGATGGTGGAGGGGTCGCGTTCGCCGGTCACGCCCTCGCGGCCGTAAACCGCGCATTGCTTCAGATCGCGCCCGAGCGCGGCGGCCACCACCTCGCCCATCTTCAAGGCGGTGCCGCTCGGCGCATCGACCTTGTGCCGGTGATGCGTTTCGATGACCTCGATGTCGTAGCCCTCGCTGAGCAGGCGCGCCGCGGTGTCGAGCAACTTGAGCACCACGTTCACGCCCACGCTCATGTTGGGCGCCATCGTGATCGCGATGTGCCGCGCGTGGTCGGCAATGACGGTTTTTTGGTCGTCGGTGAATCCGGTGGTGCCGATGACGGCCTTCACGCCCAGCTCACGGCAAACAGCCAGGTGTGCCAAGGTGCCGGCGGGGCGGGTGAAGTCGATCAGCACCTGGGCCCGGGCCAGACCGGCGTGCAGATCGCTGGTGATGAGCACGCCACTGGACTGCCCGAGGAAAAGCGCGGCGTCCTGGCCCAACGAGGGGCTGTTCGCGACATCCAGCGCACCACTCAGAACCAGATCGTCAGCGGCGACCACTGCCTCGATCAGCATGCGACCCATGCGACCCGACGCGCCGGCGACGGCGACACGCAAGCCGCCCGAAACGCCCGACACAGCCATCACGGTGCCTCGAGTGGTGGGTAGGTCCGCGCCGGCACGGCCGCTGGCGCCGCCGCGGGCTCGACGGTCGCCGCCGCCTTGGGCGGTGCCTTCAAGGCCTTGAGCTGGTCTTCCGAGAGCGACAGCTTCGGGGGCTTGCCCTCGGCCTTGGCTGCATCGATCGAGGCGACGAAGACCACTTCGGTGGGCAACTCGCCGCCGGTGTCCAGACTCTTCAGCCGCTCGCCATCAAAAAGCGCCACGACGCTTCGGCGCTGTGGCTCAGTGCCCTGCCGCCTGATCGTGAAAACATAGTCCCAGCGGTCGGCATGGAACACATCGGTGAGCAGTGGCGAGCCCAGGATGTCGCGAACCTGGTTGCGCGACATGCCCGTCTTGATTTGAGCCACTTGCTCTTGCGTCACCACATTGCCTTGCACCACCTCCACCTTGTAAGGCGTGACCAGCCCGGAGATCAGGTCAAGGTTGGGCATGTCTGGCATGGACGGGACCGATCCGCAGCCCGCCAACACCCACCCAACGCACACGAATAGAAGGCCCGAACGGACGGAGGATGGCAGGGTCATGGGGCTTGCAGGGCGCCGCTGACGGACACCCTGACTGGATATGATCGAATGATTCTAGCGGCTGGGTTCGGTGCCTGATCGCCCGGAGGGAGCCCCCATGACACAAGCAGACGAACTCAAGAGCAGCGGACTGAAAGCCACGCTCCCGCGCATCAAGATTCTCGAGATGTTCCAGAAAACCGAGCAGCGGCACATGGCGGCTGAGGATGTTTTCAGGCAGTTGCTATCCGAGGGTTCCGACGTGGGCCTGGCCACGGTCTACCGGGTGCTGATGCAGTTCGAGCAGGCCGGCATCCTGTCGCGCAATCACTTCGAGACCGGCAAGGCGGTGTTCGAACTCAACGAGGGCTCGCATCACGACCACATCGTGTGTCTCGATTGCGGTCGGGTGGAGGAGTTCTTTGATGCCGAGATCGAAGCGCGCCAGAAGTCGGCGGCCCTGATCCGTGGCTTCGAGCTCCAGGATCACGCGCTGTCGCTGTACGCGGTGTGCACCAAGCAGGCTTGCCCGCACCGGTCGAACTGAGCGTTTTTCGTCAGCGAATTCAGTCCGGGCCGCGCTCGAGGGCGCGTTGGTGGCGCTCGATGAATTCCTTGTAGGTGTCAATGCCGCGCAGCTGCAAGATCGTGTTGCGCACCGCAGCTTCGACCAGCACTGCGAGGTTGCGTCCGGCATCCACCGCGATGACGACCTTGCGCACGGGCACATCAAGGATGCGCTCATAGAGCGGCTCGTAGGGCAGCCGCTCGAACTCCCGCTCCAGTGTTTCCTTGCGCACCAGGTGCACGATCAACTTGACGCGCATCTTTCGGCGCACCGCGGTTTCCCCGAAGATCGCCTTGATGTCGAGCAGGCCGATACCGCGCACCTCGAGCAGGTTGAGCAACAACTCGGGACAGCGTCCCTCGAGCGCGGTTTGCGACATCCGGTAGACGTCCACGGCATCGTCGGCCACCAGTCCGTGCCCGCGCGAAATCAGCTCCAGCCCAAGTTCGCTCTTGCCCAGACCGGATTCGCCAGTGAGCAGCACACCGAGCCCGAGGATGTCCATGAACACGCCGTGGCGGGTGGTGCGCTCGGCAAACAACTGCCCGAGGTAGCCGCGCACGACGTCGATCACCTGCCCAGCGGATTCGGCCGTGACGAACAACGGGATCGACGCACGTTCGCACATGGCCACCAGCCGGTCCGGGGGCGCCTGGCCGTCGGCCACGATCACCACCGGCGGCTCGAGCGTCACGATGCGCTGAATGCGCCGCTCCTGGTCATCGGCCTGCGAATCCTGCAGGTAAGCGACTTCGCGGCGTCCCACGAGCTGCACGCGGTATGGATGGATGTAGTTGAGGTACCCGACCAGATCAGCTGCCGACTGCGCGTTGCGCACGGCCGCTTCGTCGAAGCGGCGCTCCGGGTGCGCATGGCCGGCGATCCACTCCCAGCGCAGGGCGACGCGGTGGTGTTCGAAAAGCGCCTCGGCGCTGATGAAACTGGGTTTCATTCGATCCGCATCCGTTGATCTGAGGGCAAAGTCGAGCCGTTGATCAAGGTGGGAAGCTGGCTCATGCCACCGACTTCAACGGTTCCCAATTGGCGATCAGCTCATGAACCTTGGCGGCATCGGGCTCGGTCTTCAGCCGCTCGCGCAACTCGCGGTCGCTGAGCATTTCGGCGATCTCTGAAAGTATCTCGAGGTGCCTTTGCGTGGCCGCCTCGGGAACGAGCAAAAAGATGAGCAGCGAGACCGACTCTTCGTCGGGCGCGTCGAAAGGAATGGGCTGCACGACCCGCGCGACCGCTGCCAGCGGATTCTTCAGGCCCTTGATCCGGCCGTGGGGAATGGCCACGCCGTGGCCGAGGCCCGTCGACCCCAGCCGCTCACGGGCAAACAGGTTGTCCGTGACGGTGGCGCGAGCGATGGCGTGCTGGTTCTCGAACAGCAGGCCGGCGTGTTCAAACACCCGCTTCTTGCTGGTGGCGTCCACGTCGACGATCACGTTGCTGGAAGGAAGGATGGCGGCGAGACGGTTCATCGGGGAGTCAAGGCGATGGCTGCGACATCAGGCGTGGATCAACCGCGAAATGTCAGAGCAATGAGTGATGAAACGGGCACAGAGCGACTGGGCTGATGATGGCATGAGTGCCATTTGATTGTGCACAGGGTGCTGCATTGCAGCAACGCCGCGGCCGTCGTCGGATGACCGGTTGTTGCGCGGGCCACAAAAAAGCGGCCCGAAGGCCGCTTTGCTCTTGCCAGGGACCCCGTAACCGGTCAGGCGGCAGGCGCCTCCATGCGTTTTGCGGCGACATGGTGGTAGTCCTGCACCTTGGCCTTGTGCCGGCAAACCTGCCGGTCCAGCTTGTCCATCAACTGATCCACGGCCGCGTACATGTCCTCAGCCGCATGCTCCACGAAGATGTCCTTGCCCTTCACGTGGAGCGTGACTTCAGCCTTTTGCCGCAGGGCCTTTTCACTCAGCTTTTCGACCGACAGCAGCACGTTGATGTCGACCACCTGATCAAAGTGGCGCGTGACGCGCTCCAGCTTGGTGATCACGTACTCCCGCAAGGCTGCAGTAATGTCCAGATGATGTCCGCTGATAGTCAAGTTCATGGGAACTCCTTTCGCACAGATAAAAGACAGGTGGCTGTGCAGGCGACCGTGACGCCGATGCAAAAGCGACATCTCCGGTCGACCGCGAACTCATCTTGCTCCTGAACTTCGGCGCTTGCAAGCCGACCGCATCACGCGCGCTGGAAGCCGGTCTGCGCGCGCTAGGGGTGGCGAGGAGGGTGAATACCCCGGTGCGATAATTTTTGGGTTTTGACCGGCTGATTTCTCGATAGACATCCCCCGCCAGGCCGCGTTCGGCGCACTGGTTTTGCTGGAGTTCGCATGCTCAATGTCTTTTCGTTGGCCCTGGGCCGGCTGGTCCAGGAGGAAATCGAAAGTCTCGACGCCTTGGCGCATGTGCAGCCGGTGTGGGTCGACCTCGATGCGCCGACCCCGGAAGAAAAAGGCTGGATCGCGCAGCACTTCGGCGTGACGATTCCCGACGATGCCGTCGACGATGACTTGGAAGAGTCCGCGCGCTTCTACGAGGAAGACAACGGCGAGTTGCACATCCGAAGCGACTTCCTGATTGACGACGACGAGAACCCGCGCAACGTGCGCGTGGCGTTCATCCTGTTTCGCAACGTGCTGTTTTCGATGCACGACGAGGAGTTGCCCGTGTTTCGCCTGCTGCGCTTGCGGGCGCGGCGCATCCCGGCGCTGATCGAGGATGCGAAGGACGTGCTGCTCAAGCTGTATGCGGCTGATGCCGAGTACAGCGCCGATGCGCTCGAGGGCATCTACGACGCGCTGGAAGTCGTGGGCCAGCGCGTGCTCAAGGAAAACGTGAACGACGCCGTGGCGGCCGAGGCACTGTCGGCGATCGCCAAGGAGGAAGACCTCAACGGTCGCATCCGCCGCAACGTGATGGACACGCGTCGCGCCATCAGTTTCATGATGCGCAGCCGGCTGCTCAACGCCGAGCAGTTCGAGGAAGCGAGGCAGATCATGCGCGACATCGATTCGCTCGACAGCCACACGACCTTCCTGTTCGACAAGATCAACTTTTTGATGAACGCCACCGTCGGTTTCATCAACATCAACCAGAACAAGATCATCAAGCTGTTCTCGGTGGCCAGCGTGGCGCTGCTGCCGCCCACGCTGATTGCGAGCGTCTACGGCATGAATTTCGATGTCATGCCCGAACTGAATTGGCAGTACGGATACCCGTTCGCCATCGGTTTGATGGTCGTGTCGGTGGTGGCGCCGTTTGTCTACTTCCGGCGCAAGGGCTGGCTGTGAGCGTCCGACCCGGTCGCTGACAGCGGCACCGATGGAGATCGTTGTCTGGACCACAGGGCGCTGCGGTGAGTGAGGCCGCGCAGGTGCAAAAGGCGCTGTTTCGCGTGGCGGCCGCGACCACGCTGATGGTGTTGTCGTTCGCCATGCTCACGCCGCTGCTCGCGGTGCGCTTGCAAACGGCGGGCGAGAGCGCATCGGCCATCGGCCTGTTCGCGATGCTGCCTTTCCTGAGCATCGCGTTGATGGTGCCGCTGATGCCGTGGGTGTTTGATCGCCTGGGCGTGGCGGTGGCCTACCGCTGCGGGCTGGGCCTCGAAGGCCTGGCCGTCCTGGGCTATGCGTTGACCGATCACTACCGGCTGTGGTGCGCCTTGGCGGTCATCGGCGGCGTCGGGGCCGCGGCCGCCTGGAACGGCACCGAAGCCATGATCGCGCACAACGCACCGCCCGAGCGGCGCGGGCGCTTCACGGGGCTGTATCAAACCGCGCTGGGTGGGGCGCTGGCGCTGGGTCCGTTCCTGCCAGGCTTGCTGCCGATGTCACCGCGAGCGCTGACGGTGCTCGCCGCCCTGATGCCGGTGCTGGGCATCGCCTTCACGCTGGGTGGACGCGTGGGCACCTTGCGCGTGAGCCACGAGGACGCCACGCCGGTCGGCCTGTGGGCCACGATCTGTGGCGTGCCCGGGTTGGTCGCCGTGGCGTTTGCCGGCGGCGTGTTCGAGACCGGGCTGGGCGCCATCACCACGGCCTATGGCTCACAGATCGGACTGTCGTTGGCCGCGGCGACATCGCTGGCCGGCGTGATCGGGGTGGGCAGCCTCGCCCTGCAGTACCCCTGTGGCTGGCTGTCGGACCACCTGTCACCGCGCAGCGTTTTCGGTTGGGCCGGCGCTTTGCTGCTGGCCGCCTCGGCCGCTTTCGAGCTGGCACCGGCGTGGCTGCCGCTGCTGTGGATCTGCGCCTTCGTCTGGGGCGCGGTGGGCGGGGCGCTCTACACGTTGACCATGATCCGCGTGGCGCACGAGTTCGCGGCCTCGTCGGCGATGGCGGGCACCGCCGCGATGATCACCGGCTACACCGTGGGCGGCGCCATCGGCCCGTCGTTCAGCGGCCTGATGCTCGACACGTTTGGCGTGCTCGGGCAGTCGGCGTGGCTGAGTGCGCTCGGGTTGTCGGTGCTGCTGGTGTCGCGCCGCTTTTCGAAGCGGATCGGCCACGCCTGACAGCGCCGCCTGGCGCTCAGCCAGGCGACAGGCTCGGCGACATCTGCCGCGCCAGCGCCCGAGCGCTCAGCCAGGCGCGCTCGATGCCACTCGGGCGTGATCCCGCCACATCGCCCGCGGCATGCCACGCATCGCCACAGGCGCCCAGTCGCAGCGATGCATTCCAGCCGCAAGGCTCGGTTCTCGCGTCGAGCACTTGCGCATAACGCCAGCCGTGCGCCGCGGCATGCACCGGCGGCGCCAGCTGCACACCCAGCAATTTCGCCAAAGCCGCCGTCATCGAGGCGATCACCTCGACGGGTGCCATGTCGAGGTGGTCGGCGCTCCACCGCGGCGTGGCGTGCAGCACCCAGCGGCTGGCGATGCCGTCCAGCGCGGGCCGACCGGTGCGCGCATCGTCGCGATGCACCCGAGCAAGCACGCCGGTGGGGTCGGTGGCCACCCAGGCAGCGGGTGCAGCCCACGCGTCGGACCACGCCGCCATCACCGTCCAGCACGGCTCGCTGCGCGTGAGCCGCAGGGCCTCGGCCAGCGCCGCATCGGGCGCGAGCAGCGCGGCCGCCTGCTCGGCGGGCACGGCGACGGCCACCGCGTCGAAGTGACCCGCATCGAGCTGTCCATCGAGCAGGCGCAGCCGCCAGCCGGCCGGCGCGCCGGGCTCGAGCGCGGTGACATGGGTTTGCGCACGCAGGCTGAGGGCCGGCGACAGACGGCTCGCCAGCTGCTGCGCCAAGGCGTTCATCGAGGGCACCCCGATCCACGGGTCCGTGCCCGCGGCCGGGTCGGCCGCCACCCAGCCGGCGCGCTGCCAGTCTTGTCCCTGCGCGCCAAACGCGGCGGTGACCGCCTCGAAGCCGGGCGCGCCGTGGTCGAAGGGGCCGGCCACACTGCGCCGCGTGGCGCAACGCCCGCCGGGCCCGCGGCTCTTTTCGAACACCGTCACCGCGTGGCCCAAGGCCTGCAATTCGGCCGCCACCGTGAGCCCGGCGATGCCCGCGCCGATCACGGCGATGCGGCTCATCGGATCGCCTCCTGACACGCAGGCCTCGGGGCCGGCATCCGCTGCCGTGGCGGTCTCACGAATTGGCCTGCCGCTTGAGCCAGCGCATCAGCACGCCCACGCCCGGCAGCTTTTCGTACAGCTCCTCGGCGGCGTCCCAGTAGTCGCGGTGCAGCGTGATCCGCCCGTGCTCGCCGAGCTTCAGGTGTGATGCGCCGCGCACGGTCTGCAGCTCGCGGCTGAAGCGCCGAAAGCGAAAGCAGAAGTCCCAGCTCAAGAAGCACTGGTCGCCTTGCACCAGCACGTCTTTCACGATGAAGTACGGCGCGTCGAGCGCCACGTACATGTGGCTGAAGACGCGCTGGATGTCGCCGATTCCGCGCACTTCGTTGAACGGGTCCTTGAAAACGGCGTCGGCGGCGTAGAACTCGCCCAGCCGCGCCACATCGGCCGGCGTGAGCGTCTCGAAGGCTTCGACGATGCGGGCCACGCGCACGTCGGTGCAGCGCGCTGCGATCGGTTCGGTCATGGCGCCCTCCTACAGACCGGTGGCCCGGCGGATGATCTTGAAGTACAGAGCGTCACCCAGCAGGCCCAGCAGCTTCAGGAACCGCGTGAAGCGTTTCGGGAAGTGGATCTCGAAGTCGCCGGCCGCCCAGCCGGCCAGCATCGCGTGCGCGGCCTCCTCGGGCGAGATCAGCGCGGGCATCTTGAATTCGTTTTGCGCGGTCAACGGGGTTTCGACGAAACCCGGGTTGATCACCGACACGCCCAGCCCGAGCGGCTGCACATCGAGGTAGAGCGCTTGTGCCAGGTTGATCAGCGCGGCCTTGGTCGGTCCGTAGCCCAGCGCGTTGGGCAGCCCGCGGTAGCCGGCCACGCTCGACACCAGGCTGATGTGCCCCGAGCGCTGGCCCAGCAGCACCGGCAACACGGCGTCCAGCAGGTACAGCGCACCGACGTAGTTGACCTGCTCGTGGCGCAGCATGTCGTCGAGGTCGAATGCCGTGGCGCGCAGCGGCTTGTAGTAGCCGGCGCAGTACAGCGCCAGATCGATGCGCCCGCAACGCGCGACGATCTGCGCGGCAGCCGCGCGCATCGCCGCGCGATCGGTGGCGTCAAGCGCGATCCCCAGGCTGCCGGGGTGTGCGGCCTCGAAGGTGGCCAGGGCGCTGGCGTTGCGCGCCGACACCACCACCGTCGCCCCGCCAGCATGCAGTTGCCGGGCGGTGGCCAGGCCGATGCCGCTCGACGCGCCCACCAGCCACACGACGCGGCCGGACCAGTCGGTGATGCGCGGGTTCAGTGGCATCGCTCGCCCCGGGTGCTCATGGCTTGTGGAACGCCAGCGTGACCTCGCCCAGGCGCACGCCGAACTTGCTCATCACCGCCTTGTTGAGCATCACGTGTTCGTCGATCAGGTACATCCAGTCGTCGAACTGCACCTCGTAGGTCTTGCCATCGACCGGCAACCGCAGCGTGTACGCCCACTGGAAGGCGTTGCCTGCGCTGTGGCCCTGTGCCTCGCCGACCACGTCGTCGGCCGTGCCGCTGTAGCGCCCGCCGGGCAGCTGACGCAGTCGCCACACGCGGCGTTGTGTCTCGCCGTCGCTGTAGACGAAACGCTCGTCGAGCACGCCGTCGTCGCCTTGCCACGTGCACTTCATGGTGACGACGAAACGGCGCACCACCTTGCCCGAGCGGTCGGTGAACATCCCGTGCGCGGTGAGATCGCCGTTGAAGTAGGTCTTCAGGTCGAGCACCGGTTTTTCGGCGGCGTAGTCGGCGGCGGTGGGCGAGGCGCAGCTCGTCAGCAAGGCGCTCGCCGCCAAGGTCAGGCACAGGATCAGGCGTCGTTTCATCGGGTCTCCTGCAGGGGTCGGATCAGCAATGTGTAGAGCAGCGCCGCGGCGGCGAGCTTCAACACGCAAGGCAGCACGCAGTAGGCAGCCGTCAGTGCGGCGAGCGCTTGCGGGCTGCGGCTGTCGGGCGAATAGCCGAACCACGACAGCGCCGGCAGCGCGATGCCGGCGGCCAGCGCCAGATTGAGCTTGGTCGCGAAATGCCACCAGCCGAAATACGCGCCTTCGGACTGCGCGCCATGGCCCGCACGCTGGATCACGCCGGCGAGCATGGCGCTGGGCAGCGTCAGATCGGCGCCCAGCCCGAGTCCGCTGAGCGCGCACACCATGGTGAACGCGGCCACGTCGCCCGCGCCCAGCGCGCTGGCCCACACGAACACCGCGATCGCCAGCCCCATGCTGGCCAGCCACGCGCGCTCCAGGCCGATGCGGTGCACCGCGCGCACCCACAGCGGGATCGACAGCGCCCCCACGGCGAAGTAGCTCGCCAGAAACAGCGCCTCGTAAGCGGGTGCCTGCAACCGGTCGCGAATGAAAAACAGCACCAGCGTGGCAGGCACCGCGCTGGCGATGCCGTTGACCAGGTACACCGCCAGCAGCCGGCGAAACGCCGGCGTGGCAAACGGCAGCGCGAGCGACACGTGCTGGCGCGGGCCGCGGGACGCCGCCGGACGGGTGGCCGTGCGCAGCCACAGCATGCCGGCCACCAGCAGCGCCACGAACACGACGGTGGTCACCGGCAGCCCGGCCAGCGATGGCATCACGCTGGCGATCAGCACCCCGGCCAGCGCCAGCCCTTCGCGCCAGGCGACGATGCGCGCTTGCTGCCGGGCGTCACCGCCAAGCCGTGCGCCCCACGACTGGTGCGCCACGGTCACCACGCTGTAGCCCATGTAGGTCACCGCCAGCGTGCCGGCGCACCAGGCCAGCAGCGCCGGCGTGCCGCTCACCTGCGGGAAGAACAGCGCGGCAAATCCGACGGCCAGCAGCAGGGCCGCCATCGCCATCGCCCACCAGGTGCGCTGCGCGCCGGCGGCCAGCCAGCCATCGGCCGCACGACCGATCAGCGGGTCGGCCACCGCATCGAGCAAACGCGCGCCCAGAAGCACCCCACCCAACGCGGCCAGCGGCACGCCGAACTGGGTGGCGTAGTGGTTGGGCAGCACCACGTACAAAGGCAGCGCCACGAACGCCAGCGGCAAGCCGAGCGCGCCGTAACCCAGCCCGGCGCGCCAGCCCACCAGCGCGTCCATCACCGGGCGCTCGCCGGGCGCGTTGGCAGACGGGCCGTGGGTGTTTGCCGAAAGGCTGGCCGGCTCGCTCATGAGCCGCCCGACGCGCCGGCCAGCAGCGCGGCGCGCAAGCGCGGCTCCGAGGTGTGCGGCGCCAGCCAGATGCCGAAGAACAACCGCGTGAACTCGGCGTCACGGACCTCGCCGGTGAGTCGGCCGTTGACGAAAAAGCGCGTCGCCACGCCCGGTAGCTGCACGCCCGTCATGCGGTCGCCCTCGTTCACGTCCGGAAAGGCCCGTTGCATGGCCGCCAGCCAAACGCCTTGCTGCGCCAGGGAGATGTCGCCGCCGCGACGCATCTCCTCGATCGAGCGCTCGGCGATCAGCGGGCCGTACAGCGTGCGGCCGTATTCCAGCTCGAGCGCCAGCGGCTCCATCGAGAACCGTGCCACCTCGAAGCCGGGGCCGGTCCACAGCCTGGCGTCGTACACGTGAAAGAGGAACCGGCGCAGCCGCCCGCTGCCGAACAGGCGCGCCGCGGGCAGCTCGCGCAGCACCTCCGGCGGCGCGATGGCGCTGCCGACAGGCGATGCGGCCGCCGTCGCGGTCCGCGCAAAGGCGCCGCACACCAGCGGCGCCGCCAGCAACCCCAGCACGCACCGGCGCGTCGGCACGGCCACGTCAGTCATGCTGCAAGGTGAACTGCACGACGTCGGTGTTGCCCATCGCAAAAGCGGCTTCGCAGTAGGCCAGATAGAACTCCCAGATGCGCATGAATCGGGTGTCGAAACCGAGCTGGCGGACCGGGCCGTCCTGACTCAGGAAGCGCTCGCGCCAGCGGCTCAGCGTCTCGGCGTAATCCAGCCCGAACGCCAGCTCGTGGGTCACGCGCAGGCCCGC